>CAZZXB010000063.1:327-16866 GCA_964658025.1 uncultured Janthinobacterium sp.
TCGACTCGACCGCGAGCGCCGAGCATCCCGCGATCGCGACGGCCGCGGTCGTCTCCGGTAACGGATGGAGCCGGAGCGTGACGGTCGCGATCGCGGCGAGCGTTCCGAGCGAACCGACGGCGATCTTGGGAAGATCGAACCCCGCGACATTTTTCACGACCTTCCCGCCGCCCCGCACGCGCGCGCCGTCGGCGCGAACGAGCGAGATCCCGACGATGAGATCGCGAGGCGCGCCGAAGCGCGCGCGACGCGGACCGAAACGGCCGGTCGCGATCGCGCCGCCGATCGTCGCGCGTTCCGGCTGCGGGACGTCGAGCACGAGGCGCTGACCGCGCGGACGGACGACCGCGTCGAGCGCGGCGAGCGTCGTGCCGGCTTCGACTTCGATCACCATGTCGGCCGGCGCGTAATCGATCGTTCGATCGAGACGCGCGGTCGAGACGATCCGATCGACGCGTTCCGCCGGATACCCGAACCCCGCTTCCGTTCCGCCGCCCGCGACGACGAGCGCGAGCCCGCGCTCGGCGGCGTCCGCGAACGTCGACGCCATGTCGTCGAGCGATGCGGGCGTCAGCGTTTCGGGCGGGGCGAGGGTCTCAGCCACGGCCGGCCGTCCCGGCGAGTTCGGGCGACGTCGGCGCGTAGACGCCGGGACGGTCGCCGCAGAGCCGCGGCGTCGGGAAGACCTTGTTGGGATTGAACGTGCGCGCGGGATCGAACGCGCACCGCACGTAGTTCATCGTCTCGAGATCGGCGTCGCCGAATTGCTCGCCGAGGTACGCGGCCTTGTCGATGCCGACGCCGTGTTCGCCCGTCACGGAGCCGCCGTGGCGGATGCAGATCCGCAGGATCTCGCCCGCCGCGTGTTCGGCCGCCGCTTCCTGACCCGCGATCCGTGCGTCGTAGAGCACGAGCGGATGCAGGTTGCCGTCGCCCGCGTGGAAGACGTTCGCCACGCGCAATCCGACCGAGGCCACGACCGCCGCGATCTCGCGCAGGACGACCGCGATCTCCGAGCGCGGGATGACGCCGTCCTGAACGTAATAATTCGGACTCACGCGACCCATCGCGGCGAACGCGCCCTTGCGGCCCTTCCACATCAGCGCTCGTTCGGCGTCGTTCGCGGGCATGCGTACCTCGATCGCGCCGGACGCCTCCGCGATCGCGACCGCGGCGGACGCGGTGTGCTCGACCTCGGCGCGCGTGCCGTCGACGTCCATGAGGATCGCGGCGCCGACGTCGAGCGGCCAATCGACGCCCGTCGATTTCACGATCGCCTCGATCGCGAGCGCGTCCATCATCTCGACCGCCGCCGGGACGATCCCCGCGGCGACGATCTCCGAGACGCACGCGCCCGCTTCGTCGGTCGACGGAAAGGTCGCGAAGAACGTGCGCGTGAGCTCGGCCGCGCGCGACATCTTCACGACGGCCTCGGTCACGATGCCGAGCATCCCCTCGCTCCCGACGACCGCCGCCATGAGATCGTAACCGAGCGGATCGGCGGCCGCGGAACCGAGTTCGACGACGGTCCCGTCCGCGAGGACGACCGTCGCCGCGACGACGTGATTGACCGTGAAGCCGTATTTGAGGCAGTGCGCGCCACCCGAGTTCTCCGCGATGTTCCCGCCGATCGAGCAGACGCTCTGCGAACTCGGATCGGGCGCGTAATAGTACCCGTGCTCCGCGACCGCGCGCGTGACGTCGAGATTGATCGCCCCCGGCTGCACGCGCATCCGGCGGTTCTCGAAATCGATCTCGAGGATCCGATCCATCCGCGTCATCACGACCGAGAGGCACCCCTCGACCGGGACCGCGCCGCCGGAGAGTCCGGTCCCCGCACCGCGCGGCACGATCGGCAGTCCGTGCTTCGCCGCGACGCGTACGACGCTCGCGACTTCGGCCGTCGTCGCCGGCAAGACGGCGAAACGCGGGCGCACGCGCGTCCCCGTGAGCCCGTCGCATTCGTACATCCGCAGCGACGCGGTGTCGGACAGACAGTAGCGGGCGCCGACCGCCGCTTGGAGTTCGCGTTCCATCTCGCCGAGCATCACGTCCGGTTTGACGAGAGGGCCGCGCGTTCCATCCCGGAATCGCCCGAGTCGTGAAAACGCAGATCGGCGTGATGGGGTCTTCGGGGGGTGCGATCGCGCGCGAGCACGTCGATCGCGCCTACCGCGTCGGCCGGCGGATCGCCGAGCGCGGTTGCGTGACCGTGACGGGCGCGTGCCCGGGGCTGCCCGACGCCGCGGCGCGCGGCGCCCACGATGCCGGCGGTCTGACGGTCGGCATCTCGCCCGCGCGGAACCGGGCCGAGCACGTCGACGCCTACGCCTCGCCCCTCGAACCCCACGACGTCGTCGCGTTCACGGGCATGGGACCGATGGGTCGCGAGGTGCAGAACGTGCAGAGCTCCGACATCGTCCTCTTCATCGGCGGCCGCAGCGGCACGCTCGGCGAGTTCGCGATCGCCTACGACGACGGCAAGCTCATCGGCATCCTCTCGCACTCGGGCGGCCTCTCAGACGACTTCGACGCGATCGCGAAGCTCGCGAAAAAAGAGACGGGCGCGCGGATCGTCGAGGACGAGGATCCCGAACGACTCGTGGATCGCTGTCTCGAGATTTTCGAAGACGCCCCGCTCGGCGTTCCGGGAGTCACCTCGAGCACCCGCTAACGTTGCCGGCGCGAAGGCGCCCGCGCGACCATCGCGAAACGCGCCCGAACGCACGCCGGCCGCGATCCGATCGCGGCTCGCGCGCGCGATTATTCGTTTATTGGATCGCACGTGCGATTTTCACGATCGACGGGCGGCCGCGCGACGCTTCCCACCTCCGTAGATACGGGTGGCAGAACGCGGGCCCGTCCAACGCTCCGCCTCGCCGCGGTCGTGGGACTCGCGACGTTCGCGCTCGCGACGGGCGGACGCGCGAATGCGGACGTTCTCGACGATTGGCATCCGCGGGGGATCGCCGCGCCGACGGTCACGCTCGCCGAAGCGCTCGCCGACGTGCGCGCCGACGCGGGGTCGCCGCAGGCGGCATACGCCGAGCGCTCCGAGTCGCTCGAGCTTCGCGTCGGCGAGCGAACGTTCGCGAGCACGCGCACCATTCGCGGAGAAGACTTCGTCGCGCGGACGGATATCGCGGGCGAATCGTACGCGCAAGGCCGCCGGGACGGTCGGCGTTGGCGCGAGACGCCCCGCGGATCGGTGCGGTTCGTCCAGAGCGACGTCCAAGGCGACGATCTCGATCGCTGGCCGATCGCGATCGTCGGCTTTCGCGCGTCCGACGTGACGCTCTTCGGCGAGACGACGGGCGCCGCGCCCTGTTTCGTCTTTCGCGCGCTCGGCGAGCACGAGTTCCCACACTTCGTCTACGTCGATAAGGCGACGGGCTTTCCGACGCGCGAGATCTCGCGCGAGGGCTCGCGCACCGAATCGATCACCTTCGACGACGAGCGCACCGTCGGGGGCGTCAGACGACCGTTCGCGTGGCACGTTCGCGGTGGCGGGACCGATCTCGACGTCGTCGTCGCCGCCGTCACGACACGATCGGTGAGCGATTCCGAGGTCGCCGTGCCGGCCTCGCGTGCGGCGACGTTCGTGCCGACGACGGCGCCGTACGACGTCCCCGTCGTCTTCAATCGGTATCTCCAACCCTTCGTCGCCGCTCGCTTCGGAGGCGACGCGATCGATGCCGTCCTCGACACGGGAACGCCGCAAACGACGATCTCGCGAGCGCTCGCGCGCGCGCTGCACCTGGACATCGCCCTCGGTCATGCGATCGTCCCGTCGATAACCATCGGAAACGTTTCGATCGGTCGGAGCGTGCCCGCCCTCGTCGTCGCGGGCGACGCTCCGATGGCGATCGTCGGCGAAGATTTTTTCCAGGGGCGCACGATCCGGATCGACTATCGCGGCGCGACCGTTCGCATCGCCCCGCCCGGTGCGAAACCGCCCGACGACGCGAGACCCGTCGCGATCGACTGGAGTGAAGGGATGCCCCTCGTCTCCGCGTCGTTCGGTGCCGCGAACGGATCGCGCTTCGTCATCGACACGGGATCGTCCGAGATCGTGCTCGGACGCGGCTTCGTATCGCGTTCCGCCGAGGCGCTCGCACGCGACGGACTCTCGCACCGCGGCGAGACGAGTCGGATCGATTACCTCGAGGGCGGCATCACCGTCCGCGCGGTCGCGTTCGACGATCTCTTCGCGTTCGGACGACACTTTGCGGGTCCGGCCGAAGTCGAAGAGGACCGCCCGGGCGACGACACCTACTTTGCAATCGACGGTATTCTCGGGAGCGAAGTTCTGTCGCGTTTCACGTGGTGGTTCGATGCCGACGGCACGACCTGGATCGTTCCGAACTAGTCGGCCGTCCAATCGAGGAGCGATTCGAACTCGCTTTGGGGGAACACCGTCTTCGCCTTGATCGCGTCCAAGTAACGGCGCTTCCCGGCGCGGTTGCCCTTACCGATCATCACGCATCCGGCGAGACGGCCTTCGTTGAAGAAGAGCGCGCGGTAGTGCTTCTTCTCGCGGTCGATCTTGCGGACGGTCTCGAGATCGCCGCGGTATTCGGGCGAGATGCCGAATTGCGTGATCGTCTGTCCCGTGAAGAGTTTCGACGAGTATTCGGGGACGTCGTGATAGCGTTCGTCGCCGCCGGCCATGTTGATCGCGACGACCTTGCCGTGCGCGCCCGCGTTGTTCCAGGTGCCCATGCGATAGTTCATCTCGGCGGTCGGATCGTAGAACTCGGCGATATCGCCCGCGGCGAAGATGCCCTTCACCCCGGTTTCGAGGCGGTCGTCGCAGACGATCCCCGTCTTCACGTCGATCCCCGTCCCTTCGACGATCTCCGTGTTCATCGTGAGGCCGAGACCGATCCCGACGCAATCGGTCGCGATCTCGAGACCCTTCTTCGTCACGACCTTCGCGATCGAACCGTTGGAGCGCGCGAACGACGCGACCTCGTCGTCGTAGTGGACGTGGACGTTGTCGGCGCGCGCGGCTTCGTCGACCATCTCACCCGCGATCTCGTCGAGCATCCGCCGCAAGAACCGCGGACCGCGGACGAGCCAGTGCGTCTCGACCCCGCGCGACGCGAACGCCTCGGCGAGTTCGTACGCGATGAACGAGCCGCCGACCGCGACCGCGCTCTTCGCCGTTTCGAGCTGCCGGGAGATCGCGAGCGTGTCGTCCATGTACTGAAAATTGTAGAGATTGTGCGCGCCCGCCGAACCGGGGGCGTCCGAGGTGTTCGGGCGGCCGCCCGTCGCGACGAGTAACGCGTCGAACGGATACGACGCGCCGTCCGCGTACGCGACCTTCTCCTCCGCGTCGATGCGATCGACGCGCGTGCGTAGGTGGAGCTCGATCCCGTGTTTTTCGTGCCAGGCGAGATCGCGGATCATCACCTTCGCCTGCGTTACTTGCTTGCGCAAGAGCGGCGGCAGCGCGATGCGATTGTAGAGCGGGTACGCCTCGTCCGTGAACATGTGGATCGACGCGGTCGGATCGAGCTTGCGGAGTTGTTCGGCGCAGGTCGTTCCCGCGTAACCGTTTCCGACGATCACGTATCTGCGTGACGAATCGTGCATGTGCCATCGCTTTTCAGGGGACCTCGGAACAAAGCCTCGGTCGAGTGGGTATGGCGGCGCGGCCGGTTGAAATATGATGGTGCAATGGAAGTGCGCCTCGTGCAACTACTAGGGTCGTTCATCACGACGACGACGGGCTACGTCCTTGCGAGACTCGAGTTCGCGATGCGGCATCCCGAATCGGCCGCGCCGCCGCTCATCGATCGGCTCCCCGATGCCTCGGAGCTCACGCTCCATTCGCGCTGGGATCACGTGGAGCGGCAGCTCGCCTCCGCGCGCCGCTTCGTCAAATCGCAGGACGACTCGCGCGGAAAACGGGCCGTCTACGATTCGAGCTTCGCGCACCTCCAACGTACCATTCGCGAACTCGAGCAGTACGCGCGCGCCGTCCGCTGGGTCATGACGATCGAGGAAGGTCGCCGCTAAGGACGACCGCTCCCCGGCTCCGTCGCGACCTCAGCCGGCGACGACGGCTTCGGGCGACGCTTCGGTCTCCGTCTTCTCGGACGCCGCGGGTTCGCTCGGCGGCGTCGGTTTCGCGTTCGTGATCCGCACGAACTCCGCGAGCGAGCGCGGCCACTGTTCCAAGATCCCGCGCGCCCGCGGCGAGTCGGTCGCGTCGGCGTAGCGTTCGAGTAACGCGCGCAACTCTGAGGCGTCGGCTTCGTTCGGGTCGATCGCGCCGACGACGCAGGCGTTGGGTCCGAAATGGATGCCGTGCGCGCCCGGGTCGATCCGGCCGCCCGGAGCGAGGTAGAGCGTTCCGCCGCTCATCCCGCTCGCGACGTTCGTCCCGACGGGTCCGAGGATCGCGACGACGCCGCGCGTCATGTACTCGGCCGCGTGATCGCCCGCGCCCTCGGCGACGAGCGACGCACCGCTGTTGCGGACGCCGAACCGTTCGCCCGCGCCTCCGCGCACGAAACCCTCGCCCCCGCGCGCGCCGTAGAAACAGGCGTTGCCGACGGCGGGTTCGGCGTCGCGTCCGACTTCGAACCCGCGAACGGTGATGCGGCCGCCCTCCATGCTCTTCCCGACGTAATCGTTCGCGTCGCCCGCGAGTTCGAGCGAGAGTCCGTCCGTGAGAAACGCGCCGAAACTCTGACCCGCCGACCCGTGGTAGCGGATCGTCAGGTTTCCGGGATCCCCGCCCGCGGCCCGACGCGCGGCGAACTCGTGCGCGATCCGCGTCCCCACCGCGCGATCGATCGGCGAGATCGGCAGTTCGGGCGTCGCGTGCCAGGCCTCGCGGCGGTTCGCCCACGGACGCGGGACGAGATCGTCGAGGTGCGTGGGCTCCGCGAGCGCGCGCCGCTCGGTCTGCGGCCGTTCGGGGAGCCGGAGGATCTCCGAGAGATCGATCTCGTGCAGGCGCTCGTCGGCGTAGTCCTTGCGCCGGAGCAGATCGCTACGACCGCGGATCTCCTCGAGCGAACGCGCGCCGAGCGCCGCGAGCCGACGCCGGACGTCGTTCGCGACGAATTCGAGAAACGCGACCGCCTCGTCGTCGGTCCCCGCGAACTTCGCGCGGAGCTTGGGATCTTGCGTCGCGATCCCGACGGGACAGGTGTTCTTGTGACACTGACGCGCGTAGATGCATCCGAGCGCGACGAGTAACGCGCTGCCGAATCCGTATTCGTCGGCACCGAGTAACGTCGCGAGCACGACGTCGCGGCCGCTCTTGAAGCCGCCGTCGACGCGTAACTTCACGCGCGAGCGCAGGCCGTTCGCGAGCAGCGCGTGATGCGTCTCCACGAGCCCGATCTCCCACGGCAGACCCGCGTGTTTGATCGACGAGAGCGGTGAGGCGCCCGTCCCGCCGTCGTGGCCCGAGATGTGGATCGCGTCGGCGTCGGCCTTCGCGACGCCGCTCGCGACGTAGCCGATCCCCGACTGCGCGACGAGCTTCACCGCGATCCGCGCGTGCGGCGCCGCGCGACGCAGATCGTAGATGAGCTGCGCGAGATCTTCGATCGAGTAGATGTCGTGGTGCGGCGGCGGCGAGATGAGCGCCTGACCCGTCTGCGCGCCGCGGAGCGTCGCGATCTCGGCCGTGACCTTGTGCGCCGGAATCTGTCCGCCTTCGCCCGGCTTCGAACCCTGCGCCATCTTGATCTCGACTTCGTCCGCGCTCGCGAGGTACGCGGCGCCGAGCCCGAACCGACCGGAGGCGACCTGCTTGATCTTACTGCGGCCGCGATCGACCGTGCGATCGTACCGATCGGTCTGCTCGCCGCCTTCGCCGGAATTACTCTTCGCGCCGATCCGGTTGGCCGCGCGGGCGATCGTGGCGTGCACCTCGGTCGCGAGCGCGCCGAGCGACATCGCGGCGGTCGCAAAATTCCGCACGATCTCCGAAATCGGTTCGACCTCGTCGAGCGGGATCGGATCGCGAAGCGGTTTGGCCTCGATGAGATCGCGGAGCGCCACGGGCTCGCGCGCTTCCATCGCGTCGGAGAGCTTTTCGAACGCGGCGTAATCGCCGTTCATCGCGCTCGCGCGCAGATTCTTGATGACGCCCGGATCGAACGCGTGGCGGACGCCCTCGCGTCGGAAACGGAACGTGCCACGATCGGGGAGCGGGTCGCCCGTGCGCGACGCGGCGTACCACGTGCGGACGTCGGATTCGATCGCCGCGAAGCGTAACGCCGGCGCGTGCGCCTTGATCCCGGGAAAACAGAGTTCGACGATCTCGCCGTGGAGGCCGATCGATTCGAACGTCTGCGCGCCGACGTACGAGCGCAACGTGCAGATGCCGAGCTTCGCCATGATCTTCAAGAGACCGGCGCGCAAGCCGCCGAGATAGGCGACGCCCGTCCCCGATTCGCTCGCGGCGCGCAGGCCGAGCCACGGCGTCACGACGTTCGCCCCGACGCCTAAGAGCGCCGCGATCGCGTGCGCGTCGCGCGCCGCGCCGTCGGCGACGGCGATCGACGCCTGCATGCGCAGGCCGCGTTGCACGAGGCGCTGATGGACCGCACCCGTGGCGAGCAACGCCGGAACGCTCGCGGCGTCGGGCCGGTCGTCGAGGACGACGAGCGACGTACCCTCGCGCACCGCGCGTTCGGCTTCGTCGCAGATCGCGACGAGGCGCGCGCGCAGGGAGACGTCGCCGAAGGCCAGCGGCACCGCGAGTTGCACGAGTCGCGCGTCGAAGCGCAGCGCGTCGAAATCGACTTCGGAGAGGATCCCGCTCGCGAGCGCGACGATCGAACTCGCCGCCGGAATGTCGCCGTTGATGTCGCCCGAACCGACCCAGGCGCGCAGATCGAACACGAGCGATTCGCGCAGCGGATCGATCGGCGGATTCGTCACCTGCGCGAAGCGTTCGCGCAGATATTCCGCGACGGGCGTCCGTCGTTCGAAGAACGCGAGCGAGGCGTCGTCGCCCATCGACGACGTCGGTTCCGCCGCCGACGCGAGCACGCCGACGACGTCCTTGAGTTCTTCGCGCGTGCATCCGAAGCGATGGAGTTGCGCCGTCGTGTCGGTATGCGTCGCGCCGTCGACGCGGTCGTCGAGCGGAAACGTCCAGCTTCCGACGACGTCGCGGAAATCGGCGCGCTCGCGCCGTTCGTTGCGGAATTGCTCGGTCGCGACGACTTCGCCCGACGCGAAACGGACGATGAGCCGACCGCCCGGCCCCAGACGCCCGCGTTGCACGACGTCGTCGTCTCCGAAATCGACGATCCCCGCCTCCGACGCGCAGAGCACCTTATTCGACGCCGTGCGTAACCACCGTAGCGGCCGCAGGCCCGTCCGGTCGAGTGCCGCCCCGACCGTGTCGCCGTCGGCGAACACGATCGCGGCCGGGCCGTCCCACGGCTCGACCGTCGGTACGTGCGCGTCGTAGTACGCACGCAATCGCGGATCGTCGCGATCGATCGCGGGCGCGAGCAGCATGTCGACCGCTTCGTCGACGCGATATCCCGCGCCGACCATCGCGTCGACCGCGGTGTTGAAATCGAACGAGTCGCTCGAACCCGCCTGGACGCGCACGCCGCGCGCTTCGAGCCACGCGCGGTTCCCGGTGATCGTGTTGATCTCGCCGTTGTGCGCGATGTGCCGGAAGGGCTGCACGAGCCGCCACGCGGGCGAACTGTTCGTCGAGAAGCGTTGGTGGAAGAGCGCGAAGCGCGACGCGAACGCGTCGTCGCGCAGGTCGTCGAAGTACGCGCCGAGTTCGTCCGAGGAGAGGAGCGCCTTGTAGACGACCGACGTGGCGGAGCAGGACAATAACGCCGCGCTCGGTCCGAACTCGCGCAGACTCTTCTCGACCATCCGCGCGGCGGTGCGCATCCGCTCGCGGACGTTCCCCGGGCCCATGTCGACGATGAGCTGCTCGTAGTTGGGACGCGTGAGCAACGCCTGGGCGCCGAGCACGTCGTCGTGCGTTTGCGGCGAACGCCAGCGCAGCGGCGTGACGTCGAGCGAATAGACGCGCGCCTCGATCGCCGCGCGCGCCGCGGCCGCCGCATCGGGCTCGCGCGGAAGGAAGAGACAGATCGCCGCGAGATGGTTCGCGTTCGCGCGAATGTCGACGTTCGCGAGATCGCGCGCGAAGAGTTTGCGCGGCGTCTCGCAGAGGATGCCCGCGCCGTCGCCGGTCCGGCCGTCCGCCGAACGCGCGCCGCGATGCATCATCGCGCCGACGCCCGAGAGGGCGAGTTCGATCACGGCGTGGGTCGCCGAGCCGCCGAGATCGGCGATGAAGCCGACGCCGCACGCGTCGTGCTCTTCGGGCGGGAGGGATGCGGAGGCGGTCGGACCGCCCGAACAATCGTGCGAGATGGCGGATCCTCGTTCGAGACGGCGGCGGGATGCCGAAGGGAGACTATACTTTAGGGCCTACTCGGCACGCCCGTCATTCGCCATTTGTCGAATCCACATGAGCGAATGCCGCACGGTCGCACGCCGCCTCGCCACATGCGTCGAACGCGCGGCGCGCGAGCGTTCGGAACCTCGCGCTCCGCTCGGCTTCACGTCGAGCGCCGATTTTTCGGCCGGTCCCGCAAAACGCGGCCGCACGAACGCGGGGATCGGCGACGGACTCCACGGGCGTCCGGACGTTCGGGGCCGCCGTTCGCGCGTGCGGCGAGCGCTCGTTTCGCGGGACTCGCCAGGCGGTCAGGCGGGTCCGGTCCCGTCCGATCCGGGCGGATGCGGATCGACGCGCGGGTCGTCGGAAAGACCGCTCTTCGGATCCACTTCTTCGGATTCGTCGACGCGCTCGCGCGGATCGGCGTTCGCATCGGTGGCATCTTCGTCCGGACGGCCGGGCGCCTCGGGTATCGGGGCCATCGTATCTCCTTTACGGCTGCCAACGTTATAAGCTCGCGGGCGTCGCCTCAAACGCGCGCGAGCGATCGCCTCACCGTGCGATCGCGCGAACGGGACCGCGACGCGCGACCGCCGCCGACGTCGCACGGCACGCGCCGACCACATGCGGTGCGAAACATCGGGTCGCACCGCCCGTATATCCGTCGTGTTCCGCCTTCGAATCGCCGCGCTTGCGAGCGTCGTGTTTTTTTGCTGTCCGCTCGACGCGCGCGCGACCGTCGCTCCGGGAAGCGCCGTCGTCGCGCGAAAGGCCGCGCATCCGCCGCCGAACGTCGCCGATTTTTCCGATCCGATCTGGGCCACGGCGGTCCGCGCGTCCGCGTTCGAGAACCTCACGTCGCGCGTGCCGTCGCGCTTCGCGACGACGGTCTACCTCCTCTACGACGACGTTTCGGCGTACGTCGGCTTCGACTGCGATCAGCACGGCGTGCCGCTCACGCAGACGCAGGGCACGAACGACGTCGGCTACGGCCTCGACGATTCGGTCTCGGTCGCGTTCGACACGAGCGGCAACAACTCGCGAACCTACGCCTTCACCGCGACGCCGCTCGGCGTCCGCTACGAATTCTCGACCGAATCGTCGCGGTATCAGCCGCCGTGGACCGTCGTGACGAAGCGCACCGCGACGGGATATCGCGTCCTCATGACGATCCCGCTCGCGACGATGCGCCTGCAGGGACGCGTGAAGCAGCGCTGGCGCGTCAACTTCACGCGACGGATCGCCGCGTCGAACGACAACGACAGTTGGGCCTACGATGCCGCCTCGAACGGCTACTGCCAGAACAGTTCCCTCGCGTCGACGCTCTACTGCGATCCGACGCGTTGGCCCGTACTCGCCGGGATCGATCTTCCCACCGCGATCAAACCGCCGCCGCCGTACGCCGACGTCTACGGTCTCGCGAGCCTCGGCGGCGATCGCAAGATCTTCGAAACGACGCCCGGTTCGTTCACGTCGCTCTCGCCGCGCGTCGTCGGTCTCGATGCCACGGTCCCGTTCACGCGGACGCTCGCGTTCGTCGGCGCGCTCGGCCCCGATTTCTCGAACGTCGAAACCGATCAGACGACGATCTCGCCCCAAGAATTCCAACAGCACTTTACCGAATATCGGCCGTTCTTCGCGGAAGGCTCGAATTACGTGCAGGCGTTGCCGTCGATCGGCATCATCGGAACCGGGAACACGATGTTCTACACGCCGTCGCTCGGCGTGCTCGATTCGGGATTCAAAATCGAAGGAACGCAGGGAACGAGCGCGATCGGCTTGCTCGACGCCAACGGCGACGGTTACGACGATCGCGCGTTCGGTTATTCGTCGGCGAAGCCGGACGGCTCGCTCACGCTCTCCGCGCAGGGCGTCTCCGCGAACCACGCGGGCGTGCGCGACACGACGATCGGGATCGGCGGCGACTATCAGAACGTCCACTCGGGGATCCAACCGGTCTTCACGTACCAGGCCGAGAGCGGCACGAACGTGGCGCGGACGCGCGACGCGCGCGAGTTCGTCGGCGCGGTCATCGTCGATCGCGGCCCGTGGCACGTCGGCGGCGCGTATCAAGACGTCGGCCCCGAATTCGCGCCGATCGACGGCTACACGACGCAGAACGACACGCGCGGTCCCGCCGCGTTCGCGATCTACAACGGCGTCGGCGGCAAACGCGGCGCGATCAAATCGTTCGGCGCCACGGCCGTGGTCGATCGTTTCGTCGACCGCAGCGGCGCCGCGCGTCAGGCGGACGCGCTCTATCAAGTCAAGACCACGCTCAAGAATCTCGCGAGCCTCGCCCTCACCTCCCAGACGAGCGAGTTGCGCACCTACGCCGAGGCGTTCCCGACCTACGCGGCTCCGGCGAACGTCGCGTTCGATCAGAACGAGATCCAAGTCGGCTATCGCGACGGGACGCCGACCTTCACGGACGCCTCGTACACGATCGGCCGCTTCGCGGTCGTGTGTCCCGGCACGGCGATCGAACCGCTCGCGTGCCCGCAGGCGACGAACGGCTTCGTCCCCGCGTTCACGCGTCAACTCGACCTCTCGACGACGCGCGCGCTGCGCGACGGCCTCTCGGTCACGTTCGAATTCGCCGGAACGTCGCTGCACCCCGATCGCGGCGCCGCCGACTCGCAGTGGCTCCGGCGCCTCTCGCTCTCGCGTGCGCTCGGCAGCGATTCGCAACTCGCGCTGAGTTTGCGCGCGATCAACGGTACGGGCGGATTCGCGCTTCCGGGCGAGGACCTCGCGGTCTCGTTCCACGAGCGCTTCCGAAACCAGAACCAACTCTACGTCGAGTACGGCAGCCCCGCATCGTACCGAACGCTTCAGCGCTTCATCTTCAAGTACGTCGTCCATCTCGGAAAGGGCGGCGCGGGAACCTGAACGCGCGGGCCGCGATCCCGGCAAGTCGTTCCCGGCGGTCCGAACGGAATCGGACGGCAGATCGCCCGGATCCGTCGAGAAGCGTCCGAACGCGGCGAACGATCCCGGCGTCACGAACGAACCCTGCGCGAAATGCGCGGCAACGTCGTCGCGCGTAAGGTGCGAGCGTGACGGCATGCGTGCCCGAACCCGTCGCCGTCGGGCGGCGTCGGCCTCGCCGCACAGGCCGAGCGCGACGCCCCGCGCGAAGCCCTCGCGATGGCAACGCCTTCACGTCGCGTCTTCATTCGGAACGGCGCAGCCGCCTCGTTCGTCGCCTCGGCGGGCGGTCCGGCCGCGAGTTCGCCGCCGAACGCGCCGCCCACGACCGCCGCGGACGCCGATCCGCCGCACGTCACGGAGACGCTCGCGCGATACGTGGTCGGCGCACGCTACGAAGATCTGCCGGCGGACGTCCGTCGCGAAGCCCGACGGACGCTTCTCAACTACGTCGGCGTGGCGGTTGGCGGATCGCGGACCGACACGATCGAGATCGCGACCGCCGCGCTCGCACCGTTCTCCGGACCGCCGCAAGCGAGCGTGCTCGGACGACGCGAACGCTTCGACGTGATGAACGCCGCGTTCGTCAACGGCGTGAGCAGCCACATCTTCGACTACGACGACACGCATCTCAAAACGATCATCCATCCGGGCGGTCCCGTCGTTTCGGCGATCCTCGCGCTCGCCGAATTTCATCCGGTCGACGGTCGCGCGTTCTCGAACGCGCTCGTTCTCGGCGTCGAAACGGAGTTGCGGATCGGAAACGCCGTGTATCCCAATCACTACGACGTGGGCTGGCACATCACGGGGACCGCGGGCGTTTTCGGATCGGCGGTCGCGGCCGGCAAACTGCTCGGACTCGACGAGCGGCAGATGACGTGGGCGATCGGGCTCGCCGCATCGCAACCGGTCGGCTTGCGCGAATCGTTCGGCTCGATGAACAAGAGCTTCAATCCCGGCCGTGCGGCCGCGAACGGACTCTTCGCCGCGTTCCTGGCGAGTAAGAATTTCACGAGTTCGGACCGGATGATCGAAGCGAAGCGCGGCTGGGCGAATACGGTCAGCACGAAACAGGATTACGCGCAGATCACGGACGGGCTCGGATCGCGTTACGAAACGCGACTGAACACGTACAAGCCGTTCGCGTGCGGGATCGTCATGCATCCCGCGATCGACGCGGCGATCCGTCTACGCGACGCGAATCATCTCACCGCGGACGAGATCGCGCGCGTCGATCTGCGCGTGAACCCGCTCGTCATCGAACTCACGGGCAAAAAAACGCCCACCGACGGACTGCAGGGAAAATTCAGCATCTACCACGCGGTCGCGGTCGCGCTCGTCGAAGGCGCGGGCGGCGAGAAGCAGTTCTCCGATCGCGCAGTCGCCGATCCGACGGTCGTCGCGCTACGAGGACGCGTGACGGCGACCGTCGTTCCGAACGTCGAGGCGCAACAGGTCGACATGACGATCGTGCTGCGGGACGGACGCACGTTCCATCGATTCGTCGAACACGCCGTCGGAAGCGTCGAGGTGCCGATGACCGACGCCGCGCTCGAGACGAAATTCGAAGGGCTCGCCGAGGGCATCCTGCCGAACGCGCGGATCCGTTCGCTGATGGACGCGTGCTGGAACGTGGAGCGCTCGTCCGACGCCGGAGCGATCGCGCGCGCCGCCGTACCGCTCGCGTGATCGTCGCTCTCGCGAGCGGTCAGCCGCGCAGGCCGAGCGCGACCATCATGCGGTAGCCCACCTCGAGCGCGCCTTCGTCGATATCGAAGCGCGCGTTGTGGTGCGGGAACGAGGTCGCCTCGCCGCCGCGCGCGCCGACGATGAAGTAGGCGCCCGGCCGTTGCTCTTGCATGAACGACATGTCCTCGGCCCACATCACGATGTCGTGTTCGACGACCTGCGCGTCGCCGAGCGTCGCGCGGCCGACCTCGCGGACGACGTCGTTCGTCGCACGATCGTTGACGGTCGGGGGATACGACCAATGGTAGTCGAGTTCGTAATCGATCCGCATCGCCTCGGAGAGTCCGCGCGCGATACGCTCCAGACGCTGGGGCATCGCGGCGCGCACGTCGGGATCGAAACAACGGACCGTTCCCATGAGCGTCGCCTCGTCGGGGATCACGTTGAACGTCGTCCCCGCGTGAAACTTCCCGACGGTGAACACGGCCGGATCTTTCGGCGCGACCTCGCGACTGACGATCGTCTGCAACATCGTCACGAAGTACGAGCCCGCGACGACCGGATCGACCGCGAGTTGCGGCATCGCGCCGTGGCCGCCCTTGCCGCGGACGACGAGCGTGTACTCGTCGGCCGAGGCGAAGAACGCGCCGTCGCGCACGCCGATCTTGCCGACGTCGAGTCCGCTGAAGAGATGTAACGCGAAGGTCCGATCGACGTGCGGATCTTCGAGCGCGCCGTCCTCGATCATCAACCGATTGCCCGCGTAGCCCTCTTCTCCGGGCTGAAAGCAGAACACGAGCGTCCCGGGGATCTCGTCGCGCCGGGCGGCGAGCGTGCGCGCCGCGGCGAGGAGGATCGCCACGTGACCGTCGTGACCGCAGGCGTGCATCACGCCCTCTCGCTGCGAGCGATACTCGGCCGTCACGAGTTCGGCGATCGGGAGCGCGTCCATATCGGCGCGTAAGAGCGTGACGGGGCCGGGCTTGCCGCCGACGAGCGTCCCGAGCACGCCCGTCTTGCCGACGCCCGTACGGATCTCGTCGAGACCGAGCTTTCCGAGTTCTTCGGCGACGAAGGCCGCCGTCTCGTGTTCGACCATCGAGAGCTCGGGCGAGCGATGGAGGCGGCGACGATCGCGAATCATGTCGTCCCGCGGGATTTCGAGCGTCGCCTGAGTCTGCATGGGCCCCTGTCTTCCACGACCGAGGCCGAACCCTGCGCCCATCGTTAAATCAGCCTTAAGCATCGTCCGTTATGCTCGCATGCAACGGCCGCCGATGCGGCGATTCTCTTTGGATTGGAGCTCGGATGTATCCGCTGAGGTATTTCGTCGTTCGCGCGTTCGTGCTCGCGATCGCGCTCGCGTCGGCGACGCGCGACGTCGCGGTCGCGCGATCCGCCGCGGCGCAACCGGCGACCGCCGCCGCGGCTCCGTCCGGCGCACCGAGCGCCGCGACGACGATCTCGGGTTACGTGCGCGACGGATCCGGGCGCCCGCT
>CAZZXB010000064.1:0-16839 GCA_964658025.1 uncultured Janthinobacterium sp.
CCGCCTCCGGCGGGGGCGAGCAGATCGTACGCCCCTTGCGATGCGATACGCTCGCCCGCTCTCACGCCGGAATCGAGGACGATCGACGTGCCGTTATCGGCGCCGACGACGACGTCGCGCGAAGCGAAGGGTTGCTTGGGATCCTTCGTTCGGACGAAGACGACGGTCTTACTCGTTTGCGGGTCGGTGACGACCGCGCTGCTCGGGACGAGAATCCCCGCGGCGTGGCCGACCGTGATGACGGCCGACACGGCCTCGCCCGCGATCGCGCCCGCCGGTAAGCCGCTGACGACGACCGTCGACACCTGCGAGGTCGGATCGACGGCGGGCACGACGGCCGTGACGGTTCCGCTCGCGCTACGACCCTCGCGGACGAGTTTGAGCGCGACGTCGTCGCCGACGGCGACGCGCGCGACGTCGCTGCCGGGGACGCCGATCGTGATCTGTCGATCGAACGGCGGCGCGAGATCGATCACGGGGGTCGTCGGATCGATCGCCTCGCCCGCGCGTTTGAGGACGGCCACGACGACGCCGTCGTTCGGCGCGCGGAGCGTTCCGGCCGCGAGCGCGTTACGAGCCGCGTTCAATTTCGCGAGCGCGGAATCGCGCAACGCGGCGTTGTTGCCGCCCTGCGCCTGCGCCGTCGTGAGATCGCTCCGCGCCTGCGCGAGATCGGCATCGGCCTGACGGAGCGCCGACGTATATCCGGCACGCGCGGCGGCGACCTTCGCATCGGCGCTACGCTGGTCCGCGACGTCCGCCGCGAGTAACGCTTGCGCGGTTTCGACGTCCTTGCGCGCGGCGACGCCGCCCGCGAAGAGCGTTTGCGTGCGCGCGAGCGCGCTCGTGTCCGTCTGCGTTTTGAGCGCGGCCTGACGTGCGACGGCTTGAGCGGCGATCGCGTCGCTGAGCGCCGCCTCGCCGCCGTGCCGGAGCCCGTCGCGATGCGCGAGGGCCGCGCGGAGTTTGAACTGCGCCGTGCGGACCGCGGCCGAGCCCGCGGCTCCGCCCGCGTACGTGGCGCTCGCGGCTTCGTAGTCCGCCCGCGCTTGCGAAACGGCGTTCGCGAGGACCGTCGGATCGAGGCTCGCGAGCGATTGGCCCGCCCGCACGCGATCGCCGACCCGCACGTCGACCGTCGCGAGGATCCCCGTGCCCGCGATCGTGAGCTTGGCATCGCTCCCGGCCGGCGGTCCGACGCGTCCTTGCGCGGCGATCGTGAGGGCGAGCGTTCCGCGCTTCGCGTCCGCGAGCGGCACCGACGGAACGTCCGCGGCGCCCGAATCCGCGGGTCCCGCGGCGGCTTTCCCGCCGGCGCGGAACGCGAACCACGCGCCGATCGCGAGCACGACGACGACGAGTACCGCGATCGCCGCGAACGGAAAACGCGCGCGAGGTTTCGTCATCGACCGATCTCCAATTGTAAGGTGGCTCTCGCTTTCGCGAGGTCGTATTGCGCGGCGAGCTCGTCGATCCGCGCTTGCGTGTCGACGTCGCGCGCGCTCGCGAGTTCGAAACTCGACGACGCGCCGCTCCGATAGCCGAGTTCCGTCGCGGCGAGTTCGGCATCGGCACCGATGCGCGCGCGCGTCGATGCGGCGGCGGCGCGTTGCAACGAGCCGATCGAGCGCGCGGTCGCCGTGACTTCGAGCAACACGGCGCGCCGCGCGGCGGCCGATTTCGCACGAGCCTCGGCGACGACCGCGCCCTGCTGGTGCAGCTTGTCCGCGCTCGCGCCGCCCACGGGGATCGTCATCGACACGTTGACGGACGGTCCGCCGATCGGAACGCCGGAGTCGGTCCCCGACGCGACGCCGGCGGAGGCGACGATCGCGGGCAATCCGGCGGCCGACGCGGCCGAGCGCGTGGCGAGCGCGGCGCTCACGCCCGCGTCGGCCGAGGCGACTTCGGCGCGAAGCTTCAGCGCCGAAGCACCGATCGCGGCGGCATCGACCGTGGCACCGGCCGTCGTCGAAGCCGAGCCCGAGGATGAAGAATCCGCGAACGGCAAAGAGGTCGACGACGGCGCCGCCGCGCGTCCCGGCGATGACGGATCCGCCGTCGATGCGGCCGATGCGTCGGTGTTCGGAGACGCCGATGCGTTCGTCGCCGTCGGCGAACCCGAGGACGGGCGATCCGGTGTCGGTGAGGCGACGGGCGTCGCGAACGTGCCGTCGCCGCGCGTCCCCGCCGGGATCGTCGCGCGCGTGGCGCGGGCGGCGCTCGCGCCGAGATTCGACGGGGGCGCGTCGTCGATCGTCGCGTCGAGATCGGCGTTCGCGGGCAAGCCCGTTTCGACGCGCAGCGCCTCGGTCGAATTCTGATCGGTCGCGCGCGCGGCTTCGAGATCGGCCGTCGCCTTCGCGACGGCGACGTCGGCGCGCAGGACGTCGAGCCGCGGCGCGTCGCCCGCGCCGAAACGCGTCTTCGCCGCGTCGAGCGCACGCTCGGCGAGTTCGAGCGCGTGTTCGCGCGCGCGCGCGATGCCGCGATCGCGCAGCGCGTCGTAATAGAGCCCGACGGTCTTCACGCGCTCCGTCCGAACCGCCACGTCGTAATCGGCGCGCGCGCCGACGAGCGCGAGCACGCCCGCGCGGACGGTCGCGCCGTAGGCGAAGAAGTCGTTGACGGTCGATTGCAGGCCGATCGTGACGATGCGCGAGACGACGTTCGGACCCGGCGGATTGCCCTGCGGGATCTGCGCGTAGTTGGCGAGGATCGACGGTACGATCCCGTCGCGATTCGCCGCGAGCGCGGCGACGCTCTGATCGATGCGCGCGCTCGCGCCCGCGACGTCGGGCGAATGCGTGACGGCGGCCGTCTGCGCGACGTCGGGTGCGAGGTTCGCGAAGCCGATCGCGGCGGCGAGGAGCGCGATCACGCGCGCGCTCCGACCGTCGTCTCGATCGCGCGACGCTCGCGGCGATCGCCCATGAACGTCGCGTAGAGCACGGGGATCACGACGAGCGTGAAGATCGTCGCGGTCGAGAGGCCGCCGATCACCGCGATCGCGAGCGGTTTCTCCATCTCGCTCCCCTGACCGATGCCGAACGCGAGCGGGAGCAGGCCGCCGATCGCGGCGAGCGTCGTCATCACGATCGGTCGCAGTCGCGTCCGACCGGCTTCGAGGAGCGCGTCTTCGAGCGACGCGCCTTCGCCGCGGCGACGATTCGCGACGTCGATCAAGAGGATCCCGTTCTTCACGACGATGCCGACGAGTAAGAGCAAGCCCATGAACGACGACACGTTGAACGCCGTGTGCGTGAGAAAGAGCGCGAGCGCGACGCCGATGAGCGCGAGCGGAATCGCCGTCAGGATGACGAGCGGTAAGCGGAACGATTTGAACGTCGCGAGGACGACCGAGAAGACGAGCATCACGGCGATCGCGATGACGCTGAGGAATTCGGCGAACGACGATTGCTGTGCGAGATACTGGCCGCCGATCTCTTCCGTATAACCCGGCGGCGGCGGATTCTTCGCGACGATCGCTTTGATCCCGGCGATGACGGACGAGAGCGACGCGCCCGAGAATCCGGCCGTCACGCGGACGATCCGTTGACCGTTCTCGTCGTTCTCGTCGGGCGCGAGCGTCGTCGGATCGATCGCGGCGAGATCGCCGAGCGAGGTCGAGCCGCCCTTCGCGTAGAGCGGTTGCGAGCCGAACGGCGCGAGCGTGGCATCGCCGACGGAGACGCGCACGGGAATCGTTTGGTTCGAGGCGCTGACCGACGTCGCGACGGAACCGCCCGCGATCGCCGAGACGGCGTCGCCGAAATCGGTCGACGCGAGCCCGAGCGCCGAAAGACGGCTCGCGCGCGGTGCGAGCCGGAGCGTCGGACTGTTGTACGAGACGCCCGCCGTCTGATCGACGACGCCCGAGACGTGCGAGATATCGTCCGCGAGTTTGTTCGAGATCGCGATGAGCGTTTTGAGATCGGGTCCGCGGACGCCGATCTCGAGCGGCGCGGGCGTTCCGGAGAGATCGTTGATGAGGTCTTCGAGAATTTGATGGAAGTCGAACGTCGCCGACGGCACTTCGGCCGAGAGCGCGTCGCGCAGGCTCGCGCTGAGTTCCTCGTAGCCGGGGCGCAGATTTTCCGCGATCAGCCGGACGCGTAAGAGTCCCTTGTTTTGCGGCGTCGGCGACACGCCGTTGGAATCGACGCCCGTGAGTCGACCGACGGACGAGACGGATTTATCGGCGAGCAACACGTGCTCCATCGTGAACGACGCCGCGTCGGTTTGCGGGAGCGCGAGTCCGGTCGGCATCGTGTAGGCGATCTCGAACTGACCTTCGTCCATCTTCGGTAAGAAGTCGCTCGGCAACGCGGTCAACAGGAGGACCGTCACGACGAGCACGACCGCCGAACCGACGTACACGACGACGCGATGGCCGAGCGCCCAACCGAGCACGCCGTCGTAGCGTCCGAGGACGCCGCGCTTCTCTCCGGCGCGAGCGTCGTGCGGCGCGCCCTTCCGGAAAAGCGCCTGCGCGATATTCGGCGCGATGAAGAGCGCGAGCGCGAGCGACACGACGAGCGACGTCGAGAGCGTGAACGCGAGCGCGCGGAAGAAGTATCCCGTCACGCCCGAGAGCAGGCCGAGCGGGAGGAAGACGACGACGGTCGTCGTCGTCGACGCCGCCATCGCGCCGCCGATCTGCGAGAGCGCGCGCGCGATCGCGTCGCGCGGCGAGAGTTCGGGATGCTCGCGCATGTTGCGCTCGATGGCCTCGATCACGACGATCGCGTCGTCGATGATGAGTCCGACCGCGACCGCGAGGCCGCCGACCGACATCAGGTTGAGCGTCTGTCCGGCGAGGCCGAGCGCGAAGATCGCGATCGCCATCGCGATCGGGATCACGGCCGCGGCGACGAGCGTGAGCTTGAAACTGCGCAAGAAGAAGTAGATGACGACGACCGCGAGGAGCGCGCCGAGCAGGATCGCGTCGCGGAGCGATTTCTGCGATTCCACGACGAGCGTCGTCTGGTTCCAGAACTCGCGGACGGCGATCGAACTCGGGAGCGCCGCCTCGATCGCCGTCATCCGATCGCCGAGCGCCGCGGCCATCTTCACGGTATCCGCGCCGACGACGGGATACGCGTTGATGACGACCGCGTGCGCTTCGTCGTACGATGCTTGATAGGTAACCGGCGCGACGCCGACGGCGACGGTGCCGAGCGCGGAGATCGGCACGACCGTTCCGTTCTTGTCGGTCACCCCGAGCGCCGCGATCTGACGCGGATCCTTGAGACCCGCATCGACGACGATCGCGTACTTCTGCGCGTGCGATTCGCGCACGCCGACGGCGCGCACGGCGTTCGCGTCGCCGATCGCCTTCGCGACGTCGGCCGCGCCGATGCCGTGGATCGCGAGCGCGCCCGCATCGAGATTCACGTGGAATTCCGTATCGGGTCCGCCCGTCACGAGGACGCGGCCGAGCCCCGGGATCCCGACGAGTTTCGGCTCGATCTGATGGAGCGCGATCGTCCGCATCACGGCTTGCGAGAGCGTCTTCGACGTGAGCGCGTACGAGACGACGGGTTCGCTATTGGGATTGACCGCGCTCGCCTCGATGTTCGTGAGCCCGTCGAGCGACGAACGGATCTGCGTGATCGCCTGATCGACGAGCTGGAGGTCGGCCTGCGGCGCCGTGCTCGGATCGAAGGTGACGACGATCTCGGCCGAACCCTGACTCGAGTTCGCGGTGACCTTCGTGACGCGCGCGAGTTGTTGCATCGCCGTTTCCAGCGGCAACGCGACCGCGACGCGCACGCGATCGGGCGGCAGATCGCCCGCGTCGGCGACGATGTCGATCTTCGAGAAACTCATGTCGGGAAAGATCGATTGGGGCGTGACGAGGTAGGATCGAACGCCGAGAATCGTCAGCACGACCGTTACGAAGATCAGGACCTTTGCGTTATCCAGGGCGAAGCGCGCGAGGTTCACGGCCGACTCACGTCCGGGATTCTACTCGCTTTAGGTCGAGAATTCGTGTAGGGCGCGCTGCGGCGGCCGACTCGGAAGCCATACCGTGAACTCGCTCCCCCGTTCCGGGGCGCTCCGCACGGAGATATCGCCGCCGTGTCGGCGCACGAGCGCCCGGACGATCGCGAGCCCGAGCCCCGTGCCCGTATCGCTCGTGCGCACCGCGTCGCTCCGCCAGAAGCGTTCGAAGATGCGGGAGACCTCGCCCGGGTCGATGCCGACGCCCGTATCGCGGACGCGCACGCAGACGCCGCCGCGCTCCACGATGCACGTCACGTCGACGCGACCGCCCGTGGGCGTGAAGCGCACCGCGTTGTCGACGAGGTTGCCGAGCACGCGATCGATCTCCGCGGGATCGCCGTACACCCGCGCGCGTTCGGCCGCCTCCGCCTCGAGTCCGACGCCTTTCGCGGCGGCGGTGGCCCGGCGGGCGCCGACGATGTCGAGGACGCGTCGGTCGAGATCGATCGCGTGGAGGTCGCGCGCGAGCGGTCGTTCCGCGCGGGCGATCAACAAGAGATCGTCGACGGTCCGCGACATCGCGCGCGCCGTCGCGTCGACGGCTTCGAGGTGACGTCGGTGCGTCGGCGACAGATCGGCCGCGTCGCGTAGGCTCGCGTCGGCGTTCCCCCGGATCGCGGCGAGCGGACCGCGGAGTTCGTGCGCGGCGTCGGCCGTGAAATCGCGGAGCGTCCGCATCGATGCGACGACGCGCGCGATCGCGCGTCGTGCGAAGTAACGGCCGCCGAAGCCCGCGATCACGAGCGAGACGAGAAAGCCCGCCGCGAGGCCGACGTCGACGCGCGCGAGCGCGCGCCGTTCGGGCGCCGTCGAAATCGCCGCGAGGACGACGTCGCTCGGATCGCCCTGCCCGCGCGTCGCGACGTCGGGTCCGACGACGCTTCCGACGTGCGCGATCTCGCGCCCGGCGAGGTCGCGCCACGTCACGCGTTCGAGGTGCGGATCGGAGAGTTGGATGTCGTCGCGCTCGACGTCGTAGCGACCGTGGTGGAACTTGA
The DNA here is from genome assembly GCA_964658025.1 of uncultured Janthinobacterium sp. GTDB lineage: Bacteria > Vulcanimicrobiota > Vulcanimicrobiia > Vulcanimicrobiales > Vulcanimicrobiaceae > CAZZXB01. Next base: position 7,008 of record CAZZXB010000064.1, read on the forward strand.
TCGAGGCGCGGCCCTGCGCCACGAGATCGTTCAGGCGCCCGTCCACGTCGCGCTGGACGTCCAAGACGAACGCGACGTGAACGGCGAGTGCGAACGCGACGAGCACGATCGCGAACGCTCCGAGATACGAGAGCGCGAGCCGTCGTTCGAGTCCGCGCGTTTCGCTAACGATGGTCACGGCGCTTCGGCGAGACGATATCCGTTTCCGTAGAGCGTTTCGATCGGTTCGTACGTGAGGCCGCCCTTTTCGAGCTTGCGACGCAGGTTCGCGATGTGCGTCTTGATCGACTCGTCGGCGGGCGCGCGTTCGATCGACGCGATCTTCTCGAGCAACATCGCGCGCGAGAACACGCGCAGGGGTTCGCGCATGAGCGTCTCGACGAGCGCGAATTCGGTCGGCGTGAGCGCGACGGGACGGCCGTCGACGCGGACGCGCATCTCGGTGGGATCGAGCGAGAGCTGACCGCTGCGCAACACGTTCTCGCGAACCGGATTCTGGCGCCGGCGGAGCGCGCGCAAGCGCGCGGAGAGTTCGGCGAGTTCGAACGGCTTCACGAGATAGTCGTCGGCGCCCGCATCGAGACCCGTCACCTTGTCGCCCGTCGTGTCGCGCGCCGTGAGCATGAGGATCATCGCGTCGGAGCGTTCCGCGCGGAGGCGGCGACAGATCGAGAGGCCGTCGATGCCCGGGAGCATGACGTCGAGCAGGACGGCGTCGTAGGCGCCGCCGAGCGCGTATTCCAGCCCCATCTGGCCGTCGTTCGCGACGTCGACGACGTGGCGTTGTCGGCGGAGGTCGTCCGCGACGGGGTCCGCGATCCGAACGTCGTCTTCGACGATTAAAATTCGCACGCCGGGGTGCTTCGTGCTCCGAACCCGTTTGTGCTCCACACAGGCCCCGCGTCGCGGTCGTCCGTAGTCAGCCGGTCGATGGAACGTTCCGAAAGCAAGCCTCCCGCACGCGACGGTCGCGTGTACGTCCTCGGGGGCAACGCGAGCACCCTCGCCTTCGTCTCGTCGCTACGCCCGGAGAAGGGCCAGGTGACGGCCTGGCTCGTCCCGCTCGCGTGGACGCCGGTCGGCGTGACGCTCGGCGAGGGCTGGCAGCGCGTGAGCATCGCGGCCGACAACATCGGCGGGTGGGTCGACTCGACGTTTCCGGCCGAGGACGAGCGATCGTTCGTGACGCCGCTCCGCGATCTCGAGATGCTCCTGCGCGTCGGATGGCACGCCGACGTGCCGGAGAAGATCCTCGAAACCCACCTCGTGAATCCCGAAGACGTGCCCGAAGACGTGCTCGACGGGATCGAGCATCCGGTCGAACCGCTCACGCAGTGCGCCGTCTGCCGGCGGATGTGCGTGCGCGATCATTTCGCGTGGAACGACCGCCAGCTCTGCGCGTGGGATTTCCACGCGACCGTTTTCGGCAAACGCGGACCGTGGCACGACGGCGCGTACGAGGAGCGCTTTTTCGAGACGCTGCCGCGCGCCGCGTACGTCGCGCCGGGCCTTCTGACCGAACTCGACGTCGCGCCCGTGCTCTCGGTCGCGGATCTCCCCGAAGATCGCATGCGCGCGCTCGTCAACCTCGCGATCGGCGAGGGCGACGCCTCGGCGTATCTCGCCGTCCGCACCGACGACGGCCTGACGGTCCTGCGCGAACGACCGCCCGTAACGACCTGAGCGCGCCCGGCGTTTCTCGGAGATGAACGGTAATCGCGCGATCGGGCGACTCGTGCGGATCTTTCTCGTCGCCTACGCGATCCTGGCGCTCCGACAGATCTACGTGCAGATCGTCGCGGGACCGCGGCTCGCGACGAATCCGTACAATCCGCGCGTCCGCGGTCTCGACGCCTATCGCGGCTCGATCCTCGCGCGAGACGGATCGGTGCTCGCGCGCTCGTCGTCGCGCGGGCGGGTCTACCCCTTCGGCGGCGCGCTCGCGCACGCGATCGGCTACGACTCCGCGCGCTACGGGACGGCCGGGCTCGAAGCGTCGTTCGATGCGGCGCTCGCGGCGCATCCGGTGCCGAGCGACGCGTTCGCGCAGATCGCGACGCTCGTGCACGCGCGCGCGCCCGAACCCGCAGTCCGCGGCGCGTCGCTCGTGACGACGATCGATCCGCATCTCGAGCGCGTGCTCGCGAGCTCGCTCGCGAACTATCCGCGCGCCGCCGGGATCGCGCTCGATCCGCGCACGGGCGAGGTGCTCGCGCTCGCGAGCGTGCCGACGTTCGATCCCGCGAGCGTCGACCGCACGTTCTCGACGCTCGCCCACGACCGGACGAGTCCGCTCCTCGACCGGTCGCTCGACGGACTCTATCCGCCGGGTTCGACGTTCAAGATCTTCACGGCGGGTGCCGCGCTCGACGCCGGAACGGTGACGACGGCGTCGACGTGGGACGACGACGGCGCGTTTCCCGTCGGTCGTTTCGTCGTCCACGACAACGAAGGCGAGGCGACGGGCCGGCAAGATCTCGCGGGCGCGTTCGCGCTTTCGAGTAACGTCGATTTCGCGCAGATCGCGCTCGGGCTCGGCGTCGACGGATGGTACGCGGCGGCGCGGAATTGGAAGCTCGGCGAGTCGCTCGGCTTCGATCTCCCCGTCGAACGCGACCGCCTGCCCGCACGCGCGGAACTCACCCCGAGCGTGCTCGCGCAACTCGGTTTCGGCCAGGCGGATCTGCTCGTGACGCCGCTGCGCATGGCGACGATCGCGGCGACCGTCGCCGCCGGCGGATCGATGCCGCGACCGTTTCTCGTTCGGGCCTTGCGAGCGGACGGCCGCGATCGCATCGTCGGCCGCCCGGAGACGCTCGCGACGCCCCTCTCCTCGGGCTCCGCCGCCGACCTGACCGCGATGATGATCGCGGTGGTCGCGCGCGGCACGGGTCGGGCCGCCGCGATCGACGGAACGACCGTCGCCGGCAAGACGGGGACCGCGACGAACCCTGCGGGAAGATCGCACGCATGGTTCGTCGCCTTCGCTCCGGCCGCCGCACCACGGATCGCGGTCGCGATCGTCGTGGAGAATGCGGGCTACGGCGGGGTCGTCGCGGCGCCGATCGCGCGTCGCGTGATCGCGGCGGCGTTGGGACGCGATGGCTGAATCCGAAAGCGCGCCGCGCGTGATCGAGCGCAATCTCTCCGAGCGATATCGGCTCGAAGGCCGGATCGGTCAGGGCGGCATGGCGATCGTGTACGCGGGCGTCGACAGCGTGTTGCGCCGTCGCGTCGCGATCAAGGTCTTGCGCGACGACCTCGCGGCCGACGCCGATTTCGTCGCGCGTTTCTACACCGAAGCGCAACACGCCGCGCGACTCTCGCATCCGAACATCGTCAACATCTACGACGTCGGCCGCGAGGGCGAGAGTTATTTCATCGTGATGGAGCTCGTGGAGGGCGCGACGCTCGCCGAGATGATCCGAAACGGCGAGCGACTCCCCGAAGCCGTCGCGATCGATTTCGCGATCCAGATCTGCGTCGGGCTCGCGTACGCGCACCGTCAGGGGATCTTGCATCGCGACGTCAAGCCCGCGAACATCCTCGTCACGAAGGACGACGTCGTCAAGCTCTCCGATTTCGGCATCGCGCGCGCGGTGACGTCGCAGACGGTCTCGGTGACGATGCCGGGCATGGTGATGGGAAGCGTTCACTTCATGTCGCCCGAGCAGGCGCAAGGGAACGAAACGCAGGTCGCGAGCGATCTCTACAGTCTCGGCATCGTGCTCTACGTCATGCTCACCGGAAAGCTGCCGTATACGGGCGATTCGCCCGTGACCGTCGCGCTCAAGCACGTCTCCGCGCCCGTTCCCGCGGTCGACGCCGAAGATCCGGCGATCGGCGCGGCGATCTCGGCGATCGTTTCACGACTGATGCAAAAGGATCCGGCGGCGCGATTCGCCTCGGCGCTCGACGTGTCGAAGGCGCTGCGCGAGGCGCGCGAACGCCCGAACGCCGAAGCGCCGTTCGATCGCCCCCCGGGGAGCGTGCCGCGTCCGGTCCTCCCGCCGCTCAAGCCGCGTCCCTCGAAGTTTCCCGATCGCGCGCCGGGCGCTGCGCGCGCGGACGAGTCGGAAACGCCGGCGTCGCGCGGGATTCCGCGACTCGCCGCCGTCGCGCTCGCGCTCTGCGCGCTCGCGATCGCGATCGTCGCGGGCTATTATTCGAATATCGCGAACGCGGTCGGCGGGAAGCCGGGGACGATCGTCGTGGCATCGGTCGTGGGCGCGACGCTCGACGACGCGGAGCGCCGGTTGGCGGCGAGCGGGTTGAAGTACTCGATCGCGAGCGTGTCGAGCGATCGCGTCGCGGCGGATCGCGTCGTCCGGCAAGATCCGAGCGCGAACGCGCGCGTGGCGCCGGGCACGATCGTCACGATCACGGCGAGCACGGGCCTCCCCGTCGTGCAACTCATCGATATCCGTCGGTACTCGCGCGACGACGCCGAGCGCTACCTGCGCGACGCGAAACTCGTGCCGAAGGTCGTCGGACGGTACGATCGGTCGCCGAGCGGGACCGTGCTCGATCAGAAACCGGCGGCCGGCGCCTCGATCCCGATCCGCTCGAAGGTCGTGCTCGTCGTCTCGAAGGGTTTGCAGCCCGTCGCCGTCCCCGATATCGCGTCGGAGACGCTCGACGACGCGACGAAGGAGCTGCGCGGCCGCGGCCTCGGCGTGACGGTCGCCGAACGCGACCAGAGCGATCAGATTCCGGCGGGCGTCGTCATGGCGCAGAGTCCGGCGGCTGGTGCGGACGTCGATCCCGGCTCGTCCGTGCAGGTGACGGTGAGCGCGGGGCCGCCGCAACTGCGCGTTCCGGGCGTCGCCGGAAAGACGGCATCGGACGCGGCGAACGCGCTCGCCGCCGTCGGCTTGCGGACGACGACCGAATACGTCGTCGATTCGAGCGCCGATGCGGGGACCGTGCTCAAGCAAGATCCGGCACCCGACGTGCAGGCGAAGAAGGGCGCGAGCGTCACGCTCTCGGTCGCGGCGCCGGGCGTCGTCCCCGACGTCTCGGGAAAATCTCCCGCGGTCGCGCAGACGATGCTCGAGAATGCGGGCTACAAGGTCGGCAACCTCGCGTACGTCCAGGAGGGCACGGAGGGGACGGTCGCGCGGACGGAACCCGCGGCGAGCACGGCGCTCCCGCCCGGCGAGACCGTGATGATGTTCGTGAGCGGCGTCTCGCCGAGCGGGCAATGATGCGCGTCCTCGGCGTCGATCCGGGTTTGCGCGTGACGGGCTACGGCGCCGTCGATTGCGCGCGCGACGCGGCGCGGCTCGTGGAAGCGGGCGTCATCGCACCCGAGACGAGCGGGCCGCTCGAGCGCCGCCTCGGCGAGCTCCACGCCGGAATGTCCGCGGTGCTCGCGGCGACGCGTCCGGACGTGATGGTGATCGAAGAACTCTGGACGGCGTACAAAAATCCGACGACGGCCGTGCTCATGGGTCACGCGCGCGGCGTGCTCTGCCTCGCGGCGCACGCGCACGGCGTCGGCGTGCGCCATCTCGTCCACTCGCACGTGAAGCGCGCGCTCACGGGATCGGGCGCCGCGCGCAAGGAGCAAGTGAAGCGGATGGTGATGCTGCAACTCGCGCTGCGCGTCGCCCCGCAACCGGACGACGTCTCCGACGCGCTCGCGCTCGCGCTCGCCTTCGCGAACATCGATCGCGGCGAACGCCGTCTCGCGCGCGCCGGGATCGCGTAGCGCGTGTTCTCGCGGATCGTCGGCACGATCGTCGAGCGGACGGCCGCGAACGTGGTGCTCGACGTCGGAGGCCTCGCGTACGATATCGTGCTCGCGCCGTGCGTCGCGGAAAAATTGCCGGTCGCGATCGGCGAACGCGTGACCCTCGAGATCCACCCGGCGTTCACGCTCGAAGGGAACAGCGGGCGCTTCACGTTTTTCGGATTCACGAACGCGGTCGAGCGCGAGTTCTTCGAGTCGCTCATCACGGTCGCGAGCATCGGACCGAAAACGGCGGCGCGCGCGTTCTCGCAACCGATGGCGCGTATCGCTCGCGCGATCGACGCGGGCGATCACGGCTTTCTCGTCAAGTTGCCCGGGATCGGGCAACAGAAGGCGCGCGATATCGTCGCGAAACTGCAGGGCAAGGTCACGAAGTTCTTGCTCATCCGGGACGCGGAGCCGCGAAAGGTCGCGACGATTCCGGATTTCGCGGAAGAGGCGCTCCTGGTCTTACTGCAACTCGAATACAAACGCGCCGAGGCCGTGGCGATGATCTCCGAGACGCTCGAGGCGGTCCCGTCGATCCGCGACGCCGAGACGTTACTCGCGGAAGTGTATCGCGTGAAGAACCGCCGTCTCGAGGCATCGTAGCCGCGCGAAAAGCACCTCGGCTCGCGGTAGCGAACGCACGACGCGATGGATGAAGCGCGCGCGCGGCGGGTCGTGCTCGGACCGTCCGATGCGGGCGAACGACTCGTTGCGCCCGAGGAAGCGGTCGAAGAAGAGTTCGTCGGCGCGAGCCTGCGACCGCGCACCTTCGACGATTACGTCGGTCAGGCCGAGGTCGTCGAGAATCTCAAGATCGCGATCGACGCGGCGAAGCGACGCGGCGACGTGCTCGATCACGTGTTGTTCTACGGGCCGCCGGGTCTCGGGAAAACGACGCTCGCGTCGCTGATCGCGCGCGATCTCGGACGGGCGCTCCGGCCGACGTCGGGGCCGACGCTCGACAAGCCGAAGGATCTCGTGGGGATCCTCACCTCGTTACAGGCGGGCGACGTGCTCTTCATCGACGAGATCCACCGCCTCGGCGCGGTCGTCGAAGAATTTCTCTATCCCGCGATGGAAGATTTTCGCGTCGACATCGTGATGGACAGCGGCGCGTTCGCGAAGACGTACAAGATTCCGGTCGAACGCTTCACGCTCGTCGGCGCCACGACGCGCGCCGGAATGCTCTCGGCGCCGCTGCGCGAGCGGTTCGGATTGAACTATCACTTCGAATATTATTCCGACGAGGAGCTCGTGCGGATCGTGACGCGCAGCGCCGCACTCCTCGAGGTGCCGATCGATCCGGCGGGTGCGGAGACGATCGCGGGACGGAGTCGCGGGACGCCGCGGATCGCGAATCGCCTCCTGCGACGCGTGCGCGATTTCGCGGAAGTCCGCGCCGACGGCAAGGTGACGCGCGAGGTGGCGAACGAGGCGTTATTGCGCGAAGGCGTCGACGAACGCGGACTCGATCGGTTGGATCGCGCGTATCTGCGGACGATCGCGGATCAATACCGCGGCGGTCCGGCGGGGCTTTCGGCGATCGCCGCGACGCTGACGGAAGATGCGGAAACGCTCGAGGACGTCGTGGAGCCGTATCTGCTCAAGATCGGGTTCGTGTTGCGCACCGCGAGCGGTCGGAAGGTCACGCCCGCCGCCTACGATCATCTCGGGCTCGCGCGGACCGAGGAATCCGAGCGACAGCCGAAACTGTTTTAGCGGAGGCGCTTTCTCGCGACCGAACGCCCGTGGTTTCTAGGTTTGCGCGATGCGGCGTAGAACGGAATCCGTCAATGCGACGTCCTGACGGTTCGGGCCGCGTCGAACGGAGCGAAGATCGATCGGGGGGCTCCGCGTCCCGAGGTCGTTTCGTCGCGCGTTGCGCGGTGCTGATGGCGGCTTCGGTGTTCCCGCGCGCGGCGCGCGCGACGGGCGGGCTCGACGTCGACGCGTCGGGCGAGGTCGTGGCGCGGATGCGCGTGCTGCTCGCGACCGGTTCGTTTCCGGCGGCGCAGCCGATCGACGCGTGGCATTTCGCGTGGAACGGCCGGACGTATCGGGGGTCGTTCGAGACCGTCGCGTTGCCCGGAGGCGAGAACGGGCTCGTCAACACGTTGCCGCTCGACGCCTATCTCTACGGCGTGCTCAGCAAAGAGATCTCGCCGTCGTGGGTCCCCGCGACGCAGCAGGCGCAGGCGATCGTCACGCGGACGTACTCGCTCTTCAAGCTCAAGCCCGAGCGTGCGTACGACGTGATCGCGGGCGACGCGGATCAGAATTACGGCGGCATCGAGAGCGAATCGGTCGAGGGTCGCGCCGCGATCGACGCGACGTCGTCGACGATCGTCACCTACGACGCGAAGCCCGCGCACGTCGCCTACAGCGCGTGTTGCGGCGGCGCGACGGCGGACTCGGGCGAGATCTGGAACACGGCGTATCCGTATCTGCGGAGCGTCCCCGATCCGAACTGCGCGAGCGCGCCGAATTATGCGTGGCGGGCGAGCGTCTCGCTCGACGCGGTCGAGGGCGCGCTCGGGCGCGAGCTCACGACGTGCGGGCGCGTGAAGGACGTGGCGCTGCGGATCGATCCGCCGGGCGTCCGTCCGCGCGCGATCGCGTTCGACGGCGACGTGTCGAGCGTCGAGACGCCGATCGGTATCTTTCGCTCGAAGCTCGGTCCCAACGTCGTGCGCTCGTCGTTCGTCCGAACGGCGTCGCTCGATCGCGGCGGCGCGACGATCGCGCTCGCGGGGACGGGGCGCGGGCACGGGGTCGGGCTCTGCCAGTGGGGCGCGCGCGTACTCGGCGCGGGCGGCGCGAGCGCGGCCGACATCGTGGCGTTCTACTTTCCGGGGACGTCGCTCGGTCGGGCTTGAGTTCGGGTTTGGCGTGCGAAACCGGTGCATCGATACGTATGGAAGCGCTGCGAGGGCCGCTTGGGCCGCGTGGGGCCGGCCGCGTGTCGGTCGGGGCGCGCTTTTTTGAAGGCGCGGCGTGATGGCTGACGACGACGACGACGAGTCGTCGCTGACGCGGGCGTATCGCTACGAGCTGCCGCCGGAATTGATCGCGACGACGCCCGCGGATCCGCCGGACTCGGCGAGGTTGCTCGTCGTCGGCACGGATGGTTTCGAACATCTCACCTTCGCGGCGTTTCCGTCGCTGTTACGTACCGGAGACGTGCTCGTCGTGAACGAGACGCGGGTGATCCGCGCGCGCTTGCGGGGCGCGCGCGTCCCCGGCGGCGGCGGCGCAGAAGTCCTGTTACTCCGGCCGAGTGCGGGCGGGCGTGTCGACGCGTCGGTCGTCGAGTGGGACGCGCTCGTGCGTCCGGGCCGTCGTCTGCGCGAGGGTGCCGTCGTCGCGTTCGGTGAGGACGGCGAGGCGCGGATCGTCGGCGTCGACGACGGCGGCGTGCGACGGGTGCGGCTCACGCTGCGCGTGCCCCTCGAGGAGTTGTTGGAGCGTTACGGTGAGATGCCGTTACCGCCGTACGTCGGCGACGGCGACGCCGCGCGATCGTTACGGTACCAAACGATCTTCGCCCGCGTGCCGGGGAGCGTCGCGGCGCCGACCGCCTCGTTACATTTTACCGAGCGGGTGTTCGCCGAGATTCGCGACCGCGGCGTGACGATCGCGCCGCTCGTCCTCGATGTGGGACTCGGGACGTTCCGGCCGATCGAGTCGGAGACGATCGACGAGCATCGCATGCACGCGGAGCGATACGAGATTCCGGAAGAGACCGCGCGCGTCGTTCGAGAAGCGAAACGAGAGGGACGACGTGTGGTCGCCGCGGGGACGACGGTCTTGCGCGCGCTCGAGTCGTCGGCCGCGAGCTCGGCGTCCGGGTCCGTGGACTCCGGAAGCGCGGAGGCGACGTTGTTCGTCCGACCCGGCTTCACGTTTCGCGTGGTCGACGCGCTCCTCACGAACTTTCATCTGCCGGCATCGACGTTGCTCGTGCTCCTGTCGGCGTTCGCCGGTGCGGAGCGGATCCGCGAAACGTACGCGACCGCGATCGCCGAACGCTACCGGTTCTACTCCTTCGGAGATGCGATGTTCGTTCGACGATACGATCGGTAGGCGTCG
>CAZZXB010000065.1:0-16795 GCA_964658025.1 uncultured Janthinobacterium sp.
CGCGAGCGCGACGCCCGCATAGCCGAACGCGCGTAGCGAGCGGAGCGGTCCGAGCGCGCACCCGAGCGCGACGAATCCGAACGCGAGCGCGAACGCGGCGAACTGGTTCGCCGTCACGAAGACGCCCGCGGCGCGACCGTCGTTGAGCGCCCAGAGCGCGAGCGGTCGGCGCAGGACGAGCATCGCGAGCGCCGCGACGAGCGCGAGCGCGCCGAACGCGAGATACGGCAGGAGGACGACGCGCGCCGTGTCGTCCGTCGCGAACGAGTCGACGAGGGCGAGATGGAACGCGCCCCCGAGAAGCATCATCGCGACGACTTGGAGCCCGGAGAGCGGGTCGAGTCCGAGCGCCGTCGCGAGCGCGGCCGCGAGCGTCCACGGGACGAGGATCCCGAACGACGTCGTCGCGGCGACGGCGCGGCGACGACGGACGAGCGTCGCCGCGCACGCGAGACCGCTTCCGACGACGACCGCCGCGAGGAGCGCCGCGTCGGCCCGCGAGAGGAAGACGTATCCGACGGGCGGCGTCGGTGCGAGCGCGGCGAGCGACGTGTACGCTTGGATCGCCGTGAAGAAGAGCGCGAGCGCGACGGCGCGCGCCTTCAGGCGGCGAGCTCCGCGACGACGCGCGCGATCGTCGCCGCGCCGCCCGCGTCGCCCATCCGCTCGCGCCCCGCGGCGCGCATGCGCGCGAGTCGGGCCGGATCGGCGAGCGCGTCCGCGAGCGCGCGCGCGGCCGCGTCGGGTTCGGGGGGGAGTAGCGCGAGCGCGTCGCCGAGCAGGCGCCGCTGACGCATGCGATACCAATCGCGACCGCCGCTCTTTCCGGCGAGCGCGAAGATCGGCAGGCCGAACGCGGCGCCCTGTTCGTTCGCGGTTCCGGCTTGGCCGACGACCGCGACGCTCGCGCGCAACAACGCCCCGAACGACCCGGACCAGCCGACGATCTCGGCCCCGCTCGCGCGTGCGACGAACGCCGCGGGTCCGCCCGCGCGCGCGCCGATCGACCAACCGTCTTCCGCGAGCGCGCGCGCGAAGCGATCGGCGTCGAGCGTGGGCGCGATCGAGAGCAACGCGCGGGGCTCCGGATCGAAGGCGCCGAGCGCGCGGATCACGCGCGCGAGCCGGACGGCGTCCGCGTACGCTTCCTCGCGACTCCCCGGCGCGAGCGCGAGAAAGCGCCCCGGCAGCGCCGCGGGCGCGTCGTCGACGAGATCGACGATCACGTTGCCCGGCGCCGAGGCCGCGGTCCCTCGCGCCGCGAGCGCTTCCGCCGTCCGCGCGTCGCGCACGAACGCGACGCGCGCGCGCCGTAGCAGCGAACGCTCGAAGGGTCCGTACGGCGCGACGTACGCGCTCTTCGCCGTGCCGACGAACACGGTCGGACGACGCGCGAGCAGGGCGAGACCGAGCGCGTAGGCGTCGCCGACGGCGACGACGACGTCGTACCGCGCACGCGCGCGGACGAGAAACGCGATCTGCGCGCGCGCGAGACCGAGAAAACCCGCGCCGAGATCGCGCGCGAACGCGCGCACGTTCCCCATGGCGACGAGCCCGCCGCTCGGCATCGCGCGCCGCGGACCGACGAGCGGGAGGATCTCCGAGGGCGTCCCGGTTCCGACGAGCGAGAGCAACTCCGGCGCGCACGCCGTCGCCGTGGCGCCGAGGTGCGCGCGGAGCGCCGCCGCGATGCGGATCGCGATCGCGTTCTCGCCGTGTCCGTTGGCGACGAAGAGCACGCGCCCGCTCACGCCGCGGGCGCGCCGAGCAACGGCACGAGATCGAAGCGCGCGATGCGCGCGCGGCCGTCGCGCGGCACGAGTTCGGTTCGCGATACGAACGCGCCGTACGGTCCCGCGTGGACGATCGGCACGTCGCCGACGTACTCGGGCCGGGCGAGCGTGTCGTGACTGTGACCGCCGAGCACGAGATCGAGACGCGGGACGGCGCGCGCGAGCTCGCGATCGAGTCGCAATCCGACGTGCGAGAGGACGACGAGCGTCGTATCGGGCGCCGTGTCGGCCGCGATCTCGCGCGCGACCGCGAGCGGATCGAGAAAGCGCCATCCGAAGGCGCGCTCCCACGGGCTGCCGTGCGGATACTGCACGACGAGTAACGAGAACACGCGCAGCTTCCACCCGTCGCGTTCGAAGCGCAACTCGCGCACGAACGGAAGCTCGCGGCCGCGCACGTCGACGAGATTGGAACAGACGAGCGGGTGGCGCATGCTCCGCGCGCGCGCGCGGACCGCGTCGAACCAATAATGGAACTCGCGATTCCCCATCCCTTGCGCGTCGTACCCCGCCGCGTCGATCTCCGCGACGATCGGTTCGCGACCGCGATAGATCGTCTGGCTCCCGCGCAGCGAGTCGCCGCAATCGAATAACAGACCCGGATCCCGTTCGCGTAACGCGAGCATCCGCGGGACGAAACCGCGATGGTCGTGCAGATCGGAGGTGTGATAGATCCGCAGCGGCGTCACGACGCGACCGCCGTGCGCGCGAGCGCCACCGCGAACGCCGCCGTGCGCCGCAGCGCCTCCGGCGGACCGCGCGCAAGTCGCGGGCGCGCGCCGCGGGATCGGCGAGCGCGGATTCCATGGCGCGGGCGAGGTTCGCGGGCGTCGCCTCGTCCTGCAAGAATTCCGGGAGCACGGCGCGCCCGAGCAAGATGTTCGGCAGCGTCACGAACGGATGGCGGTCGAGCCACACGCGCCGGGCGATCGCTTCCTGCGAGCGCGCGACGACGTAGAGCGCGACCGTCGGCACCTCGCGGAGCGCGGCCTCGAGCACCGCCGTCCCCGACGCGATCCACGCGGCGTCGGCGTCCGCGAGCGCGGCTTCCGCGCCGCGCACGAGGTCGGGCGGCCGCGCGCGCTCCGCGAGGATCTCGCGGACGGCGGTCTCCGCTTCGGCGTGCGCGACGGCGATCGTGAAGCGCGCGTTCGGACGCGCGGCGCGCACGAGCTCGCTCGCGTCGAGCAGGCGCGGGAGCAACAGCACGATCTCGCCGCGACGGCTCCCCGGTAAGAGCGCGACCGTCCCGCCGTCGGGCGCCGGCGTCGGTCGCGGCGCGCGCGGCGCGACGAGCGATGCGAGCGGATGGCCGAAGTACGCGATGCCGTATCCGAGCGAACGATAGAAGTCGCGCTGATGTTCGAACGCGGTGAGCGGTACCGTCGACGCGGTCACGGCACGCGCTTTCTTCGGACGGTCGAGCCACGCGCCGGGCGGAAAGTAATAGAGGATCGGCTGACGGTATCCGAGCGCGCGGAGCGTCCGTGCGAACCGCAGATTGTACGCGCCGAAATCGACGAGCACGATGAGGTCGACGGGATCGCGACGCAGGCGGAACGCGTGACCGAGCATGTTCGCGAGCAGCGGCGGGATGCGACGGAGCGCCGCGATCGGGCCGAGGCTCGCCCAGCCGGTCGTCCGCGTGACGAGCGCGACGCCCGCGGCTTCCATCCGTTCGCCGCCGATCCCGGCGAACGTCGCGTCCGGTTCGAACTCGCGCATCGCGGTCGCGAGCGATGCCGCGAGCATGTCGCCCGAGGCCTCGCCCGTCGCGAAGAACGCGCGCATTATTTCAGGATGCCGCGCTCCGACGGCCCTTCGACGAACGCGAGTAAGTACCGACCTTCGTCGCTCGAGACGAACGAACGCATCGCTTCGATCGCCTGTGAGATGTTGTAATTCGAGCGATAGAGCGCCTTGTAACACTCCTTGAGTTCCGCGATCGCCTCGGGCGAGAACTCCGCGCGCCGCAAGCCGACGCTGTTGAGTCCGTAGGGCTGCGCGGGATTGCCTTCCACGAGAAAGTACGGCGGGACGTCGCGCGTGATGCGCGAGATGCCGCCGACCATGGCGTGACGCCCGATGCGCACGAATTGGTGGACGCCCGTCTGCCCGCCCACGGTCGCGTAGTCTTCGATGACGACGTGACCCGCGAGCTGCGCCGTCGACGACATCGTCACGTGATCGCCGATCCGACAGTTGTGCGCGATGTGGACGTAGGCGAGGAGGAGGCTGTCGTCGCCGACCGAGGTCGTCTCGCCCGCACCCGTGGCGCGATGGACGGAGACGAACTCGCGCAGGACCGTCCGATCGCCGATCGTCGTGAACGAACGCTCGCCGTGCGATTTACGATCCTGCGACGGGGCGCCGATCGAGCAGAACGGATGGATCTCCGAATCGGCGCCGATCGTCGTGTGTCCGTTCACGACGACGTGCGCGAAGAGGCGCGTGCCGCTGCCGATCGTGACGTCTTCGCCGATCACGCAGTACGGACCGATCTCCGCGCCCGCGTGGATCGTCGCCTTGGGATGGACGACGGCGGTTTGGTGGATCACTCGTGCAAGACCGAGGCGTCGCCGCCGAAATCGTCGACGAACGCGACGGAGAACATGAGCTCGGCCGCGCACGCGAGCTTCCCGTCGACCTTCGCTTCGGCCGACACCCACCCCATCGCGGAACGACTGCGCAAGAGTTTCACTTCCATGTCGAGCCGATCGCCCGGGACGACGGGCCGCCGGAACTTCGCCTTGTCGATCCCCGTCAGGAACGCGATGCGACGGCGGAAGTCGTCGGGCCCGAGGATCATCGTGCCGCCGAGTTGCGCGAGCGCTTCGATCATGAACACGCCCGGCATGAGCGGTTTGCCGGGAAAGTGCCCTTGGAAGAAGTGCTCGTTCATCGTGAGATTCTTGTAGCCCGTCGCGTGCTCGCCGAATTTGAGCATCGTGATGCGATCGACGAGCAACATCGGATACCGGTGCGGCAGGACCCGCATCAGTCCGTTGATGTCCATCCCGCCTTCGCCGAGCGACGTGCCGCTCACGCGCCGTGCCCCGCGCGCTGCGTCGCGTATGCGTCGCGCAGCGCTCGCACCGCCGACGCGTGGAGACGATGGCCGCTCTTCACCGACACGACGTCGCATTGCGGATAGCTGCCGAGCAGGGCGAAATCACCGATCAAATCGAGTACCTTGTGCCGGACGACTTCGTTCGGCCAGCGGAGCGGCGTCATCGGTCCCTCGGGAGCGAAGACGAGGGCGTTGTCGAGGGTGCCGCCGCGCGCGAGCCCGGCGGCGAGGAGCGCTTCGACTTCGTGGAGATAGCCGAACGTCCGCGCGGGCGCGATGTCGCGAACGTACGATCCGTCCTCGACCGTCGCGTCGATGAACTGCGCGCCGACGGGCGGCGCGAAATCGACGGCGCACCGCACGCGAAACCGTTCGCTCGGCGAGACGACGAGGACCGCGTCGCCGTCCTGGAAGACGAACGGTCGATCGACGACGAGCACCGGACGCGGCGCGTCCTGCTCGAGCGTGCCGACGCCGGCGATCGCCGTGGAGAAGATCGCGGAGCTGCCGTCCATGATCGGGATCTCGGGGCCGTCGACCGCGAGCACGACGTTATCGACGCCGAACGCGAGGAGCGCCGACATCACGTGTTCGACCGTCGAGACCGTCGACGAGCCGACCCCGATCACGGTCGCACGTCGCGTATCGACGACGTGGTCGGCGTGCGCCGGAAATTCCGTCCCGTCGGAGAGGCGGAAACGTCGGCCGCTTCCGACGGGTGCGGGATGCAGGACGAGTCGGGCGGGCGCGCCCGTGTGCAGACCGACGCCGTCGAATTCGAGCGCGCCGCGAAGCGTCCGCTGGGCCGTCATTCGCGTTCGAGCGCGCTCACGCGCTCGTAGAGTTTCTCGAGGCCGCGGATGCGCGCGATCTGACGCAGTTCGCTGCGATGATCCTGAGCCGGATGTCCGCTGATCGTCGCGCCGTCGGCGACGTCGCCCCAAACCATCGTGTTCCCCGCGACGGTCACGCGCGAGCCGACCGTCGTATGTCCGTTCACGGCGCTACGCCCGCCGATCATCGTGTGATCGCCGACGCGCGACGAACCCGCAAATCCCGAATGCGCGGCGACGCCGCAGTGTTTTCCGATCGTAACGTTGTGGCCGATCTGCACGAGATTGTCGATCTTCGTTCCGTCGCCGATCCGGGTCGCGCCCGTCTGCCCGCGATCGACGCACGTGCCCGCGCCGATCTCGACGTCGTCGCCGAGCACCACGTTGCCGATCTGCGGGATCTTCACGAAACGCGCGTCGACGAACGCGTACCCGAAGCCGTCCGAACCCACGATCGCGCCCGGCTGCAACACGACGCGTTCGCCCGCGACGCAATCGTCGAGCAACATCGCGCGCGGATGCAAGGTCGACCGCGCGCCGAGCCGCGCGCGCGCGCCGACGAACGCGCCCGCCGCGAGCACGCAGCCCGCGCCGACGTGCGCGTCGGGACCGACGTACGCGAGCGCGCCGACGTGCACGTCGTCGCCGACGGTCGCGCTCGGATCGACGACGGCCGAAGGATGGCGGTACGGCGCGACGGGGCGCGGCGGTTCGAGGCTCGCGAGCAACGCGGCGAGCCCGGCGCGCGCCGATTCCACGATCACGAGCGGTTTTTTCGACTCCACGCGATCGGCGAGCGCCGCCTCGGTGAGGACCGCCCCCGCGCGCGACGCGAGCGCGCGTCGCAGGTAACGCTCGTCGACGGCGAAGGTGAGCGCGCGCGCGTCGACGTCGTCGATCGCCGCGACGCGATCGATCTGCGCGTCGCCGTCACCGCGAACCGTCCCGCCGAGACGCGCCGCGATATCGGCGACCGTCACCGTACCGTCACGGCGATTTGGCGGGCGAGGGTTCGGTGATGTCGAGTTGCTTCTCGACGTCGGTCGTGATGTCGGTCCCGCCGTACCCGGTGAACTGACGCGTGACGACGAGCTTGAAATGGCGGTCGGTCGCGACGCGTTGTGCGGCGTTCCGGACGTCGTCGGTCACTTCGTTCTGCATCGCGACGAAGCGCGATTGGAGCGCGGCGAGATCGTGCTGTTTCTGCTGCGGCGACGTCGCGGAGCGATTGATCGCCTCCGTATCGCTCGCGAGCTGGTTGGAATAATTGATGAACTTCGGCCAGTTCGCCTGAATGCGCGTGAGATCGACCGTCGCGACGGTCGACGTCGATGCCTGTTGCGAACCGCATCCCGCGGAGAGCGCGAGCGCGATCGCGCAGATCGTTTTCCGTTTCACTCGTGCAGACTCTCGATGTCTTTCTCGGCGTCGTCCGTGAGATCCACGCCGCCTGCGGGTGCCATCACCTCGCGGACGACGACGCCGACCCCTCGCTTCTGTGCGACCGCGCGGACCTCGCGATCGATTTGGGCGACCATCTCTCCGTAGAGGTCGCCGCGTTGTTTCTGCAATTGCGCGATCTGCTTGCCCGCACCCGCCTGCGCCCGACCGTCGATACCCGCGAGCTGACGGAAACGCGTCGTGAGATCGACGCGCGTCTGCTGGAAGCGTTGCAACGTCCGGTTCGCGTCGCGATCGAAACTCGCTTGAAATTGTTCGTGCAACGCGAGCAGCTTCGCGCGCATCTGCGGCGGGACGTTCGCGGGGACGGGCCCGGCGCCGCCCGTTCCCGGAAGCGCGGCGAGTTCGGAGGTGAGGCTCGTTCGCGTCTGCAACGCGCGCGCGTCGATCTTCGCGATCGTGCGTTTCTGGAGCGCGCCGACCTGCACGGAGAGCTCGCGGCCGATGCCGTCGTGCAGGCTCTTGCGATACGCGAGCAGTTCCGTCTCGTCGCGATTCTTCATCGCGGCGACGGCGTCGGCTTCCTTACGATCGAGCGCGTCGAGTCGACCCTTCACGTCCGCGCGCGACGTGTCGTCGAGCGCGAGATTGGAGAGCCGGGTCCGCAGCGAGAGCCGCTCCGCCGCGTCGTCGTTCGCGAGTTGCAACGCGTAGTCGGCCTCCTTGCGCTGGAGCCGATCCGCGCGCGCGCGATACGCGCGTACCGCGCGTTCGTCGTACGTCCGCTCGAGCGTCGCGACGGCGAGCTTATCCTGATCGATCAGCTGTTGCCGGTACGCCGCGAAGTTCTGCCGGGCCGACGCGGTCGCGCGTTGCGACTGCGCGCGCGCCTCGGTCGCGACGTCGCTCGCGATCGAGGCGCCCGAGGGACCGCCGACGCCCGCATTGCGGAGCGCCGCATCGATCGTCGCCCGCTCGCGCACGGCGTACTCGCGTCGTTCGACGTCGAGCGCCTTGCGCGTCTGCGCGGCGGCGCGATCGAGTTCGACCTGCAGCGCGCGTTCCTCGCGCGGGAGGTCGGCCGCCGCGTTCCCGATCTCGGGACCGACGGATTTGAGTTGGAGCGCGGCGACGTCTTGATCGAGTTGCGAGAGTTCGCCGTAGAGCGGGTGGACCTTGATGAGCGCGTCCATGCGCACGAACCCGACGCGACCGTCGCCCCCGGGCGTCTGCGTCGCGACGGCGGCCGGCCCCGAATTCCCGCGCGCGCACGCGCTCGCGAGACAGAGGGCGGCCGTCGCGGCGAGCCCGCGCATCCGTCGCGAACCGCCGTTACTTGAGTTCACTCGTAACGTCGCTCGTGATGTCGGTCCCGCCGTAGATGAGATTCGTACGGTCGATGACGAGCAGCAAGCCCTTCTTCTTCGCGACGTCCGCGATCGCGTCGCGCGTCTTGTTCACGAGCGGTTCGATCGTCTGCTTCTGCTTGTCCGCGAGCGCGCCCTGATACGTCGCGAGCAGTTGCTGGCGATCCGCGTTCGATCTCGCGCCGCGGAGCTTGCCCTGGAGATCCTGTTGTTGGCTCGCCTGAAATTTTTGGAAATCGTCGTTCGCGCTCTTGAGCGAGGGCACGGCGTCGATCTGCGCTTGATCGACGTACCCGACGGAGGACGGCGGCGGCGAGTTGACCGGACGGACGGGATCGCCCGGACCCGAGAGCAGCGAGACGACGTCGCCCGTGACGTCGGTCCCGCCGACGATCACGATCCGTTTGTCGACGATGACCGAGAGATTCTTGTTCGACGCGACCGCCGCGATCGCGACCTGCGCCTTCGCGAAGAGCGGACCGAAGAGCGCGCGCTGACGGTCGGCGAGTTTCTGTTGGAATTCGGCCGCGACGCGTTGTTGCGTCGCGGCGTCGTGGACGCCGCGCAACCGCCGCGCGAACTGCCGATCGAGCCCGACCTTGTACGCGCCGAGCTGGCGATTCGCCGCGGTGAACGGACCGACGTTCGCGAGCGCGGACTGATCGACGTAGCCGATATCGGTCACGTCGGCGGCGAGCGACGCCGGAGCGAGCGTCGCCGCCGCAACGGCGAACGCGAGGGACGCGCCGAAGAGCGCGCGCGCGAAACGCCGTGACCGCATGACGCCCGCCATCAGAAGCTCTGTCCGATTCCGAAACTCGTGTGCGCGCCGCCCTTCCCGCGCGCGAAATCGAGCCGGATCGATTTGAAGCCGAGTTGCGGGATGTCGAAGCGCAGACCGACGCCCGCATCCGCGCGGTACAAGAACTTATTGTAATCGACGACCGTGTTGCCGAACACGTCGACGATCGGTTGCGCGCCGCGGATGCGCTGGCCGCCGTAATCGCCGAAGATCGCGATGCCGAACTTGCGATCGGGGGCGAGCGGAATGCGCAGTTCGCTCTGCAGCAGCAGTTCCTCCGTGCCGTAGAAGACCTGACTGTATCCGCGCAACTGTTGGTCCGTCAGCACGAAGAGTCGGCTCGGCGGGATCGCGCCCGTCGAGGTGCCGGCCAGCGCGTGGAAACCGAACGTCGAGGCCCGGCCGACCGGAAAGAATTTCGCGGCGTCGAGCGTCGTGACGGTGTAGTGGAACTGCGAGCCGATCGCGCGTCCCGAGACTTCCTCGGAGAGCGTCGAGGTGTCGCCGCGACGCGGGTTGACGACGTCGTCGCGCGAGTCGTGCGTGAGTCCGAGCGAGACCGAGCGCAGGTTGTAGCCGGCGCCGTTGGACGTGTCGGCGATCGACGGTGCGTTGATGCCGAGCGTCGTGCCGTTCGTCTGTTGGAAGGCGGAGAGCCCCGTCTGCGCCGAGGTGAGGATCTGCTGGCTCCCCGAGAGGAAGTACCCCGATCCCGCCGGGAGACCGACGTCGGTCGCGATGCGTTGCACGGAGACGCCGAGCGTCGAGGTGAGTTCGTCCGTCAGACGACGACCGAGATTGAGCGAGATACCCGCGGCCCGACTGCCGTAGGTCGCGGCGCCCGGTAACTGCGCGGCGTTCGGCGTGATGACGACGGGCGTCGTCCCCGACGTCGCGCTCGCGTTCGACGAGCCCGAAGGCGCGGGTGCGGAGATCACGGGATTACTGCCGACGGCCTGCGCGCCCGCCGAGTAGATGTTCAAATAATCGATCTGCGAGGTCGTGTAGATCGACGTCGCGAGGCTGTAGAGCTGCGTCGTCGGCGTGTTGCCGAGGTACGGCACGGTGTAACTCAGCGACGCGTCGGAGACGCGCGACCCGCGCTCGAGTCGGATCGACGCGGCGTTGCCCGTGCCGTTGATGTTGTTTTGCGAGTAGGAGAGCGTCCCCGTGAGACCCTGACCCGTCGGCCCGCCCGAATACCCCGCGCCGACCTGCGCCGTGCCCGTCCGCTGTTCTTTCACGGTCCAGTCGAGCGTGAGCGCGTACGGCTTCTTCGCGTCGGGACCGGGCTTCTGTTGGATGTCGACCTTGTCGAAGAAGCCGAGATTATTGAGTCGCTCGTAATCGCGACGGACGAGTCCCTGCGTGACGATCATCCCGGGACGCAAGCGCAACTGACGGCGGATGACGACGTCTTTGGTCTGCGTGTTGCCCGTGATCTGGATCGCGCCGACCGTCGCGACGTAGATGCTGTATTTGACGTCGGCCGTGCCCTTGTCGAGATCGACCGTCGTCGGATCGATCCCGGCTTCGAAATCACCGACCGAGAGATCGTACTTATCGTAGAGTTTTTTGAGCGCTTCGTAATCTTTGTCGCGCGCGTCTTCGGAGTACGGCTGACCCTCTTTGAGCGTGAGCGCCTTCGTGATGACGTTGGGCGGCAGGACCGGATTGCCCGTGATCGTGATGTGGCGGACGGTGAGACCCTCGCGGACCGCGAGGCTGAGCACGCCGTCCTTGGAGATGTTCAAGCCCGCGACGTGCGTCGGAACCTGACCGCCGTAGCCGATCTTGTCGTAGTACGAATTGATCTTGAGGACGTCTTGGTGGAAGGTGTTCGTGTTGAGCACCTGACCGACCGACGTGTCCATGAGCGCGAGCAGCGTGTCGGACGGCACGTGATCGTTCCCCGTGAACGCGATGCGCTGCACGACCGGATTCTCCACCACGCGGAACGTGATCGCGATCCCGCCCGGACGTTGGCGGATGAGCGGCGGCACCTGGTCGCCGAAAAATCCGAGATCGAAGATGCTCTGCAGATCTTCGCGGACGGTCGCTTCGTCGAACGGTTGCCCGACTTTCGTGCGCACGACGCTGAGGATCCGATCGCTCGGCACGTGCGCGTTCCCAGAGACGTCGACGCTCACGACGGTCGGCGCGTTCGCGCGCGCGCGTGCGGGCGCGGCGCCGGGAGTTGCGACGGCGGGCGGTGCGCCGACGGGAGCCGTGCCCGGAGCGTCCGTGGACGCGGGCGTCGGCTGCGCGATGGCGAGCGCGGGGGCGAGCAAAAGCGCGAGCGTCGCAAGCAACGCGCCGCTGCGACGCGCGTGGCGACGGTCAGACAACATTCTCAGAAGCAGAATCCTTCGACTTCCACAGCAAGGGTGCCGCGGATGAGTCCGTTTCTCTCTACAGCGGCGCGAAGTTCGCTTCCGTCCCTCTCGGTCCTGGGCGAGAATCCGTGTGGCCGCGCGCGCACCGTCAGAAGAGCCGTTGCAGGCCGAGCGAAAACCCGACCGATCCCGAATTCGGTTGGGCCGATTGCAGGCGCGTCGTCGACGTGATGAGCCCGTTCGAGGGCGCGAGCGAATCGAGCCCGTACGCCCCGACCGTCTGGAACACGGTCACCTGCGCGGCTTCGAGTGGATTCGGTTTGTATTCGAACCCGAACGTCTGGCGATACGGATAGCCGAAACTCGTCGCGTAGATCGCGTTGACGCGCTTGCCGAGATTCTTGCGCGCGGAGAGTCCGACGTTCCCCGTGTAATCGACGTTGAGGTTGAAGTTCGAGAGCCCGAGCGCGCCCGCGAACGTCGTCTCGAACGGCGCGAGCAAGTTGCGCGTGAACTGCGCGTTCGCGATGCCGAACGCTTCCTGCGCGACGCTGATCGAACCGTTCGTGTTACGCGTCGCCGCGACCGCGGGCGAGAGCCCCGTCGTCGACGTGCTGCCGTACGGCGTCACGCGTTGCGCGTTGTCGCCGAAGAGGTTGCTCGCACCGAGCACGGGCGCGTCGAGTAAGAGTCCGAGGATCTGTTCGCGATCGTAAGCGGGATCGGAGGTGAGTCCGATCGTGAGGCTCGTCGCCGGACCCGAAACCGCGAGCGTGACGTCGGCGCTCCCCGACGCGTTGCGCACGGTGTTGGGATCGGGATCGATGACGTGCGCGACGGCCGTGGCGTCGAGCGTCGGCACGAGCCCGAGATCGGGCGCGAAGGTCACCGTTCCGTTCTGCAGGCGGAAGACCGTGTTCACGTACGCGAGCGTCCCGCCCGTCGACGCGAACGAGCCGGAGAGGACGGGCGCGACGTAGGTTCCCCCGACGTGGACCCGACCGGTCGATCCGATGTCGACGGCGGCGCTGCGGATGCGCACGTTCTTATCGGCGGAGAGATCGAAATCGAGCGCGAGTTGCGGCACGAACCCCCCGGCGCCGCCGCTCGTTCCGGAGCCGCCGCTCGCGCCGACGAGTGCCGAAAACGGGATCACCGCGTCGGAGACGCCGAGATCGCCGCTCAGACGCGCGAGCCCGGCGCGCCGATGCGCGAGCGTGAGAAATCCCTCGACCCGACCGGCGCCGTAGGCGGGGAGGTTGAGCGCGACGTTCTTGCCGCGGAGTTCGAGCGCGTACGTCGCGTCGACGGTCGGGTGGACGAGATCGGGGAAGGTCACCGTTCCGTCGCCGACGAGCGTCCCGCCGCCCGCGACCGCGCGGAACGCTTCGACGTTCGCGACGTTCCCGCCGAAGCGCACGCGCGCGGCGATCTGCTCGAGCGGCACCGTTTCGAGCGGCGTCCGGAGCGTGCCGCGCGCGAGCGAGAGCGTGCCGAGCACGCGCGGCGCGCCCGCCGTCCCCTCCACGCCGATCCGCCCGTCGAGCGTCCCCGCGAGTTCCGAACCGGTCGGGAGGAGCGGCGCGAAGCTCGCGAGATCGATCCCGTTCGCCACGGCGTCGAGCGCGATCGGCGCGCGTTCGGGTCCGAAACCGAAGGGCGAGATCTCGAAGGGGACCGAGCCCGCGATCTGGAGCGCGCCCTTGGCGAAATCGAGCTCGACGTCGCTGAGCATCACGTCGCGGCCGGAGAGGCTCACCTCGCCGAGCGCGCGCGGGATCGCGACGCCGCGGATGCGCGCGGCTTCGACGTCGAAGCCGCCACGGACGAGCGGCCGGTCGCGCGTCCCCGAGACGTCGATATCGGCCTCGGCCGTCCCGCCGAGTTCGAGGTCGCCGGCGGAGAGCCGGGCCGCGAGCGCGCCGAGATCGGTCGCCTTCGCGTGGACGTTCACGGCGACGGGATCGGTCCCGCCCGTCCCGACGGTCCCCGACGCCGTGAGCGCGAGCGATGGAAGCGCGAGTTCGGCGTGCTCGATCCGCGTGCGGTGTACCGTCGAGCTCGCGACGACGGAGAGCCGGTCGACGGGGAAGCTCCCGATCGTCCCGCGCGCGAGCGAGACCGTCGTTCGGACGTCGGGATTCACGAGGCTCCCGGCGATCTTCGCGTCGGCATCGAGCCGCCCGCCGATCGGGACTTGGTACCCGAGCGCGGGCAACCACACGCCGAGATCGAGTCCGCGTAGCGTCGTCGTCCCGTCGAAGGCGGAACGCGCGAGAAGGCGCTCGATCGGGACGTTGCGCGCGAGCGAGAGCACGCCCGCGGTGTCGAGCGTCCCCGACGCGCCGCCGAACGCGATCCGGCCCTCGGCGCGCGCGTCGTGCGAGGTCCACCTCGCCGCGAGATCGCCGAGATCGAAACGTCGATAGCGCAGGTTCGCGATCGCGACGTTCGCCGTCGTGCCGATCGTCTTACCGCGCTTGTAGAATCGCGCGCGGATCCGGCCCGTGCCCTCGAGCGTGTCGCCCGCGTCGAAGTAGTCGTCGAAATCCTCGAGATCGGCGTGCGGCGCGTCGAGCCGGAACGACGCGTCGCCGCGTCCGACGGAACCCGCGAAGCGCGCGTCCGTGGAACCGACGATCACGTCGCCGCGGCGCAGGAAGTAGTGATCGGGGACGACGTCGAGCCGCGAGCTGAAATCGCGGAAGGCGAGCCCGTTGATCGTCCCTTCGGGCGCGGCGACGAGACCCGAGACGTGCAGGTGCTCGACGGGCCCGCGAACGCGCAGGTCGGCGTCCACCGTCCCCGCGACGTCGGTCCGATCGGGCGCCGCGGAGAGGACGAGCGGCGCGAGCGGGATCGCGGGCAGGCGCATCCCGAGATCGTAGCGCGCGCGGACCGTGCCGACGTTCTCGACCGTCCCGTCGAACGATCCGACCGACCGTCCCACGACCCCGTCGGCGCCGCGGATCCCGAGATGCGCGCTCGAGAAGCGCACGTCGGCGTTCGTCGTCAGGCCGAGCCCGTCGAAATCGCCGTCGCGCTCGGCGAAGCCGCCGTCGAACGTCGGCACGCGGCGCGCGACCGTCACGCGTCCGACCGCGAAGATCCGGCCCGGCCGCAGATGCGCGACCGAGAGCGCGCCCCCCGCGTCCGTTCCGGCGATCGAGAGCGCCGCCCCCGCTCCGCCGTCGAGCGGGCCGCCGGCGACGACGCTCCCGCCGCCGAGCGAGGCCGTCGCGCCGTAGACCGCGATCGCGCCGTTCGAAACCGCGACCGTGCCCGCGAGGCGGCCGAGCGCGAGACCGTTCACGCGTGCGTCGGGCGTGCGCAGACCGGCCGTCTGGACGAGCGTCCGGCGCGCGTCGACGAGAAGCCGGACGGGCCCCGAGACGGCGCCCGTCGCGCCGAGCCGCCCCGTCAACGTCGCGAGCCGGGCGAAATCGCCGTCGTACCGACCGTCGAGCGCGAGGCGACCGTCGCCGTACGCCCCGTTCCCCGCGAAGCGCCCCCACGGACCGCTCCCGGTCGCGCGGCGGAGCGAGACCGCGCGGAACGAACCCGCGACGTCCGTTTCGGCCCGGTCGAGCGCGAAGGTGCCGACGCGCATCGCGCGCCCGCTCGCGTGACCCGCGATGCGGAACGCCGACGGCGGCCCGTCGCCGACGAGCGCGCCGCTGAGCCGCCCGGCGAAGGACGGCGCGGCGAGCGCGAGTCCCGGCAGACGCGGCGCCGCGCCGAGATCGGCGAACGGGTAGTCGTGCGCGGCGAGCCAGAACGCGCTCTCGCTCGCCGACCGATGGAGCGCGAACGCGCCCGCGAGCGTCCCGCCGTCGGCCCGCTCGAGCGCGAACGGTCCGAAGCGCCCTTCGCCGCTCGGGTCCACGTGGAACGCGCCGGCGAGCGCCGTCCCCGCTCCCCTTCCGGCGATCGTCCCGCGCGCGTCGAGTCGGAGCGCGTCGCCTTCGAGCAGCCCGATCGCCTCGGCGCGCAACCTGGGGGCGGCTTGCGCGAGATACGGGATCCGCCCGACGGGACCGACGGCATCCGCGACGAGCCGGGTTCGCGCGACCGTGCCGAGATCGATCGCGCCGTTCGCGCCGACCGCGAGGCCGCCGTACGCGCCCGCGATCCCGACGAGGTCGACGGCGCCGCCCGCGTAGATCGCGCGCCCCGAGAACGCGTCGATCGGAAAGGCGCCGTAGCGCGCGCGCGGCGCCGCGACGCGGGTCGCGACGAGCGGCGTCCCCGCGGGCCCCTCCAAGAGCGTTTCGATCCGCGCCGCGCCCGCGATCGGCACGCGCCGCGCGAAGGTGAAGAGCGCGCGCGTGCGCGCGAGATCGTCGTTCGCCCGGAGCGCGAGCCGGAACGTCGGTCGCGTGCGATCGAAGAGTCCGCCCGCGAGCGCGACGTCGAGCGGGCCGAGCCGCGCGCGGATCCCGGGCGTCGTCACGGCGTCGTCGGAGAGATCGATCGGTCCGCGCATCCCGCGCGCGAGCGGCAGCAGCCCCGGAACGTGCATCGCCCCGTCGCGGAGCGTCGCGCGGCCGGCGACGTGGTACGCGAGATCGCCGCCCGGCGTCGCGAAGGCGTACGCGCGCAGATCGACGTCGTCGACCCGCGCGCGCGTGAAGCTCGCGCTCCGCGTATTGATGAAGTAATCGACGAGCGGTTCGAGATCGAGCGTCCGCGCGCGCAGCCGGTGCGTCGCGAACCCGCGCGCGACGTCCACGCGGCCGGCGACCGCGACGGGCCGCGCCCCGAAGGTCGCCGCGAAGCGATAGGCGGTCGCGGCGCCCGTATCGACCGCCGCGTCCCCCGCGACGGCATCGAGCGCGAGCGTCCGCGACTCGGGGAGGACGCGCGCGGCGTCGACGAGCGCGATCCGACCCCCGCGCACGCGTAGCGAGAAGCGCAGCGGCGCGGGCGCGACGCCGGCCGACCCGCTCGCGGCCGCCGGGGCGACGGGCGCCGTCGCGGCCGCGCCGCCGAGGACGAACGAGCCGTCGGGCCGACGGACGAGGGTCAGTTCGGGCCGGTCGAGCGCGAGCGCGACGAGCCCGTATCGGTGCGCCCCCGCGGAGACGAGCTCGCGCGCCCGAAACGTGACGCGCACCTCGCGCGCGGCGAGCACGGTCACGCCGCCGACCGGAACGCCGGTCCACGTGGAAGCCGCACAGCAGCAGATCAACG
>CAZZXB010000066.1:0-10555 GCA_964658025.1 uncultured Janthinobacterium sp.
TACAGCGCCTACCGCTGGGGCCGCGACGTCTCGGTCGGCGAGCGCATCGCGATGGAGGTCGTGTTCGCGCGCGACCGCGATCGGCTCCGCGACATCCTCACCTGACGCGTCGGACGGTCCGCGACGGAGCGCTCGCGCGACCGAACAGTAACGCGCGTCTCGAACGGAGAACGACGACGCCACACTCGCGTCGCCTCTCTTAGGAGTATCGGATGCTTAAAGGATTCGGAAATTTTCTCATGCGGGGGAACGTGGTCGATCTGGCGGTCGCGGTCGTCATCGGCGCGGCGTTCGGCGCGATCGTCACGGCGCTCGTCAAAGATCTCATCACGCCGATCGTCGCCGCACTCGTCGGGAAGCCCGATTTTTCGACCATCGCGTTCACGATCAATAACAGTAAGTTCGCGATCGGCGATTTCATCAACGCGGTCGTCTCGTTCGTCCTCGTCTCGTTCGCGATCTACTTCTTCGTCGTGCTTCCGATGGAATCGATCACGAAGCGGATCGGACCGAAAAAAGCGGAGCCGGCGATGAAAGAGTGCCCGGAGTGCGTCAGCGACGTTCCGGCCGCGGCGCGACGTTGCAAGTTCTGCACGGCCGCGTTAGCGTAGCCGCGCGCGCTCGCGCGTCGGGGAAGCGTCCCGCGCGTCGCCGAACGCACCGGTAATGGCCAGCCCCTCGCAGACGACCGCGGCGCGCCCCGCGGCCGTCGTCATCCTCGACTTCGGCGCGCAATACGGTCAATTGATCGCCCGGCGCGTGCGCGAGGCGAACGTCTATTCCGAGATCCTCCCGCACGACACGCCGTGGGCCGAGATCGCACGGCGCGAACCCGCCGCGATCGTCCTGACGGGAGGCCCGGAGAGCACGCTCGCGCCGGACGCGCTCGGGATCGCGCCCGAGGTCTTTCGTTCGGGCGTCCCGATCCTCGGGATCTGCTACGGCATGCAACTCATCGCGCGCGATCTCGGCGGCGAGATCGTGCGTTCGCAACACAGCGAGTTCGGGGCGGCCGCGCTCGAACTCGTCGCGGAGTCGCCCCTGTGGAACGGCGTCGGGCGCGCCTCGCGCGCCTGGATGTCGCACGGCGACACGGTGCTCGCGCCGCCGCCCGGATTCGCGACGCTCGCGAAGACCTCGCGCTGCGCGATCGCCGCGATCGGCGATCCCGAGCGGCGCATCTACGGCGTGCAGTTCCATCCCGAGGTCGGGCACACGGAAGCGGGCAAACGCGTCATCGACAACTTCCTCCACGAGGTCGCGGGGATCGCGCCCGGCTGGCGGATGGACTCGTTCGTGGAGCGGACGATCCCGGAGATCCGCGCGCAGGTCGGCGACGGTCGCGTGATCTGCGCGCTCTCGGGCGGCGTCGACAGCGCGGTCGCGGCGACGCTCGTCTCGCGCGCGATCGGCGCGCAGCTCACCTGTATCTTCGTCGACACGGGATTGTTGCGCGCGCGCGAAGGCGACGCCGTCGTCGCGGCGTTCCGCGACGTGCTCCATCTCGAGGTCGTGCGCGTCGACGCGCGCGAGCGATTCCTCGCACGCCTCGCCGGGATCGAGGATCCCGAAGAGAAGCGCATCCGCATCGGTCACGAGTTCATCGCGATCTTCGAAGAGGAAGCCGCGAAACTCGAGAACGTCGGTTTTCTCGTGCAGGGGACGCTCTATCCCGACGTGATCGAGTCGAAGACGCCGGGCTCGAAAGCCGGTCACAAGATCAAATCGCATCACAACGTCGGCGGGCTTCCGGAGACGATGGCGCTCGCGCTCGTCGAACCGCTCCGCTCGCTCTTCAAAGACGAAGTGCGCGAAGTCGGGCGCGTCCTCGGTCTGCCGCCCGAGATCGTGGAACGGCAACCGTTTCCGGGCCCCGGTCTCGCGGTGCGCGTCCTCGGCGACGTGACGGCGGAGCGGCTCGAAACGGTCCGTGCGGCCGACGCGATCGTCACGGACGAGATCGAGGCCGCGACGCTCGATCCGCGGCCGTGGCAGTATTTCGCCGTGCTCACGCCGCTGCGGAGCGTCGGCGTGATGGGCGACGGCCGCACCTATGCGAACCTCGTCGCGGTCCGCGCGATCACGAGCGAGGACGGCATGACGGCCGATTGGGCGCGGCTGCCGCACGCGTTACTCGAACGGATCAGCACGCGGATCGTCAACGAGGTTCCGGGCGTCAATCGCGTCGCCTACGACGTCACGTCGAAGCCGCCCGCGACGGTCGAGTGGGAATGAGCGCGCGCGCATGAAGATCCTCGTGATCGGGAGCGGCGCGCGCGAAGACGCGCTGTCGTGGCGCCTCGCGCGCTCGGCATCGTGTACCGAACTCTTCGCCGCGCCCGGAAACGCCGGAACGGCGACGCGCGGGACGAACTGGCCGATCGCCGCGACCGACGGCAAGGGACTCGTCGCGCGCGCGCTCGCCGAAGGCGTCGATCTCGTCGTCGTCGGACCGGAGACCGCGATCGCGGCGGGCGTCGCCGATCGGATGCGCGAGGCGAAGATTCCGACGTTCGGTCCCGGCCGCTCGGCCGGCCGGCTCGAATCGAGTAAGATCTTTTCGAAACGCTTCATGGAGCGGCACGGCATTCCGACGGCGCGCGCGCGCATCGTCCACTCGCTCGCAAGCGCGGAGAAGATCCTCTCGGATTGGCGCGGCGGATGCGTCGTGAAAGCGGACGGACTCGCCGCGGGGAAAGGCGTCGTCGTCGCGCCGGACGCGGCGAACGCGCTCGCCGTCGTGCGGTCGTGGTTCGGTACGACGGGCGTTCCCGGCGGCGGGAGCGACGTGTTGCTCGAGGAGCTTCTCGTCGGTCGCGAGGTCAGCGTCTTCGCCGTCGGCGACGGCAAGCGATTCGTGCCGATCGGCGCGGCCTGCGATTACAAGCGCGCGGGCGACGGCGATACCGGACCGAATACCGGCGGGATGGGCGCGTATTCGCCGCCCGTCGGCTTTCCGGACGATCTGCTCGACGTCGTCGCGGAACGCGTGCTGGTGCCGGTCGCCGCGGGGCTCGCGGCCGAGAACGAGCGCTTCGTCGGCGTGCTCTACTGCGGGCTGATCTGGACGGCGTCGGGTCCGCGCACGATCGAATTCAACGTCCGCTTCGGCGATCCGGAGACGCAGGTGCTGATGCCGCGCGTGCGCGGCGATTTCGCGGCGTTTCTCGCGAGTGCCGCGCGCGGTGCGATCGATCCGTCGCTCGCGTCGTTCGACGACGGGGCGTGCGTCGGCATCGTTCTCGCCACGCCCGATTATCCGCGTTCGTCCGTGCCGATGACGGGATTGCCGCACGACGTCGAACTCGGCGCGGGACGCGCCGCGTTCTGGGGCGGTTCGTCGCTACGCGACGACGGCGTCTCCGTCGACGGCGGACGCGTGTTGACCGTGACCGCGCGCGGCGTCGACGTCGATGCCGCGCGCGTCGATGCGTATCGCGCCGTCGACGAACTCGCCCGCCGATTCGGTGGCGGTTCGCGATTGAGTTTCCGCAGCGATATCGCGGCGGGGCTTCCGAGCGCGTCCGTCACGTAAGTCGGATCGACCCGCCGAACCGTGCGTCGCGCGGACGTTTCGCACGCACGCGAGCGGGAAGAACGCACGCATGCACATCGCAAAGACGTCACGCATCGTCGCCTGCGCGGCATTCGCGGTCGCGAACGTTTCGGTCGCGGCCGGCGCCGCGCAACAGAAGGTCAGTTCGGAGACGCTCGCCGCATTGCAAACGATCCGCCGCGATGCCGATTCGATCGCATCGGGTCGCGTGCGCGGCAAGCAACAACTCGACGCGCCCGCGCGCGAGATCGCGATCGCCTGGTCGAAGGCGGTCGCCGAACTCGACAACGACGGCAACGTCCGCGTCGAGCGCGAGATCGCCAACAAGAGCATCACGAAACTCGAGAGTTCGTACAAAATCGGCGATCGGGCGCGCACGGCGGCGAAGGACGTCTCGGCCGACGTCGGCGATCTCATCGATGCGGCGTCGAAGGGGTAATCGCGAGTCGTTCGGCGGGCCGCCCGGGTCCGCCGAAACTCCGGCCTCGTGCCGCGGGTAGAACGTCGCATGTATCAGGATCGGCAGCCGCGAGTCGCCCTCGGAGCGGTTTCGGCGAACACCTTGCTCGGCCAAGTGCTCGGGATCACGGGCGCGGGCTTTCTCGTCACCGCCGTAACGGCGTATCTCACGCAGGGCTTTCCGTACGGCGCGTCGCTCGTCGCGATGCTCGTCGGTTTCGGATTCCTGATCGCGATTTCGGCGACGCGCGCGAATCCCGGGCTCTCGATGCTCATGTTCTACGCGTTTACGGCGTGCGAGGGGATCGGCATCGGGCCGATCATCGGGAACTACGTCCGTCAGGACGGGTCGGGGATCGTCGTCAACGCCGCCGCGACGACCGGGCTCGGCATGTTCGTCCTCGCCGGCCTCGCGTTCCTCACGAGCTTCGATTATCGTAGACTCTCCGGGATCGCGTTCGGAGCGCTCGTCGTCCTCGTGATCGCGGGCGTCGTTTCCGCGTTCACGCACGTCCTCGCGCCGACGACGTATTCGTGGTTGACGCTCGCGGTGTTCGCCTTACTCGTGCTCGTCGATTTCGCCCGCATCCGCGCGGGCGGCGGCGGAGCCACGGCGATCGAACTCGCGACGAGCATCTACCTCGATGCGATCAACATCTTTCTCGCGCTCTTGCGCATCTTCGGCGGACGGAGCCGAGATGACTGACGCCGCGCTCGGAGAATGATCTCCTGATGGCTCGAGCCTACGATGCCGAGGCTCCCTCCCCGGCCGGGGATTCGATGCACGAAGCGTGCGGCATCGTCGGCATCTACGCGCCCGGGAACGCCGTGGCGCGTCTCGCGTATTTCGGCTTG
The DNA here is from genome assembly GCA_964658025.1 of uncultured Janthinobacterium sp. Classification (GTDB taxonomy): domain Bacteria; phylum Vulcanimicrobiota; class Vulcanimicrobiia; order Vulcanimicrobiales; family Vulcanimicrobiaceae; genus CAZZXB01. The sequence goes on from CAZZXB010000066.1 coordinate 4,871, forward strand.
TACGCGTTGCAGCATCGCGGTCAGGAATCCGCGGGGATCGCGGTCTCCGACGGGGCGACGATCGCGTGCCACCGCGAGATGGGTCTCATCTCGAGCATCTTCGACGAGGACGTGCTCGGTCGGCTCACGGGCTACATCGCGGTCGGTCACACGCGTTACTCGACGACGGGATCGTCGGCCGTCGTGAACGCGCAACCCTTACTCGAACGCGCCTCGTTCGGCGAGGTCACCCTCGCGCACAACGGCAACCTGACGAACACGGACGCGCTGCGCGACGCGCTCGATCCCGCGACGATCTTGCTCGCGACCTCGGATTCCGAGGTCCTCGCGAAGGCGATCGTCCAAGCGCCGGGCGACGGTCTCATCGCGAAGATCCGTTCGGTCATGCGCGAGGCCGAAGGCGCGTATTCGATCGTGATGTCGACGGAGAAGGCGCTCTTCGCGTTTCGCGATCCGTGGGGCGTCCGTCCGCTCTGCTACGGCCGGTTCCCCGGCGGCGGCTATATGTTCGCGTCGGAATCGTGCGCGCTCGCGACCGTCGGCGCGAAGTACATCCGCGAACTCGATCCGGGCGAGATCGTCTGGATCGATCACGAGGGACTCCACGTCGACAAAGCGGTGCACAAGAAACCGCAGGCGCTCTGCATGTTCGAGTACATCTACTTCGCGCGACCGGACTCGATCCTGAGCGGGAAGTCGATCTACCTCGCGCGGCTGGAGATGGGTCGGCAACTCGCGCGCGAGCACGCGGTCGAGGCCGACGTCGTCATGGCGATCCCGGACTCGGCCGTCCCCGGCGGTATCGGCTATTCGCAAGAATCGGGTCTGCCGTACGTCGAGGGGCTGATCAAAAATCGCTACATCGGGCGCACGTTCATCAGCCCCGATCAGAGCATGCGGGCGCGGAGCGTCCATCTCAAGTTCAATCCGATCGTCGAACTGCTCGACGGCAAACGCGTCGTCGTCGTCGACGATTCGATCGTCCGCGGCACGACGACGCCGCGCATCGTCCAACTCTTACGCGAGGCGGGCGCGCGGGAGATCCACGTCCGCATCACGTCGCCGCCGATCATCCATCCGTGTTATCTCGGCGTCGACATGGCGACGCACGAGGAGCTGATCGCCGCGAACAACACGATCGACGAGATCCGGGTCAAGATCGGAGCCGACTCGCTCGGATATCTGAGCAAGGAAGGGCTGCTCGGCGCGGTCGCCCGCAAACGCGGCGAGATGTGCTTGGGTTGCCTCACCGGGGAATATCCCGAGACCTACAACGGGCCGCCGGTTCGGGAACTCGTTCCGTCCAGATGAGCCGATCGGGATATTTACAAATCTATCAATAGGCGCTACGATACGGGCATGATGGTCACCACCCGGCCCGACGGCGAGACCGATTCCGCGATCGATATCCATCCGCGCGACGTCGATTTCACGCTCGACGAGGAGCGCATCGGCGACTGGAACGACGGCGACGCGGCGAAGACGGTTTTCCTCAACGCCCTCTCGATCATGTTCCCGCACGGCGAACGTTTCTTCATCACCTCGGTCGCGAAGTTTCGCGCGGCGGTGACGGATCCGAAGCTCGCCGCCGAGGTCGTCGCGTTCACGCAGCAAGAAGCGTTGCACACGCGCGAGCACATCGCGTTCAATTCGGCGATCGAACGGATCGCCGATGCGAAGAAGCTCGATGCGGAGGTCGGCCGCTTTCTCGGAAACGTCCGCAAGTTTTCGTCGTCGCTCGCCTGTCTCGGCGTGACGATCGCGCTCGAGCACTTCACGGCGATCCTCGCGAAGGAAGTGCTCGAGAATCCGGGCGAGTTACGTCGCGCGCGCGACGATTATCGGCGGCTGTGGACGTGGCACGCGCTCGAGGAGTGCGAGCACAAGGCGGTCGCGTTCGACGTCTGGCAGACGATCACGAACGGCGAGAAGGAGGACTTCCGTCGCCGACTCATGATCCCGACGACCGGAATCTTCATCTACTTCATCGGTAAACATCTCCTCGCGCTCATGCGCGCGCAGAAGGTCGCCCGGTCGCCGAAAGCGTGGGCGCGCGTCGCCTGGTATCTGTTCGGAAATCCGGGCATCGTGCGGCGGATCGCCAAACCCTATCTCGCGTACTATCGGAAGGGCTTCCACCCGAACGACATCGACGATACGCGCGTCCTGCGCGAGACCCGTTCGCTCGTCGACGCCTGGGCCTGAATTCCGACGGGCGCCGGAGCCGTTTCCGGCGTCGCGCATGGCCGAGCGGCGGTCGTCGCGAATCCGAACCGGATGGCGCGCCGACTCACGAAGCTCGTTCCCGATAAACGGAGCGTTGCGACACCCCCGGAGCCGCGCGTCCGACGACGCCGGTTGGGCGCGGCGGATGCGCGCGAGGTGATCCTCGCCGCCGCGGAAACGTTGCTGATCCGCTTCGGTCCCGAGGGGCTCCGCCTCACCGAGATCGCGTCGCAAGCGGGCGTGACGCATCCGAACGTCCTGTACCATTTCGGGAGCGTCGCGGAATTGCAGCGACAACTCGCGCAACGCGTCGCCGTACGACTCGCCGACGACGTCGCGCGGGTGTTCACGCTCGACGGCGGCTCGGCGATGCCGACCGAACGCGTCGTCGCGGCGGTCTTCTCCGTCTTCGACGAGCGCGGTTACGCGCGTCTGCTCGCGTGGCTCGTGCTCTCGGGGAACGAGCCCGACTTCAAAGCGCTCGAGGCGAATCTCGAATTCCTACGCGCGGCGATCACGACCCATCCCGCGCTTCGCGGCGAGTCGGGAGCGCGCACCCGCGCGCTCGTCGTGCCCGCGATCAAGCTCGTGGTCGTCGCCGCGATCGGCTACGGCCTGACGGGGCACGTCGTCGACGGATTCTTCTCGAAGGAACACGACGAGCCGGGCGTTCCCGCGTTCCTGGGCGACCTGCTCGCGGGCAAGTCGCTCCGCTAACGACGCCGTTCCGCTAGTTCGCGGAAACCTTCGTCGAGCCGTTCTGCTTCGCGCCGCCGTTACTCGAACCGTTCGAGCCTCTGGCGGCGTCTTCGACGAGCGCGACGAACGCGCGCACGGGATAACCCGTCGGGCCCTTCGCGAGCCACGCGGTTTCGGCGTCCGTGTAGGCGGCGCCGGCGATGTCGAGATGGATCCACGGCACGTCTCCGACGAACGCCTTGAGGAACGCCGCCGCCGTCAGGCTCCCCGCGGGGCGACCCGTGCTATTGCGGAGATCGGCGATCTCGCTCTTGACCGTGTTCGAGAACTCGTCGTAGAGCGGGAGCGGCCAGTACCGCTCGGTCGTCGTCTTCGAGACGTCGATGAAGTGGTCGCGAAACGCGTCGTCGTTGGAGATCGTGCCCGTCGCGCTGTGTCCGAGCGTGACGACCATCGCGCCCGTGAGCGTCGCGGCGTCGACGATCTTCGTCGCGCCGAGCTCGCGCGCGTAACAGAGGGCGTCCGCGAGGATGAGCCGACCCTCGGCGTCGGTGTTGATGACCTCGATCGTCTTGCCGTTCATCGCGCGCAGGATATCGCCCGGCTTCATCGCGCGCGGCCCGGGGAGGTTCTCGCTCGAGGGCACGATGCCGATCACGTTGAGCTTCGGCTTGAACTGCGCGATGACGGACATCGCCGCGATCACGCCCGCGCCGCCGCACATGTCGTACTTCATCTCGTGCATGTTCTCGGCGGGTTTGATCGAGATGCCGCCCGAGTCGAAGGTGAGGCCCTTGCCGACGAGCGCGAGCTTCTCGCTCGAACTCGGATCGCCGCGGTACTCCATGACGATCATCTTGGCGGGTTCGTCGCTGCCGCGCGAGACGCCGAGGATCGATCCCATGCCCTTCGCGAGCATCTGTTCTTCGTCGAGCGCGTGAAAGGCGAGGCCGTATTTTTCGCTGAGCGACTGGGCCGCGTTCGCCATGTGCGTCGGGGTCATGTCGTTCGCGGGCGTGAGCGCGAGGATACGCGCGAAGTTCACCGCCTCGCCGATGATCCGTCCGCGTTCGGCGCCGCGTTCGAGCGCGGCGCGATCGAGTTCCACGTCGCCCGCCGTCGTGACGATCGCGATCTCGTCGAGCACGATCGGCTTGTCGGGTTCGGTGCGATACGTCGTCGCGTCGATCGTCGCGCCGAGCGCGCCCTCCACGACGAACGCCGCCGCGTGTTCGGCGAACGCCGCCGCCTCGGTCGGCAGGGCGAACGCGAACGCCCGTACGTTGCGCTTCCCGAGGTAGCGGACCGCGATGCCCGCGTACTTCGCGAGCGCGGACGGCTGCAGTTTCGCGCGGTCGCCGAGCCCGACGACGAGCACGCGTTTGGTTCCGAGATTCGCCGCATGCAACAGGACGACGTCGCCCGAGGCGCCTTTGATCTCGCCGACGGCGAACGCGTCGGAGATCGCTCCGCCGAGCGCGTCGTCGGCGGCTTTCGCCGCACCGTCGAGCGCGGCGCCCGTGAAGACGGGGACGACGAGCGCTCCGTCGCGAGCTTCGGCGGGAGCGCCCGTCGTAACGTGGATTTGCATGACCGGCCTTTCGAGGAGTGGAACGGGCGCACGAGATGAACGACTCCGAAGAAGTTTTGCGAAGCGCGGAAGAAGCCCCCCTAAGCGATGCCTACGCGCGCGCGGGCGTCGACATCTCGGCCGGCAATGCGGCGGTCGCTCGCTATCGCGACGTGACGGCGGCGTGGCGTCACCCCAATCAGCTCGGCGCGATCGGCGGCTTCAGCGGGCTGTTCAAGTTACCGAACGACGGCGATCGCGTGCTCGTCGGCTCGGCCGACGGCGTCGGCACGAAGATCCTCATCGCGGCCGAACTCGCGCGCTACGATACCGTCGGATCGGATCTCGTCAATCACTGCGTCAACGACATCCTCGTCGTCGGCGCGACGCCGCTCTTCTTTCTCGATTACCTCGCGGTCGGAAAACTCGATCCCGACGTCGCGGGCGCCGTCGTCGCGGGCGTCCAGCGCGCGTGTCGCGCGCACGATTGCGCGCTGCTCGGCGGCGAGACGGCGGAGATGCCGGGTCTGTACGCGCCGGGACACTTCGATCTCGCGGGGACGATCGTCGGCAGCGTACGCGAATCGGAGATGCCCGATCCCGCGCGCGTGCGCGCGGGCGACGCGATCGTCGGTCTGCCCGCGATCGGCCTCCACACGAACGGCTACTCGCTCGCGCGCTCGTTGCTCGCGCGCGACGAGTGGGAGGCGCCGTTTCCGGCCGCGGGGCCCGGCGTCACGTACGCCGACGCGTTGCTCGCCGAACACCCGTCGTACGCCGAGTCGGTCCGCGCGATCCGCGCCGTCGCCGACGTGCGATCGATGGCGCACATCACGGGCGGCGGACTGCTCGAGAACGTTCCGCGGACCTTACCGCCCGAGTGCAAGGCCGTGTTCGAACAGGCGCGCTGGAGCGTGCCGCCGCTCGAAGCCGAACTCGTTCGGCGCGGCGGCCTCTCCGTCGCGGAACGATACCGAACGCTCAACATGGGCGTCGGCTTCACGCTCGTCGTGCCGCTCGGCGATGCGGCGAAAGCCAAGAACGCGGTTCCGGGCGCGGCGATCGTCGGCTGGGTCGAGACGCGCGTCGGCGACGAACCGCAGGTCGTCGTCCATCCCCTTCGCGATTAGTGTCCCGTTTGCGACGTCGCGCGATAGGCGGCGGCCCGAGCGCGCCGTGCGACGGGTGCG
>CAZZXB010000066.1:10655-16561 GCA_964658025.1 uncultured Janthinobacterium sp.
CGTGAGAATCCGCTGACGGACGCCGGCGTTCGTGCCGTTCGCTAACCTTCTCGTCGATCTCGCGGACGCGCGCTTCGAGCCCGGAACCGTGCATCACGCGATCGAAGCGCTCGATCGCGACGGCGTGTACGTCGGGCGCGAGCACGTCACGTCGGACGCGATCCTACCCTGGATCGACGCGGAGTTCGGCGGCGTCTGGTCGAGCGAGGCCGCCGCCGGAGGGACGTGGATCGCGAGCGAATCCGGGTCGCCGATCGGTTTCTGCGCCTTCGACGCGCGCGGGCTACGTCGGCCGTGGTTGCGGGCCTGGGCGGGGCGACCCGACGTCGGCATCTTCGGCCCGTTCGGCGTCGTCGAAAGCGCCCGCAGGCGTGGGATCGGCACGGTGCTCGCGCGCGCGGCGCTCTTCGCCCTGCGGGAACGGGGCTATCGCTACGCGCTCGTCCCGGCGGTCGGCACGCCCGAACTCGAACGCTTCTACGAAGCGCAGACGGGCGCGCGCGTCGTCGAGCGTTTCGCGGGTGCGGACGACGGCGCGCCCGCGCGCGCGGTCGTCCTGGCGAGCGGAAACGGAAGTAATTTCCAAGCCGCGCTCGATGCCTCTCGCGACGGCTCGCTCCCGATCGAGATCGTCCGACTCATCGCGAATCGCCCGAGCGCGTTCGCGCTCGCGCGCGCCGACGCGGGCGGTCTCGCCCGGAGCGTCGTCGTTTGGGATCGCGCGCGCGAATCGCGCGCCGACTACGACGCGCGCCTCCTCGAGACGGTCGTCGCGAGCGAGCCCGAACTCGTCGTGCTCCTGGGTTGGATGCACGTCCTCGCGCCGTCGTTCGTCGCGCGCTTCGGCGAGCTCGTCAACCTCCATCCGGCGCTCCTCCCGCTCGATCCGACTGCCGACGTCGTCGCCGTGCCGGGCGGCGCGACGATGCCCGCCTTCCGTGGCGCTCGGGCGATCGACGACGCGCTCGCGGCGAGGGTGCCGTTTGCGGGCGCCACGCTCCACCGGGTCGAGGTACCGGTCGATTCGGGCGCGGTGCTCGCCCGCGCGCCGCTCGCGCTCGTCCCGGGCGAGCCGCGCGAGCGTCTCGACGCGCGGCTCCACGAACTCGAACGCCGCGTCGTGCGTGCCGGGCTCCGGCGTTGGTCGTGGGAGCGGGCGTGACGACGGACGCGCCTCCGACCGTACGCGGGCCGGAATTGCCCACAGTTTCCACAAGCGCCGCGGTGATTAACCGGGCGCCGAGCGCGCCTTACGCGACGCGTCCGAAACGTTCGAAGGGAAGGTTCGGGTCGGCGGCGAGCGCGCGCGGATCGACCGCGATCGCGTCGCCCTGACGGTCGGCGGCGGCCGCGATCATCGCGGCGTTATCGGTGCAGAAGCGTAGCGCCGGCACGACGGTCGCGACGCCGCGGCGCTCGCCCCACGCCGCGAACGCGCGTCGGAGCGCGGAGTTCGCGGCGACGCCTCCCGAGAGGACGGCCGTGCGGTACGCGCCGCGTTCGGCGGCGCGATCGAGCCGATCGATCAGCACGTCGACGACGGCCGCCTGGAACGACGCGGCGACGTCCGCGGGGGCGGCCGCCCGACCGGCGTCGCTCTCGAGAAAATACCGCACCGCCGTCTTCACGCCGGAGAACGACAGATCGAGCGAGCCCGACGCCGCACGGTGGCGCGGGAACGCGAACGCGCGGGGATCGCCCGTGGCGGCGAGCGCGTCGATCGCCGGACCGCCGGGGAAGCCGAGTCCGAGCAGGCGCGCCGTCTTGTCGAACGCTTCGCCCGCGGCGTCGTCGCGCGTCCGCGCCACGATCCGCAGGTCGTGCGGCGAGGCGACGTCGACGAGCTGCGAATGGCCGCCCGAGACGAGCAGCGCGAGAAACGGATACGCGGGCGGGAGCGTCGTCTCGAGAAACGGCGCGAACACGTGACCGTGCAGGTGGTTCACCGCGTAGAGCGGCTTGCGCGCCGCGAACGCGAGCGCTTTCGCCGACGCGACGCCGATGACGAGACTGCCGACGAGCCCCGGACCCGCGGTCACCGCGATTCCGTCGATCGCGGCGAGCGACGTTCCGGCGCGTTCGAGCGCGTCTTGGACGGCCGCGCTCAGTAACGCGAGATGTTGTCGGCTCGCGATCTCCGGAACGATGCCGCCGAACTTCGCGTGAAAGGCGTCCTGGTTCGTCGAGACGTTGGAGAGCACGTCGCGGCCATCGCGGACGACGGCGGTCGCCGTGTCGTCGCACGACGTTTCGATCCCGAGTAAGAGCATCGCCGTACCTTCGTCGCGACCGCCCTTCGCGCTTGCCGGAGCGTCGCGTCGGCGCGCCGTACGCACGTGCGATGGGCGCGTTTCTCGGTATCGACCATCTCGACGTCCGCGTGCCGTCGATCGACGCGGTCGAGACTTTCTACGACGGCCTGTTCCCCGAGCTCGGGCTCGCGCGCAAGGTTTTCGCCGTCATCGGCGCCGACGAGACCTGGACCTACGTCGGGCCGGGCGAACCGCGCGACGTCGTCGAGTATTTCGCCGAACCGGAACCCGGTCGGCCGGCGCACTTCATCGGCCTCGTCGAAGATCCGCGGACGGTCCCCGCCGCGACGCGGATCGCCTTTCGCGTCGCGTCGGCTGCGGACGTGGAACGCTGGATCGCGCGTCTCCCTTCGCTCGGCGCGTGCAACGTCGAAGTCGACGACGACTTCGCATCCTACCCGGCCGTCTTCTTCGAAGACCCCGTGGGAACGCGGCTCGAGATCTGCGCCAGATTAGCGCGTTAGCGGAGCGCCGACGATGCGGCGTTCGAAAACGGACGCCCCGATCCGACCTTCGTTCGAGTGCGTTCGCTCGATCTCGCTGCCGCGAGTCGGCCTTCTCTCGGCATTATCGAACGTCGATTATCGGTTTCGTTTGTCGTTAGCTGCCGTACTCCTCATCCGACGTTCCGCCGATAGACTAAAAACGCGGGCGCGGTTTGTTCGAACCGGGGCGCGTGACGTCGGGGGCACAGGTTCCCATCTCGATGCCGTCGCCGAGGACGAGCGAGAGCTTCGTACCGGCGATCACGGCCGCGTCCTTGCCGTGGTGGAAGAAATTATAGACGCCCGCCGCCGTACCGACGTAGTACGGAATATAGCCGAGGATGCCGGGCGCGAAGCTGTTGCCCGCGCCGACGAAGGCGAAGGACTCGCCGTCGGTCCCGGGAGCGAGACGCGCGGGGACGTGCGGTCCCCCCGGCGGCGCGAGAAAGCGCGCGTCGAGGACGAGATAGCCCGCGTGTCCTTGGCTTTTCGAATGATCCATCACGGCGATGAATCCGGCGCCCGGCGTTCCTTGCGGGAGCGTTTGCGATTCGAACGTGACCGGGGCGTCGGTCGTGAATCGAAAGACGTCGCCCGGCACGACTTTCTTGGTGTCGAGCGTGGAATCGAGCGTCGCCTCGACGGTCGGGCAGAAGGCCGTCACGCCCGTACCCGGCGTCGAGACGGGCGCGGGCGACGGCGCTTGCGCGGCCGCGTCCTGCGGCGACGAAACCGCGATCGTCGCGACGAATACGTATAGCGACTGCTGGAGAGGTTTCATCGCGGACGCGCTTCGCGTTCGCTTCGGGGGTTCATCCCGGGCGAGGAGCTCCGGGCTTCGCGTCGCATCGCGCGGCGATGGTACCGCTCCTGGAACTCGATGCCGTAACGGTCATCCGCGGCGGTCGGCCGGTCTTGCGCGGCGCCTCGCTCGTCATCCGACCGGGCGAGAGCGTCGCGATCGTCGGTCCCAACGGCTCCGGCAAATCGACGCTCCTCAAACTGCTCACGCGCGAGGTCTATCCGGCACCATCGGGCGGCGGGACGATGCGCGTCCGCGGTCGCGAACGCTGGAACGTCTCCGACCTGCGCCGCGCGTTCGGGATCGTCACGAACGATCTCGCGCGCGCGACGCTCGATGCGGAGAGCGTGCTCGACGTCGTGCTCTCGGGCTTCTTCGCGAGTCACGGCATCTCGGCGAACCACGCGGTCGACGATGCGATGCGCGACGCGGCGCTCGCGAAGATGCGCGCGCTCGACATCGAGGCGCTCGCGTCGCGTCGGCCGACCGAGATCTCGTCCGGGCAGGCGCGGCGGATGCTCGTCGCCCGCGCGCTCGTGCGCGATCCCGAAGCGCTCGTCCTCGACGAACCGGGCGACGCGCTCGATCCGCGCGGCCGAGCCGAGACGCTCGCGGCGATCCGCGGGCTCGCGCGCGCGGGGACGACGCTCGTGATCGCGACGCACGATTTCGCGGAGATCGTCCCGGAGATCGGGCGTATCGTTTTCATGCGCGAGGGCGCGTTCGTCCGCGACGGTCCGCGTGCGGAATTGCTACGTCCCTCGGAACTCTCGCGTTTATTCGATCTCCCAGCCGCGGAGTGCCCGAGTTGCGGGGCGTTCGCGTTCGAGGCGCCGCGAGGACGTGATACGTGCGAACACTAACATTACCGGGCAATCGGTCCGATACAACGAACTGTGCGGTGCATCATCACGACGCTCCCTCGAGCCATCCCCCTCGCTATGCTCGGGACCATGCTTCTCGCATCCCCATTGCTTACCGGATGTGCGAGCGACCCGTCGGTTAGCGCCTTTCTGAGCGGGCATCGGAAGCACGCGGCGGCGGCGTCCCTCGCGCCCGGTCGCGACGCGAATACGAACGCAAACGCGAGCGTCTCCGCGGCGGCCGCGCCGAACGCGGCGACGGCGGGCGGGCACGTCGATTCGGGGATCGACGTCGACCAAGCGTTGCACGACGTCATGAACGTCCCGCATACGGTCGCGTCGCTGCGGGATACGATCTTTTATTGCACGGTCGCGCTCGTCGTCGTCGGCGCGCTCAACCTCGGCTTTCTCGCGTTCGTCCTCCGTCGCGTCGACACGGTCGCCAAGGCCGGCGCCGCGACGGCGCTCGCGCTGGAGAGCGGAGAGGGACGTCTCGCGCTCTCGGCGCACGCGGCGGTCGCCCTCCCTCCGCCCGTCGAGCCGCCGGCCGCTCCCCCGCCACCCGAATCGATTCGCGCGCCGGAGCCGTCGGTCGCGAGCGACGCGGATCCGAGCGAAGCCGCGCGCAGTTGCGCGTGCGGCGCCGAGATCACGCCGCGCTCGAAAACCGGCCGGTGCCGGCGGTGCGCGCAGATCCAGAGTCTCCGCGCGAGGCGCGCGGCCGCGAAGAACGCGGCCTGATCTTCGTGCGCGACGCGAAGCTCGAGCAAGCCCGACTCGAAGCCCTTCGCGCGTACGATGCCGCGGCGAGCCGTTGCCGCGACGCCCTCGTCTCGCTCGCCGCGCTCGCGGCCGATCTCTGCGATGCCGCCGACGCCGCGATCGTCTTCGTCGACCGCGACGGCACGGGCGACCGCGTCGTCGCCTCGGTCGGAACCGCGGCCGAGCGCGCGTCGCACGTCGGCTCGTTCGGCGCGCTCGCGCTCGAGCGGAGCGTCTGGATCGACGACGCGCGCGGCGACGCGCGCACCGCGGCGCTCGGCCCCGTCGTCGCGGGCGAGATCGGATTTCTCGCGGCGGTTCCGCTACGCGCCCCCGGCGGCTTCGCGCTCGGCGCGCTGTACGTTACCGCGCGCGACGCGCGTTCGCACGCGCGACGACAGGCGGCGCGGCTCGAACGCCTCGCCGAACAGGCGATGGCGTTACTCGACGCGCGCCGGACGCTGCCCGAGCGTGACGATCGATCGGGCTCCGCGAAGCCCGAGTCCCTCCGCGACGGTGCGGCCTCCGCGCTCGAATACGAAATCGAACAGCGCCGGATCGCCGAGCGGCGCTTGCGGCACGTCGAGATGCACGACGAGCTCACCGGCCTGCCGAATCGTACGGCGTTTCTTGAATCGGTCGAAGCGATCGTCGCGCGAGCCCTCGCCGAACCGATCGCGTC
>CAZZXB010000067.1:0-15134 GCA_964658025.1 uncultured Janthinobacterium sp.
GCGCGAGATCGTGTCGTTGCAAAACGACCTCTGGGCCGCGGCGCTCTTCGTGGAGTTCGCGTTCGCGAACGACGCGCTCGCCGGTGCGACGCTCTCGCTCGTCAAACCGTCGGGCTTCGCGTTCGCCGCGCTCGTCGCGTCGGTCCGGGGCGCGCGCGCGCGGGTTGCGAACGCGGCGCCCGCGCGGCGGATCGCGAGCGACGTCGCGTTCGCGCTCGCGCCGTTCGCGCTCTGGATCGCGCGCGACGCCGCGTTATGGAACGGTGCCGTCGTCGCGCCGGCCACGACCTTCGTGCCGCACGCGTGGCGCACGTCGCTCGCGTTCCACCTCGGCGACGCGTTCGCGGGTGCGCTCGCGGCGTTCGCCCGCGCGGGGCCCGTCTGGGCCGTCGTCGTCGCGTGCTCGCTCGTCGGAATCGCGCGGACGCGCGAGCGAACGACGCGCGCCCTGTGGTTCGGCGCCGTCGCGTGTTACGCGTTCGCGCCGTTCGGATTCGAGAACGGGACGCCGCAATTCGCGAACGGACAATCGTTTCGTTTCGCGCTTCCGGCGATCGCGATCGGGATCGTCGCGTTCGCGCGTTCGCGCGCGATCTCGCATCGCGCCGTTCCGTGGATCGCGGGTCTCGCGTGCGCGTTCGGCGTCGCGGAGTGGTGGCGGATCTTCGCGACCGACGCGATGACCTTCGGAACGCCCGGCTTCGTCGCGATCGCCGTCGTCGCGACGACGCGCGGACGCCCGTCGCGCGCCGGGATCGCGGTGCCGTTCGCGTTCGTCGCGGCGGCGGTCGTCGCGGCGGTGATGAACGGGACGCGTCCGATCGCGTACGTCGCGGAGCGCTACGGCGCGCCCGGCCGACCGTCGGGCGCGTTCGCGTGGCTCGCGTCGCACGACGCGCGGCGCGTGGTCGCGTTCGAACTTCCGGCGGGCGCGATCGTAACCGCGGTCCCCGCGGCCGACGTCGGCGACGCGGCGGAGGGGTCCGTCGCGTGCGCGCAGGCCGCGCGTCTCGGAGCCCTCCTCGTGACGACGAGCGCCGTCGAACGACGACGCGTCTGCGGCCGGAGGCGCTATCGCGACGGGTCGCTCGCGGTCGACGATCCGAGCGCGCTCGCCGCGCCCGCGACGCCGCGCTTCGCGACGGACGCGGCATCGAACCGCGCGGCGCCGAGTCCGAGCACGATCCACCAGAGATCGCCGACCTTCGGATAGAACGCGAGATCGTCGACGATCTGATGGAGTCCGAAGCCGACGCTCGCGGCGAACGCGGCGACGACGAGCGGCTCCGCGAACGGTCCGCGCGCGAATCGCACGACCGCCGCGACGCTCGTCGCGAGCGTGGCGAACGCGAGCGGGAGTCCGCCTTCGACGAGCGCCTGCAGGTAGAGGCTGTTCGCGTGGGTCCGTAACGTCGGGAAGCCCGCGCGACCGAGTTCGAGTTCGAAGTTCCCGGCGCCGATGCCGAGCCACGGATGCGCGGCCCAGAGCGCGAAGGCCGCGCGATAGAGTTCGGAACGCGTGCCGACCGCGCCCGGATCGCTCGCTTCCGCGAGCGTCCAGAAGTGCGCGAGCGCGCCGAAACCGCCCGCGCCGCGGGCGATCGCGACGCCCCAGGCGAGCGTCGTCGCGACGCCGCAGAGCGCGCCGACGGCGAGCGCCGCGGTCGCCCCGCGCACCGCGCGTGCGGGCGTGAGCGAGGCGACGAGTCCGAGGCCCACGACCGCCGCGACGAGCCCCGCTCGCGAGAACGTCGCCACGAGCGCGGCCGCGCCGATCGCGAGCGCCGCCGTCTCGAGCCGCGTCCGCGAGCGCGCGAAGGCGAACGCGGCGACGACGCAGAGCGCGATGCCGAGATAGGCGCCGAGTTGGTTCGGGCCTTCGAGCGGTCCCGCGACGCGCGGGATCGGATGGCCGGCGAAACACACGAACGACGGTGCCCCGCGGACCTCTTGCGCGAGGGCGAGCGCGCCGACGACCGCGACGCTTCCGGCGAACGCGTGGCGGAGCGGCATCCCGGGCGCGTCCGCGCGCGCGGCGACGACGACGGTCGCGAAGAGGGCGAGATATTCGAGGCTCTTGAGCGTCTCGCGGAGTGCCGCACCGCGCGCGTCGGCGCTCGCGATCGAGAGCGCCGTCGCGACGACGATCGCGCCCCCGGCCCACAGGAGCGTCCGGGCCGCCGGATCGCCGAGCACGCGTACGCGACGCTTCCCGAGCGCGAGACCGAGGATCGTCGCGACGAGCGCGAGCTTCGGGAGCGTGACGAGCGTCGGGCCGACGGCGCGATAGAACGCGAACGGCGCGAGCGCGACGAGCACGGCGATCGCGATCGACGGACGCTTCCGCGCGACGAGCGCGCAGGCGACGAACGCGAGCGCGTCGATCGCCAGCGCCGTCGCGCCGAGCGGCGCGGCGTCCGCGATCGGAACCAAGAGCGACGGTCCGCACACGGAGGCGTCGCTCGCGTCAGCGCGGCGCGGCGGGCGGTAAGTTGAAGGGAACGGGGTTGAACGGCGTGGGGAGCGATCCGCCGAGATTCGGCGAGTTGGGATCGCCGTCGCCCCACGAATACACGGTATCCGTGACGACGCGAACGTCGGCGTTCTGCACGACGAGCGAATGCGGTTGCGGTTCGAGTCCGCGCTGATCGCGTTCGGCCGAACGCCACGAACCGCGCGTGTAGCGATAGAGTAACTTCGTGCCGGAATTGAAATTTCGCGTGACGCGATAGTGCAACGAGTCGACGCGGTCCATGCGGATCGCGGTGGCGCTCCAGCCGCTCACGTCGGTCGCGAGGTAGACGCTATCGGAGAACGCCGTCGCGGTCGGGACTTCCACGGTGAACGTGACGAGCACCGAGCGACCGTTGAAGCCGCCCGACGCCGGCGGTGCGAGATCGGGATTCGGCGCGAAGGTCGACATCGCGACCGCGTAGCCGCGGATCGCGGCGTAGGTCGAATCGTCGGGCAGGGGCCTCGTCGAGAGCCCGAGCGCGACGACGCGTCCGGTCGACGGATCGAAATCCGCGCGCGCGTACACGCGCGTCACGGGCGAGAGCGAGGTCGGACCGCCGGTGCGCGCGTCGACGATCTTCAATCCGGGATCGGTTCGGAAGCCGTCGCCCGTGGTGAAGAAGACGTAGCCCGCGCGATCGTCGAGGATCTGTCCCGTCCAGGAGACGATCGATCCGGCGGGCCGCGGCGTCGCCGTCGCGTCGAGCGGCGGCGGCGTGATTCCGCTCGCGAGTGCCGACGGGGTGGCGACGGCGCCGCCGCGCGCGGGCGGCGCGTCGTACGTGGCGAGCGCGAGCGAGACGGCCACGGCGGCGACGAGCGCGCCGATCGAGCGAGGGCTCACTTTTCGATCTGCACCGAGAATTGCGGCTGCCAGCGCTGGTAGCCCGCGAAGTTGAAATAGTACGAGCGGCTCACGTCGATGACGAGTTGCGGCGAGAAACGGTAGCGCACCTCGGCGGTCGCTTGATACGGCGTGGCGCCGTAGTTCGCGAAGTTGACGCCGTCGCCGATGAGTTGGAGGAAGCCCGGAATCGGCCGCGGATAATCGCGGTTCTCGCGCATCGTCAGGTTGAGCGCGAAGCCGGGATTCGGCGTGTAGACGATCTGCTGGTCGAACGAACGCGTCGTCGCGAATCCGCGGAATCCGTTGAGCGCGGGGTACGGTTGACCCGTGAACGGATTGATCGCGTTCGCGTAGCCCGCGTACGCGTCGGTCTGTTGCGCGCCGAAAAAATCGCTCGTGTTCTGATTCGTGTACGCGAGCACGATCGCGAGCTTTTGCGGGTTCACGAACTTCGTGAGCGAGAGATTCGTCGTCGTGATGTCGACGTGATGCGGCAACGAGAAGTACGTCCGTTGCTTGTCGAAGCTCCCCGTGAAATAGACGTCGCGTCTGCGGCCGGTCCGATCGCGCACCACCGGGATCGAACGCGTCGTCACGTTGAAACCGAAGCCCTTATCGTATTCCGACGCGTAGGACTCGCCACCGAGCGTCTGGAGCGGCGTGATGCCGTTGTGCGCGAATCCGACGAACGACCGTAACTGATAATAGAGCGGCAGGTGGTACGGTTGCTCCCGGATGCCGACCCACGAGAGCGAAAAATCCGAGGGATGATCCGGGATCCAATTGTGGCTCGGATCGCCGTAGTAATACTCGCCCGTCGAGGGGATGAAGCCGCTCGGCCGCGCGAGCAGACTATCGTAGAACTGATCGAAACGCGCTTGGAGATACGAGTGCGGCAGGCTCCCCGTGAGCTGCAGATCGCTGATCGCGGTCGCCGAGAGCGGCGTGTGGAACGCGTGTTGGAACGCGATCTCTTGAAACGCGATCTGCGCCTGGATCCCGGGCGAGATACGATCGAAGCCGAGAAAGTTGTACTGCTTGAGCGGTCGCGTGAGCGGACTGACCGAGCCGACGAAGTAGCTGTTCGCGCTGAACTGGTGCGCTTCGACCGCGGGGAACACGCCGTTGGGCGAATCGTATCGGACGTGCGCCGTGGCGAGTCCGTGACGTCCGCCCGCGAAATCGAGCGGACCGTCGACGTAGGCGCCGGGGAGCGAATTCTGCGCGTAGTACGGATTGCGCGAAAAATCGAGAAAGTAGCTCGGAAACGTCGGCGATGCGGGTCCGAAATTGATCTTGGCGGGCGCGAACCGAACGCTCTCGCGCGGATCGACGACCGCGCGATTCGCCGTGAGAAAGATCCGCTCGCCCGAAAGATCGGGGAGGAAGAACGTGTCGCCCGGCATCTCGCGACCGAGCGCCGGATGCCCGTAATCGCCCGCCACGAACGTCCAACGATCGGGCTCGGCGAGGATCGGCACGAAATAGGCGCGATCGAAATCGAGATACTCCGCGAACGCCGCTCCCGGGATGCGCTTTCCGCGCGTTTCGACGACGACGTTGCCGGCGACGACGAACCGGTTCAGACGCAAGTCCATGTAGAACGTATTGCCGCTGATGCGCGTTCCGTCGCCGAGGGCGACGCGAACGTCGTCGTCGGCACCGACGATGAAGCGATTGGAGTAGAAACGAACGGTGCGTGCGGTCAGGCGAAACGGAGCCAGGCGCAGCCCCGTGGGCGGGGTCGCCGTCGGCGAGGGCTCGGGCGAACCGGTCGTCGCGCGCGCCGCCGGCACGGGCGTCGGCACGGGCGAGCCCGGCGTCGCGGTCGCGAGGGTCGCCGGCGGGGCGATCGGCGGAGCGGTTTGCGCGTCCGCGGCGTGCGGGGCGAGCGCCGCGCACGCGGCGTACGCGAAAAGGACGGCGGCTCGCCGCGCCGCGCCGCATGGTATCGAGGGGGGCATCATTCTTCCAACTACGAAGCGGCCGGACGTATGACACGATGTGTCGCGCGTCTCCGGCTCGACATCTTCTCGAAAGATCGCGCCGCGTCGGCGACGTGTGCGACGGGCCGCGCGAGCGAAAAGTCCGGTAGTAAACAGACGGGCGCGGGGCGCGATCGGGGAGCGGGGATGCACACGGACGTTCCGTTTCCGACCTATCCCGAAAGCTTTCCCCCTCGTCTCCCGATCGGTACGCTCGTACGCGAGACGTTTCGCTCCGGCGGCGCGCGTCGCGCGCGACTTCGCCGCGCGCGCGACGCGTCGCCGGGCATCTCGCCCGCGCGGCCGACGCGAGGGTCGGAACGGAAACGGCCTGCCGCTCCGGCGGTAAGATTTGCGGACGTCGTGGCGGAAGGGTACGCGAGACGTCGGCGAGAGTCGGCGACGAAGAGGCGACGCGGCGATATGTCGGTCCGTTGCGCCGCGCCGGTTCGGGTTGTATTGCTGTGAGCGTCGACGATTTGGATACCACGCACGGGCATCGCCGCGATGCGCGCCGTTACGTCTCGCGCGGACCGTTCGCGACGGTCGGTACCTGCCGCTCGTGACGCCGCAGACCGAGGTCAAGCGATTCGGCTCCGCTCCCCGACCGCACGTCGTCGCCCGAAGCGCCGAACGCGCGGTGCCGAAATCGTGGCTCGCGATCAAGCGCGCGCTCGACGTCGTCATCTCCGTCGTCGCGCTCGCGGCGTGCGCGCCCTTCGTCGCGCTCGCCGCGCTCGCGATCGTCTGCGTCTCCGCCGGTTCGCCGTTTTTCTTCCAGGAACGCGTCGGTCGCGGCGGTCGACGTTTCCGTTTGGTCAAATTGCGCACGATGGTCGACGGCGCGCATCTCGCGCACGAGAACCTCTTGCCGTACAGCGAAGTCGACGGCCCCGTGTTCAAACTCCGCAACGATCCGCGGCTCCATCCGCTCGGCAAGATCTTGCGCCGGACGAGCCTCGACGAGATCCCCAATCTCGTCAACGTCCTGCGCGGCGAGATGTCGCTCGTGGGGCCGCGGCCGCCGCTTCCGAGCGAAGTCGAACACTACGACGATTTCGCGATGCGTCGGCTCGCGATCAAGCCCGGCGTGACGTGCCTCTGGCAGATCTCCGGTCGCTCCAATCTCTCGTTCGACGATTGGATGCATCTGGACAACCGCTACATCGATACGTGGACGCCGCTCGGCGATCTCGCGATCCTCGCGAAAACGGTCCCCGCGGTCGTCCGCGGTGAGGGCGCCCATTAAAGATCCGTCCCTCGGCTCGCAGCGGAGCGGGCGTCGTCTCCACGCGCTTCCGCGGCCCGCGGCCCGCGCCGCCGGTACCGCACCATCGTTCGCCGCATCGACGGCGTTCGTCATGGGCGCGACGCTCGTCTCGAGCGTGCTCGGCTTCTTTCGCGAGGTCGTGAACGCACGAACCTTCGGCACGCACGTCGAGATGGATGCGTTTCTCGCGGCGGCGACGATCCCGACGATCCTCTTCGGCGTGTTCAACGGCGCGCTCGTCAGCGCGCTCGTGCCGGTGTTCGCGGAGTACGTCGCCCGCGGGAAGGACGAGGACTGCGCGCGCCTCGCGAGCACGATCTTCAACGTCCTCGCGCTCGCGCTCTCGTTGCTCGCGGCGCTCGGATGGATCTTCGCGCCGTCGTACGTCGGCGTGATCGCGCACGGCTTTCCGCCCGATCAACTGCGGACGACGATCGACATGACGCGACTGCTCATGCCGAGCATCGTCGCGACGAGCCTCGCGGGCGTGCTCTCCGCGATGCTCAACGCGCGCAATCGTTTCGGCTCGTCCGCGCTGCAAGGGATCGCGATCAACGCGGTGACGATCGCCGTCGTGTTCGTCTTCGCGCGCGATCTCGGCATCTACGCGCTCGTGCTCGGCACGAGCCTCGGCCTGTTCGCGCAACTCGTCGTTCAGGCGCCGGCGGTGCTCGGGCTGCGGATGTACCGACCGGTGCTCGATCTGCGCCATCCGGGGCTCGCGAAGATCTGGATGATGCTCGGCCCGATCGTCGTCGGGTCGGCCGCGGGGCAGATCGCGCTCTTTTTCGATCGCCACTTCGCCTCGACGCTCACGCCCGGTTACATCTCGGGGATGAACTACGTCACGAAGCTCGTCGGCTTCCCGCAACAGATCTTCGCGGCCGCGATCGCGACCGTGATCTTTCCGTTGCTCGCGATGCAGTTCGCGTCGGCGAATCGTGTGGGAATCGCGCGTAGCGTGGAGATGGGTCTGCGGCTCGTGAACTTCATCACGATCCCGTCGGTCTTCGCGCTCATCGTACTCGGCCGTCCGATGTTCGCGGCGCTCTTCCAACGCGGCGAGTTCGGCGAGTCCGCGACCGATCTGTGCGGCGGATTGCTTCCGTACGCGGCGATCGGTCTCGTCGCGCTCGCGGCGTGCGTCGTGCTGACGCGCTGCAGCTTCGCGTGCAAGGAGACGCGTTGGACGGTCGCGATCTCGATCGCCACCGTCGCGCTCAACGTCGTCCTCTCGGTGCTCTGGCTCAAACCGCTCGGCGCGCGCGGGCTCCTGCTCGCGAACTCGGTGAGCCAATGGATGCAGGCGCTGTTGTTACTCGTGCTCGTGCGCCGGCTCGTCGTGAAGCTCGATTGGCGCGCGCTCGCCGGATCGTTCGCGCGCGTCTTCGCGTGCTCGGCGATCATGGCCGCGGCACTCGTCTGGATCCGCTCGCTCGGCGTTCACGTCGGCGATACGTTCTTCGCGCGCGCGTGGTATCTCGTGGGTCAGCTCGCGATCGGGAGCTTCGTGTTCTTGGGAGCGGCGCGGATGCTCGGCGTCGAAGAACTCGCCCTCGTCGTCCGACTCATCGTCCGGAAATTCGAGGGACACGTCCCGAGCCCGCCGGAAAACCGAGAGGCCCCGATTGCTTGACACGTTCGCGCGCGTCGGTCGGTTCGCGCGCAGCGATTTTTTCGTCCAATCCGTCGTCGTGTTCGCCTCGTCGATGGCGATCAACGCGCTCGGGTATCTCTTCCATTTCGCGATAAGTCGGCGGATCGGCGTCGTGCAGTACGGCGAACTCTCCGCGCTCAACGCCGCCTACATGATCTGTCTGACCGTCGCGGGTATCTTCGCGACGATCGTCGTCAAATACGTCGCCGAATTGCGCGCCGTCGACGACGAGAAGAAGCTCGCGGCGTTCGCGCGTCGGACGATCGTCGTCACCGGGAGCGTCAGCGCCGTCTCGATCGTGCTCGGGTTCGCGTGTGCGGGGCCGATCGGCGCGTTTCTCAAGATCGACGACGTCCGCGCCGTCTGGTTCACGGTCGCGATCGTCGCGATGACGTTCACGGTCGGGCCGCTCCGCGCGGTCTTTCAAGGGATCGAGGAATTCGTCGCCTACTCGGCGCTCTCGACCGTCGAGAGCCTGCTCAAGGCGATCCTCGGCATCGCGCTCGTGTACGCCGGATTCGGCGTCGCCGGCGCGTTCGGCGGGTGGGCCGTCGGAACGATCACCGCGCTCGGCGCGACGATTTTCGCGCTACGGAAACGCTTCGCGGACGTCGATCGTTCGCCGCTCTTCATCGACGCGCGTCGGCTCGCGCGGACCGCGGCGAACGTCGCGCTCGCGATGCTGCTGCTCACCGTGCTCGGATATTTCGACGTGCTCGTGGTGAAGCACTACGCCGATCCGACGACGGCGGGTCTCTACGGCGCGCTCTCGCTCGCCGGAAAGATCCTCTTCTTTTTCGTGGCGTTCGTGCCGACCGTCGTGTTGCCGAAGGCCACGCGGCTCACGCTCTCGGGCGAGTCGGCGATGCCGATCTTCCTCCAGGCGATGGGTCTCGTGCTCGCGGTCTCCGCCGCCGGACTCGTGGTCTACGCGCTCTTTCCGGCCTTCATCGTCACGACGCTCGCCGGGGCCGCGTTCGCGCCCGCGGCACCCTACGTGTTCTCGTACGGCGTCGCGACCGTGTTTCTCGCGGCGCTCAACGTCGTGGTCACCTACAAGATGGGCGTCCACCAATTCGACTTTCTCGTCCCGCTCGGTCTCGTGACGGCCGTCGAGATCCTCGGCGTCTCGTTCCACCATCGCACGCTCACCGACGTGATCTCCGTGCTCTTGGTCGGCAACGCGGCGGCCTTCGCGCTCACGCTGCTCCGCCTCGGAGCGCCGCGGGCTCACGCCCGCCCGATGCCCTCCGCCGACGCCGCGTAGTCCCGCGCGCGCCGGGTCTCGCGCGCGACGCGAACGATCTCGCGCGTCGCCGGATCGTCGAGCGCGGCGACGATCCGCTCCGCGGCGTCGCCGTTGCCGAAGAGCGGCGGCCGCTCGGCGGGCCGCGGGAGCTCCGAGCGGAGCGCCGCGCGAATCTTCGCGGTGTCGGCGCCGACGAGCCTATTCCAGCCGGCCTCCACCGTGTTCGTCCATTCGGTCGAGTCGCGAACCGTCACGCAGGGGACGCCGGCGAAGTACGCCTCGCGCTGCACGCCGCCCGAATCCGTGAAGATCGCGTGCGCGCCCGATTCGAGCGCGACGACGTCGAGATAGCCGAGCGGTTCGACCGGAACGATCGCGGGCGGAAGCGGGATGCCGAAATCGCGCAGGCGCGCGGCCGTGCGCGGGTGGACGGGGAAGACGATCGGCCGCGGAGCCCCCTCGAACCCCGCGACGATCGCGGCGAGGCGCGCGCGATCGTCGGTGTTCTCCGCCCGATGGAGCGTCAGGAGATCGTACGGCGCCGAGACGAGCGGACGGAGATGCTCCGAGAGCGAGGCGCGCGCCGCGTCGCGCGCGCGCAAGAAGATGTCGTACATCACATCTCCGCACACGTGGACGTCGCGCACGATCCCCTCCGCCGCGAGGCGCCCGCGCGCCGCCTCGTCCGTGACGAGCGCGACGTCGGAGATATGGTCGGCGACGACGCGGTTGATCTCTTCGGGCATCGTGCGATCGTAGGACCGCATCCCTCCCTCGATGTGGGCGAGCGGGAGGAAGAGACTCTTCGCCGCGAGCGCGCCCGCGAGCGTGCTGCTCGTATCGCCGCGGACGATGACGAGATCGGGATCGGTCGCGCGGAAGACGTCGGCGAGCGAGGCGATCATCTCCCCCGTCTGCGCGCTCGGCGTCGCGGCCGCGACGCCGAGATTGTAGTCGGGTTCGGGAATATTTAGTTGCTGAAAGAACCGGTCGGACATCCGCTCGTCGTAATGTTGACCCGTGTGGACGAGAATCTCTTCGTGCGCCCGCCGCAAGAGCGGCGAGAGGACGGCGACTTGCACGAATTCCGGACGCGCGCCGACGATGGAAACGATCTTCACGGAACCCGGCTACCCATGGAACATTGACGCTCCGATCTTAACCTTACGAGCACGTTTGACGAAGGTATGTGATGTGACGCGCCTTAAGCGCGTTTACGGTCCGATTGTAACCGAAGTATCGTAAAAGAAGATCGGGAACATAATCCACCCGCGGAGGCGTTGTCTTTTTATGACTCCAACCACCCTCGACGTTTCCGTACCGCTCGTCGTGACGCATGTGGGTGAGGAAGAAGTCGCCGCCGTCACCGCCGTGTTGCGCTCCGGCCAACTCGCGCAGGGCCCCGAAGTCCTGTCCTTCGAGAGCGCCTTCGCCGAGATGGTCGGCGTCCGGCACGCCGTCGCGATGAATTCCGGCACGGCGGCGAACCACGCCGGGCTCGACGCGATCGGGATCGGCGAGGGCGACGAAGTGCTCGCGACGCCGTTCACGTTCGCCGCGACCGCGACGCCGATCGTCATGCAACGCGCGATCCCGCGCTTCGTCGACATCGATCCGCGCACGTACAACGTCGACCCGCAAGCGATGCTCGCGGCGGTCGGTTCGAAGACGCGTGCCGCGATGCTCGTCGACCTCTTCGGTCTCCCCGTCGATCCGCAGGGCGTCGCCGCGCTGCACGCGCGCGGCGTCCGCACGGTCGAGGACGCGTGTCAGTCGGTCGGCGCGAAGCGCGACGGCAAGCGTGCGGGCGCGATCGGCGAGTGCGCGTCGTTTTCGTTCTACGCGACGAAGAATCTCATGACGGGCGAGGGCGGGATGTTCACGACCGACGACGACGCGATCGCCGCGAGCGCGCGTCGCTTCCGCCATCACGGCCAGGGCGACCGCTACGAATATCTCTCGCTCGGATACAATTATCGGATGACCGATCTCTCGGCCGCGATCGGTCGCGTCCAGCTCTCGCGCCTCGACGAGATCTCGCGGGCGCGCCGTGCCAACGCCGCGTACTACGATGCGGGTCTCGCCGGAATCGCGGGGCTCGACACCCCGTACGTGCCCGCGGGCGTCGAACACGCGTACCATCAGTATTCGATCGTCATCGATGCGGGGCGCACGCCGAACGGCGCGAATCGCGACGACGTCCGCGCCGCGCTCGCGAAGCGCAACGTCGGGAGCGGCATCTACTATCCCAAGCCCCTCCACCTCCATCCGTTGTTCGCGCGGTACGGGTACGGTCCGGGCGATTTCCCCGTCGCCGAGCGCGTCTCGCAACAGATCCTCGCGCTGCCGATCCATCCGATGCTCGATTCCGCGCAACTCGCCGCGGTCGTCGCCGCCCTACGCGACGCCGTCGGAGCTCCGGCTACCGCGTGAACGAGCGCAAACTGCGGATCGGCGTCGTCGGTTTCGGGGCGATCGGGCGTCATCACGCGCGCAACCTCGCCGCCATGCCGGGCGTCGATTTCGTCGGCGTCGCCGAGCCGTCGCAGATGGCGGCGTTGCACGCGGAGAGCGCCGGCCACCGCGTCTTCACGTCGACGGCCGATCTCATCGCCCACGGTCTCGACGGCGCCGTCGTCTGCGTCCCGACGAGCCTGCACGAAGAGGTCGCGATGCCGTTCATCGAGGCCGGCGTGGCGCTCCTGATCGAGAAACCGATCGCGCACACGATGGAAGCCGCGAAGAAACTCATCTCGCTCTGCGGCCGCGCGAACATCCCGCTCATGATCGGCTACGTCGAGCGCTACAACCCCGCGATGACCGCCGTTCGCGATTTCGTCGCCGGCGGAAATCTCGGGCGCTTGATCAGCATGTCGGCGCGTCGCGTCGGCGTGTTGCCGCCGCGGATCCGCGACGCGAGCGTGCTCATCGACATCGGCGTCCACGATATCGACATGGCGGCGTTCATCACGGGCGCGCGTCTCAACCTGCTCTGCGCGCAGGGCGGGATGGCCGTGTTGCGCGATCGGCTCGACTTCGCGACGTTATTGCTCGACGCCGCCGGATGCGTCGTCTCGATCGAAGCGAATTGGATCACGCCCGTGAAGGTTCGCGAGCTCTCGATCACCGGGACGCACGGATACTGCCGCGTCGATTACATCACGCAAGAAGCGTGGTTCGCGCCGGGCGTCTCGTTCGAACCGACGGGCGATTACGACGAACTCGTCAAGCAATACAAAGAGGGCACGCTCATCACGTTGCCCGTCGAGAAGCGCGAGCCGCTCGCGTGCGAGCTCGAGGTGTTCGTCAAGGGCATCCGCGGCGGACCGCTCCCGCATCCGGCGATCGCGCTCGCGTCGCTCCGGATCGCGGAAGAGGCGACCGATTACATCAATCGCGTGCCGACGACGTTATCGGTGCGCGGCGTATGAGCGTCGCCGCCGACGCGTTCGTCCACGAGACGGCGCTCGTGGAGAACGGTGCCGAGATCGGCTCGGGCAGTAAGATCTGGCACCAGTCGCAGGTGCGCACGCGCGCCAAGATCGGCGCGCGTTGCATCGTCGGCAAGGGTGCCTTCGTCGATTTCGACGTCGTCATCGGCGACGATTCGAAACTCCAGAACTACGCCTGCGTCTATCACGGCGTCACCCTCGGACGCGGCGTGTTCGTCGGCCCGCACGCCGTTTTCACGAACGACGTGCGACCGCGCGCGACCGACCCGACGTTCGCCCCGCTCGGCGACGGCGATTGGGAAGTCGGCGAGACGACGGTCGGCGACGGTGCCGCGATCGGTGCGAACAGCACGATCCTTCCCAACGTGAAGATCGGGAAGTGGGCGATGGTCGGTGCCGCGGCGGTCGTCACGCGCGACGTCCCGGATTTCGCGCTCGTCGTCGGCAGTCCGGCTCGTCGGATCGGTTGGGTCTGCGCTTGCGGAGCGCGCGTCGTCGACGACGCCACGTCGTGCGCGGACACGACGTGCCGGACGATCATCCGGCGCGCTCGGGGGCGGCGGCTTCGGTCTGACGGGACGTCCGCGTCGGCTCCGGCGCCATCGCGAACCGCGCTCCGCGTCAGAAGCGGCGGACGTTACTCAGGTTCGCGCCGCGGAACGCCGCCTCGACCGCGTCGACGGTCGCGGGCTTCGCGAAGTACGCGACGACCGACCGGCCGCGTTCGATCGCTTCGACGTAATTATCGACTTCGCTGTCGGGGATCTCGAAATCGCCGAGGCGATCGGTGATCGAGTCGTTCCGAAAATACTCGCGCCGGTTCTGCGAGCTCGTGATCCCGGGAACGCCCGTCCCGGTCGACCCGTGATCGCCGAGCATATCGCGCCCGACGAAGTGACTCGACGAACTCTCCTGGGCGTCGTCGGGTGAGAGCACCTGCAACGAATCGGGGTCGTGACCCGCGTCGCGAATGGCGGCACGCAGGGTGCTGAGGTCGGTTCCCTGCAGCAGGCCGGTCACGATGGTTGCCATGTGGTCCTCCAAGGTGCGATAGCGACGAGCGGTCCGTTTCGCGCTTGGGGCCCCACGCCCTCGGCGCGAATTTTCGGGAGCGCGCCGACCTACGCGGGTCGATCGACGCGACCGCTCGTGGTCGCGACGCCGTGCGTGAACGCGCGGAACGAGGTCTCGCGCACGAACGCGAGGCACGCCGCGCCGAGCCCGACGAGCAGGACGAGCGCGCCGACCGCCCAGCCGACGAGCGGGAACGATTCGGCGACCGAGACGACGAGCAGGCCGAGCGCGAGCGCGCCGAGCGGCGAGGCCGACGCGTGCGGCACGAGCAGTTCGTAGAGCCGCCGACCGATCAACATGCCGACGCTCGCGTACCCGATCCACACGCACGCGAGAAACGCGGCGAAGAGGATCGGGACGAGCGGGATGCCGACGACGGTGCACACGAGCAGGATCGCGATCGGAAACAACGCCACCGCCGCGACGAGACCCGCCGCACCGGAGAGTCCGGGATGTTTTTCGACGCGATCGAGCGCGACGCGCACGCGCATCGGAAAGAGTAAGAACGCGAAGAGCACGACGACGTCCCAACCGAGTTTGCGGAAGAAGCCGTCGTACTGCGTGAAGAGATCGTCGCTCGAAAGCGGGCCGAGCCACGGCACCGCGCCGTCGTCGAACGCGTGGACGACGCGACCGCCGACCGCACACCCGTCGAGCTGGTCGAAACTGCCGAAGAACGTCCGCACGTCGCCGTCGACGACGGCGCCGTCGTCGCAGGTGACGCTTCCGAACACGATGTCGAGATTGCCGCGTACGACGTCGCCCTCGCCGAGATCGAGATGGCTGAACCACACGGTCTTTCCGCGGCTGAACGACTCGGCCGAGGCCGGAAGCGCGACGATCGCGGCGAGCGCGACGAAGACCGCGACGAGCGCGAAGAAACGACGGACCGGGATCATTCGTCGCCTCGCGAAAAATCGGCCCTACGTCGCGCCGCGCGGAGGTACGCGTAGAGCGCCACGAGCGCCGCCGCGAGCAGCGCGTCGAGACCGAGGACGACGCTCGCGCCCGCGGTGACGTCGGAGGTTTGGCGACCGAAGAGATGTCGCGCGGCCGCCGATAACGTCGCGGCCGCCGTGCCGGTCG
>CAZZXB010000067.1:15144-16454 GCA_964658025.1 uncultured Janthinobacterium sp.
GAACGCGCCGAGCGCGGCGCGTGCGGAGCCGCCGCCGAACGCGAAGAACGCGGCGATCGTCACCCAACCGAAGGCGACGTACGCCGCGAGCACGCGCAGATAGCGATGGCGCGCGCGGACGGGCTCGGGGTGCGCGGGCATCGCGCGAACGCGCCCCATCACGTCCGTCGTGAAGTCGCGCGGGGGTTCGGACGAACGCGGCGCGCCGAGC
Source organism: uncultured Janthinobacterium sp. (assembly GCA_964658025.1). GTDB lineage: Bacteria > Vulcanimicrobiota > Vulcanimicrobiia > Vulcanimicrobiales > Vulcanimicrobiaceae > CAZZXB01. The sequence continues at coordinate 15,356 of CAZZXB010000067.1, forward strand.
AAGCCGTCGACGCAGCGCAGTTCCGCGAGCAGGTCCGTGCAGTGCGGACACGTCGCGAGATGGCGCGCGAGCCCCGCGCGCGCGTGCGGCGCGAGCGTTCCGTCGACGTAGGCCGCGAGGCGGGTCTCAAAAAACGAGCAGCGCACGCGAGCCTCCCTTCGCGGATCGCGGTGCGAGCGCGTCCGTCGCGGCGGCCTCGCGTTCGCGCATACGCTGGGCGAGCGCGAGCTTGCCGCGGTGGATCAGCGTCTTCACGTTCCCGAGCGAGAGGCCCATCGTCTCCGCGATCGTCTGATACTCCATGTTGTCGTAATAGCGAAGCGAGAGGACCGTACGCGTCCGTTCGGGCAGGTCGGCGAGCGCGAGCCGGACTTCCGACTCGGCCTCGCCGCGAAGCAGTCCGCGCGCGGGGTCGGCTTCGGGCGAGAGATCGGGGAGCACGGCCTCGATCGTGCGATCCTCGCCGAGTTCTTGCGTCGCGGGGCGGCGGAGCGACTTCGCGAGATGCGTGCGCACGACGTTGCGTGCGATGTGATAGACCCACGTCGAGAACTTGCCGAGACTCGGATTGAACGAATCGAGGTGGACGAACGCGCGGACGAACGTGTCTTGGGCGAGATCGGCCGCGTCGGCCGGTCCGCGAACGCTCGCGCTGATGAATTTCGTGATGCCGCGTTTGTAACGGTCGACCAAGGTGGCGAACCGCTCGCGGTCGCCGCCGAGTACGAGCCGGACCAACTCCTCGTCGGCCAACTCTTCGATCGTCGTCCTCCTTCTTTCGATCTTCGGGGAGCGGTACTCGCGGCGGCGGGCGAGGTTTCGCTCCGTCGCGGCGTACGATGGGTTCCGCGCTCGGGGCTGGAAACTCCGTCGTCACACCATGAAGCTCCGCATCGACGAGCGGACGGTCGATGCCTCGCGCGTCCTCGCACGCGCGATCGTCGATCCCGTCGGCCGATTCATCGCCGCGCATTCGACCGTTTCGGTCGAGCGCTCCGTGCTGCGCCTGCTCGGCGTCGACGGCGTCGGTCCGGACGACGTCCCCGTGCCGAACCTCTTCGTCGACCGGCTCGGCGACGCGCGCCTGCGCGACGGCGCG
>CAZZXB010000068.1:0-16319 GCA_964658025.1 uncultured Janthinobacterium sp.
CCCGAGCGACGCGCTTCCGGAGTACCTGCTCGCGAACGCGCCCGCGGGCGCGCTCGTCCTCATGCTCGGCGCCGGTTCGATCACGAACGCCTCCGCGGCGCTCGCGGAGCGCCTGCGATGACGGACGCTCGCGCGCCACGCGCGACGGCTCTCGATGCGGAGCGTGCGGCGTGCGCGAGATCCGCGCTCGCGTCCGCTGCGGCGCGCGGCCGCGCGAGCGTATCGCGATGAGCGTGCTCGCGGAGCGCGACCGCGCGTTCTTGCGCGACCGATTCGCCGAGCGCGCGCGTTTCGACGAGCCGCTCGCCGCGTACACGTCGTGGAAGATCGGCGGTCCCGCCGACGTCGTGCTCGCGCTCGAAACGGTCGAGGAACTCGCCGACGTCATGCGGCTCGCGTTCGCGCGCAAGCTCCCGTGGTTCGTGCTCGGGAGCGGTTCGAATCTGCTCGTCGGCGACGGCGGGATGCGCGGGCTCGTCCTGCGGCTCGGCGGGACGTTCTCCGAGATCGCCGTCCGCACGACGGACGGCGAGGTGCTCGTCGATGCGGGCGCGTCGGCGAGTGCGCCCGCGCTCGTCGCGCAGGCTGCGGGCGCGGGCGCCTCCGGCATCGACGCGCTCGCGGGTATCCCGGGGAGCGTCGGCGGCCTGACGCGGATGAACGCGGGGACCGATCGCGAGATCGGCGAGTTCTTGCGCGACGTGCTCGTGCAGACGCCGGCGAAACCCGAGCCGCATCCGGTGACGCCGCACTATTTCTACCGGCACACGACCCTCGCGCACGACGCCGTCGTCTCGCGCGTGCGCCTCGCGTTCGCGCGCGAGGAGCCCGCCGTCGTCCGCGCGCGCACGCAACTGCGGCTCGTGCGGCGCAAGGCGACCCAGCCGATCGGACTCCCCAACGCCGGGTCGTGCTTTCGCAATCCCACGGGCGATAGCGCCGGGCGACTCATCGAATCGATCGGCGCCAAGGGCTGGCGCGAGGGCGACGCCGAGGTCTCCGACCTACACGCGAACTTCATCGTCAATCGCGGTCGCGCGACGGCGTCCGACGTGGCGACGTTACTCGGCCGCGTCCGTCGAGGGGTCGCCGAGCGTACGGGCGTCGAACTCGAACTCGAAGTGCATTTCATCGGAGTATTCGCGTGAAGGCGCGCGTCGCGGTCGTCATGGGCGGTCCCAGTAGCGAGCGCGAGGTTTCGATCGCGAGCGGTCGGGGCGTGATGAACGCGCTCGAACGTCTCGGCTACGACGCGCGATCGCTCGACTTCGACGAGCGGTTCGTGGAGGGCGTGCGCGAGATCGCGCCCGATCTCGTGTTCAACGCGCTCCACGGCGCGGGCGGCGAAGACGGCACGTTACAGGGCGTGCTCGAATGGTTGCGCGTGCCCTACACGGGGAGCGATCTCCGCTCGTGCGCGCTCGCGATGGACAAGCACCTCACCAAAAAATTGTTCAGTGCCGAAGGATTGCCGACGCCCGCCTGGGACACGTTCGATTTCGACGGCGGGACGCTCCCGCTCTTGCCGGGTTCGCTCGGCCTTCCGCTCGTCGTGAAACCGCGCGACGAAGGCTCGAGCACGGGCGTCTCGCTCGTGCGCACGCACGAGGAATGGTCGCGGACGATGATCGCGATCTCGGAACATCGTCGCGCGATCCTCGCCGAGGAATTCGTCGACGGTCGCGAGTTCTCGTGCGGCGTCTTGTTCGAAGAGGCGCTCCCGGTCGTCGAGATCGTTCCGATCGGTCACGACTTCTACGATTACGAAGCGAAGTACGAAGCGGGGGCGAGCCGCCACGACGTGCCCGCGAAGATCGATCGCGATCTGGCGCATCGGCTCCAGATGCTCGCGCTCTCCGCGCACCGGTTGCTCGGGCTACGCGATTACTCGCGTACCGATTTCATGGTCACGGCCGGCGGCCGGCCGTTCATCCTGGAGACCAACGCGCTCCCGGGGATGACCGAGACGAGCCTGCTCCCCGAAGAGTGCGCGGCGGCGGGGATCTCTTACGACGCGCTCGTCGATCGTCTCGTCCGTGCCGCGCTCGATCGCGGTCGGACGCTCTCGAGCGCGCCCGCACCCTGAGACGACGGGCGCTCAGTAGTCGTCGGGATAGACGAAACGCCGCGCGCGGGCCGCGTCGAAATCGTCGACGGCGCTCGGGTTCGGCGTAAGGCGCGCGATCCGATCCGCCATCCGCTCGCGGACGTAATCGCAGCCGCCGTCTTCGGCCAGGAGCGGTCCGGAACGTCCGTCGCGACCGCGCGCCGCATCCCAATACGCGCAGGCGTCGAGCTCCGCGGGCACGACGAGCGGCGCGGCGACGTCGTCCCCGTCGCGTTCGAGCACGACCGACGCGAGATACGCTCCCGGCGCGACGTCGGTACCCGTCGTACGCCCGGTCGCGTCGGTGCGGACGAACACGAATTCGTATTCCGGCTCGTGCGTGGCGGCGCGGTACGCCGCAGCGCGTCGCGCGACCGCGGCGGTTCCGCCGAGCGCCGCGACGATCTCGCGATCGAGCGCGCGCGCGCCGCGGACGTCGACGCTCCCTCTGCCGAGTAATTCGAAAGAGCGCGCGAGACGCACGCGCTCGGCCGGAGCGAGCGCGCGCGCGCCGACGGGTTCGAGTAATCGCGCCGACGACGCCCGCGCGGTTAGCGAATCGGCCCGCGTTCCGGAAATGACGACGAGGACCGCCGCGCCGAAGAGGCCCGTGGAAAAGGCGATTCTGGCAAGTCGTGCGAGATGGTTCACGAGCGGGGTTCCGTTTCTGAGACGCGTCGACGGAATGCGAAACGTCGCGCCGTCGTGAGACGGCATCGCGTCGGGATATCATCGGTCGGAATATTCGAAGCGGTCAAGAGACCGCACGCGGACCGACTAACGGATTTCGAGGAGCGCGAGCGTGGCGCTTGGCGCATATTTTACACTTAGCGGCTCGCCGTCGTCGGCCGAGGTGCCGACGTCCCGCGGTCGCCACGCGATCGAACGCGCGTCGCGATCCGTCCTCGCGGTCGGCACGGCCGCGGACGACGTCCGCCAAACGTCGCACGTCGCGCGGTGCATGAATTATGATTCGACCTCAGGAATCGTCGGATATGGTTTCGCTCGGCACCGTCGTCGACCGGGGACTCGAGGGCGTCGTCGTCGGGACGTCCGCGATCTGTAACGTCGATGGTGCGGCCGGTCGGTTGCGCTACCGCGGTTACGACATCGCGGATCTCGCGGAACGGGCGTCCTTCGAAGAGGTGGCGTTCCTCTTGCTCTTCGGCCGCCTCCCCAACGCCCCCGCGCTCGCGGACTTCACGGTCCGACTCGCGGCGAATCGGGCGATGACGCCCGGGCAGATCGCGGCGCTCAAAGTCATCCCGCGCGACGCGTGGCCGATGGACGTCCTGCGAACGGCCGTCTCGGCGCTCTCGCTGACGATTCCGACGCTTCCGGACGGCTCGCACGCCTCGAACACCGGGAGCGCGATCCACGTGATCGCGCGCATGCCGACGATCGTCGCGGCGTGGGATCGTATCCGTCGCGGACTCGAGCCGATCGCGCCCGAGCCGCAGCTCTCGACGGCCGCGAATTTTCTCTACATGCGCTCGGGTCGCGTCCCCGAGCCCGAAGCCGAGCGCGCGCTCGACACGTATCTCGTCCTCCTCGCCGATCACTCCTATAACGCGTCGACGTTCGCCGCGCGGGTCGCCGCGTCGACGCGCGCCGATCTCTTCGCCGCCGCCACGGCCGCGCTCGCCACGTTGCAGGGCGATCTCCACGGCGGCGCGCCGAGCCGCGTGATGGCGACGCTCGTCGATATCGGCACGCCGGATCGCGCCGAGTCGTACGTTCGCGAGATGCTCGCGCGCGGCGAGCGCGTGATGGGCATGGGCCACCGCGAATATCGCGTCCGCGATCCGCGCGCCGCGCATCTCGAGTCGATGGCGAGGGCGCTCGCGGAAACGACGGAGACGCCGTGGTACGCGATCGCGCGCGCGCTCGAGGACGCCGCGAACGCGGCGTTCGCGGAGAAAAAACCGGGTCGCAAGATCTTCGCGAACGTCGAATTCTACACCGCGCCGACGCTCCACGCGCTCGGCATCCCCGCCGACGAATTCACGTGTCTGTTCGCGTGCGGTCGGATCGTGGGATGGGCCGCGCACGTCCTCGAGCAACTCGCCGACAATCGCCTGATCCGTCCGCAGGCGACGTACACGGGGCCCGACGAGATGACGTGGACGAAGCTCGAAGCGCGGTCGGCCTCGTGAGGCTCGCGCCCCGTCGCGCGACGATCGCGCGCGAGACGAAGGAGACGGCGATCTCGCTCGATCTCGATCTCGACGGCGGACCGATCGCGATCGCGACGGACGTGAAGTTTCTCGACCACATGCTCGACGCGTTCGCGAAGCACGCGGGGTGCGGCCTCACGCTCCGCGCGCGCGGCGACGGGATGGATCACCATCACCTCGTCGAGGACGTCGGCATCGCGCTCGGAACGGCGATCCATCAGGCGCTCGGCGAGAAGCGCGGCATCGCGCGGTTCGGCTCGCTCGCGGTCCCGCTCGACGACGCGCTCGTGCTCGGGAGCGTCGATCTCTCCGGACGCGCGTGGTCGAACGTCACGGTCCGTTTCGGCGTCGAGAATCTCGGCGATCTGAAAACCGAACTCGTGCCGCATTTTTTTCACAGCGTCGCCGAGAACGGTCGCTTCAACCTCCATCTCGTGCAGCTCGCGGGCGAGAACTCGCACCATCTCTGCGAGGCGTCGTTCAAGGCGTTCGCGCGATCGTTCGCCGCCGCGAAAATCGAGACGGGCGACGCGTCCGTTCCTTCGACGAAAGGGCTGTTGGCGTAAGGTCATGTCGGAATCGAACGGAGTTTCCATCGCGCGGGGCGAGGCGCGGCCGTACGCCCTCGTCGACGGGGCGGGCGAGCGCGTCGCCGACTTCCCGCATCTCGACGCGACCGTCGGTGCGGGCGCGGTCGACGTACGGCGGCTCTTCGACGCGACCGACACGCTGACGTTCGATCCGGGTTTCTCGAGCACGGCGAGTTGTCGTTCGGCGATCACGTACGTCGACGGCGACGCGGGCGTCCTGCTCTATCGCGGCTACGCGATCGACGAACTCGTGGAGCGCAGTTCGTTCATCGAAGTCGCGTATCTGTTGCTCTTCGGCGAGCTCCCGATCCCGAGCGAACTCGAATCGTTTTCGAAGACGATCACGTATCACTCGATGGTTCACGAGCAACTGACGTCGTTCTATCGCGGTTTCCGTCGCGACGCGCATCCGATGGCGATCCTGCTCGGCGTCGTCGGCGCGCTCTCGGCCTTCTATCCGGATTCGATCGACGTCTCCGATCCCGAACAGCGCATGATCTCGATCCAACGTCTCATCGCGAAGATGCCGACGATCGTCGCGATGGCGTTCAAATACTCGGTCGGACAGCCGTTCGTCTATCCGCTCAACGATCTGGACTACAGCACGAATTTTTTGCGGATGATGTTTTCGGTCCCGGCCGAGCCGTACGTCGCGAACCCGACGTTCGCGCGCGCGATCAACGCGCTCCTCATCGTGCAGGCCGATCACGAGCAGAACGCGTCGACCTCGACCGTGCGGACGGTCGGGTCGAGCCGCGCGAACCCGTTCGCATGCGTCGCCGCCGGCATCTCGTCGCTTTGGGGACCGCTGCACGGCGGCGCGAACGAAGCGGTGCTCAACATGCTCGTGCAGATCGGATCGAAGGACAAGCTCCCGGACGTCATCCGGCGCGCGAAGGACAAGGACGATCCGTTCCGCCTGATGGGTTTCGGACACCGCGTCTACAAGAGCTACGACCCGCGCGCCAAGGTGATGAAGCGCGTGTACGAAGATCTGCTGAGCGAGACGGGCGCGACGGACGATCCGCTCTTCCAGCTCGCGATCGAGCTCGAGCGCCTCGCGCTCGAAGACGATTACTTCGTCTCGCGAAAATTGTATCCCAACGTCGATTTTTATTCCGGGCTCATCATGAAGGCGCTCGGTATTCCGATCAACATGTTCACGGCGATCTTCGCGCTCTCGCGGACCGCCGGATGGCTCGCGCACTGGAAAGAGATGAGCGAGGATCCCGATCAGCGGATCACGCGCCCGCGCCAACTCTACGTCGGCCCGGCGCACCGGCCGTACGCCGCGCTCGACGCGCGCCTCGATTCGAATTCGCGCTTCCCGGCCGGGCCCGCGATGCCGGGCGAACGACACATCGTCGGCGGCTGAGATGATCGCCGTCCTCGACTACGGCGGCGGCAATCTCGGGTCGCTCGTCTCCGCCCTCACGCGTCGCGGCGCCTCGTTCCACGTGACGGACGATCCGCACGTCGCGCGTCGCGCGAACGCCGCGATCTTACCGGGCGACGGCGCCTTCGCCGCGACGATGGACGCGCTGCGCGCGCGCGGTCTCGACGTCGCCGCGCGCGAGATCGTCGACGCGGGAAAACCGTTTCTCGGCATCTGCGTCGGCATGCAAGTGCTCTACGAGCGGAGTTTCGAGTACGGCGAGCACGCCGGACTCGGCATCTTCGCGGGCGACGTCACGCGCTTCTCGGGCGCCCCGCGCGTGCCGCACATGGGCTGGAACGATCTCGCGATCGAGCGAGCGCATCCGTTCGTCCGCGACGTTCCGTCGGGATCGTTCGCGTATTTCTTGCACAGCTATCGCGCCGACGTCGACGCGCTCACGCTCGCGTCGTGCGAACACGGTACGCGGTTCGCCGCGATCGTCGCGCGCGACAACGTCATGGCGACGCAGTTCCATCCCGAGAAGAGTCAGGCGACGGGGGCGCGCCTGCTCGATAATTTCATCGCGCTCGCACGCGAGCCGCTCGCCCCGCTCGCGTGACGATCGTTCCCGCGATCGACCTGCGCGGCGGCCGCTGCGTGCGACTCGTGCTCGGCGATCCGGCGCGCGAGACCCGCTACGACGGCGATCCGGTCGATCGCGCGCGCGCGTTCGCGCGCGCGGGTGCGGCGCGCATCCACGTCGTCGATCTCGACGGCGCGTTCGGCACGGGTGAGAATCTCGCGGCGCTCCGCGCGATCTGCGCGGCGACGGACGTCCCGGTGCAGACGGGCGGGGGGATCCGGACGGCCGACGACGCGCGCGTGCGTTTCGATGCGGGCGCGGCGTTCGTCGTGCTCGGCACCGTGCTCGTCGAGGATGCCGAGACGTCGCGCGCGATCGCGAGCGCGTTCGGCGAGCGCGTGATCGGCGGCGTCGACGCGCGCGGGAGCGCGGTCGCCGTGCGCGGATGGCGGACCGACGCCGGACGGACGCGCGATGCGTTCGTCCGCGAACTCGTCTCGTGGGGGATCGGACGGATCGTGTTCACCGAGATCGCGCGCGACGGCACGGGCGCGGGCTACGACGTCGCGGCGCTCGCGGACGTGGCGAGGCTCGCTCCGGTTCGCGTGACGGCGAGCGGCGGCGCGCGCACGATCGACGACCTCGTCCGACTCGCGGCGGGGACGCCTGCGAACGTCGACGCGGCGATCGTCGGCCGCGCGATCTACGAGGGGACGCTCGATCTCGGCGAGGCGCTCGCGTTCGGCGCGTCCGTCACGGAGCGCGCGCCCGCGTCCGCATAATCGCGCGGGATGCCGGGCGGCAGGCGCGCGACGAGTTCGTATCCGATCGTCTCCGCGTCGAGCGCGAGATCGTTCGCGGATCGTTCGAGCGTTCCGTCGCGACCGACGAGCGTGACCGTGCTGCCGACGTGCGCGAGCGGCGCGTCGGTCACGTCGAGAAAACTCATGTTCATGCAGATGCGACCGACGAACGGCACGCACGTCCCCGCGACCAGCGCGCGACCGCGACCCGAGAGCGCGCGCGGTAGTCCTTCGGCGTAACCGATCGGCAGCACGGCGATGCGCGACGGCCGCGCCGTGACGAACGCGCAACCGTAGCCGACGGAACGGCCCGCGGCGACGTTGCGGACGACGACGCAACGCGTCGTCCACGCGAGCGCCGGCGCGAGCGCGATGCGGTCGCCCGCGGCGCGACGCGTCCCTTCGGAGGGCCAGATGCCGTACGTCGCGATGCCCGCGCGCACGAAATCGAGACGGAGTTTCGGGAACAGCATCGCCGCCGCGCTCGCCGCGGCGTGGCGCGCGACGCCGCGGGCCGCGAGCGTTCCGTCGAGCGGCGCGAGCGCGCCGTCGAAGCGTGCGAGCTGTTCGAGCGTGAACGCGGATTCGAGCTCCTCGGCCGCCGCGAGATGCGTGAACGCGCCGCGGACGTCGAGCGCGGGATCGGCGAGAAAACGCGCGAGCGCACCCGCCGCATCGGCGGGATCGAGACCGAGTCGCGCGACGCCCGTGTCGATCTTCACGTGAACGACCGCGCGCGCGTTCGCGCGCCGTGCGACGCGCGCGAGCTCGTCGCGGAACGCACCGTCGTCCCAGAGCGCGAGCGCGATCTCGGACGCGACGAGCGCGGCGAGCTCGCGGCGCTCGACCGGGCCGAGGACGAGAATCGGGCGTTCGATCCCCGCCGCGCGTAACGCGAACGCCTCGTCCGCGCGATAGACGCAAAATCCGTCGACTTGCGCCGCGATCGCGCGCGCGACGGGGACGAGCCCGTGACCGTACGCGTCGGCCTTCACGACGGCGTAGTATCCGGCGGGCGCGATCGCCGCGCGCATCGTCGCGACGTTCGCGCGAATCGCCGCGAGGTCGATCGCGAGCCGCGCGATCATGCCGACTCGAAGCGCCTCACGACGTACGCGACGGGGATGCCGAAAAAGACGACGTGCGCGATCGTTCCGATCAGCACCGACGTCGGCGTCGGCAGGCTGTAGACGTTCGCCGCGACCTCGACGATCTGCATCGCCGTCATCACGAGCAGTCCGTAGACGGTCCCCGAGAGCAGCGGTCGCGCGCGAACTTGCGGCGTCGTCGCGGCGAGATACGCGTATCCGATCCCCCACCCGAGGCTCACGGCGACGTGCGCCGCGATGCCGATCCCGACGGCCGACGGCATCGTGTAGGCCGCCTTCCCGACGAGCGCCGACGCGACGAAGGCGTAGAATCCGTCGAAATTCGTCGCGTGCGCGATCTCGACGGTCGCGATCAGGAGAAAAAAATCGATGAGGACGGCGCCCGCGAGCCCCGCGGCGATCCCGCCGCGCAGGATCCGGGCGACGGGAACGACGCGCTGCTGCATGCGGACGGAATTCGACGCCAAGTGTGATCCGTTCCGTTCGATCGAGCCTAAACTCTCGAGGCCGCGCGGACGACGCGTTGGACGTGGCCACGATCACAGAAGAACGTCGAAAACCTTCGCGCGGGCCCGTGACGCCCGCGGGCATCCGCCCGCGCGACCGCGCGAATCCGTTCTACACGCTCGTGGCCTACGTCGGGCTCGTTCTCGGCAGCTACGTGACGGCGGTCTCGCTCTTCGCGTTCGCCCATACGCTCGCGGGGACGTTCGCGGCGCTCGTTCTGGGCGTCGACATGGAGCCCGCACTCGTGTTCATCTTCACGGCGTTCGGGATCATCGGGCTCCTCGTGCCGCTCTTCAACGGCGATACGAACGGCGCGACGAAGCGCTTCTGCGTCATGTCGATCGCGATGACGATCGCGTACGCGATCCTGCGGAGCGACGGATACGCGTGGGCCGACTATCCGATCGACGCGTCGATGGACTACCTGCTCCCCAAGCTCCACGTCCTGATGAACAAGTAACGACCGATCGTCGTCGGCCGACTCGCGTGCGCGACGCCGCCACGTCGGAGGTCCGCGGGTTCGACGGATGCATAACGGTGCCGAACGAATCGGCGGCAACGGTCGGCAAGTAAAGCAGGGACGCGGAACGAATGCCGCGCGATGACGAGACGATTTTGGCTCTACGTCCTTTTCTGCATTTCCATCTCGGCGATTCCGGTTCGCATCTCGGCGGGAACCACGGGCGGCGCGATCGGTCGCGTGCTCGACGAGACCTCGCACGCGCCCGTCGCCGGCGCCCGCGTGACCGTGACGTCGCCGTCGCAGACCGCGTCGAGTACGACGGATGCCGCGGGGAATTTTCGCTTTCTCTCGCTCGTCCCCGATACGTACACGATCGCGGTCGAACGCGAAGGGTTCGAGCCGAGCTCGCAGCCGGGCGTCTCGATCATCGCCGACCAGACGCAAACGCTCGCACTGCAGATCGTCAAAACGCTCAAGACGATCGGCAGGGTCTCCGCGCGCGGCGCGACGAGTCTCGTCAAACCGGGGACGACGAGCGACGTCTACTCGATCAATGCCGCGGGCGCCGAAGCCGCGCAGGCGCTCGGCGGTCCGGGAAGCCTCAATAGTTCGTACGGCGCGATCGCGTCGGTGCCGGGGACGGTCGTGCAACAGGGCCAGCAGGGTTGGTACCAGACGCTGAGCATCCGCGGCGGCGACATCGACCAAGTCGGCTACGAACTCGACGGCATTCCGGCGAACCGCGTTTACGACAACGCGCCGCAGACGATGCTCTCGAGCCTCGGCCAGCAAGAACTCCAGGTCTATACGGGCGGAACGCCGGCCTCGGCGGACGCGTCGGGGATCGCGGGCTACGTGAATCAGGTCGTCAAGTCCGGGACGTATCCGGGATTCGCGACGCTCGATCTCGGTCTCGGCAGTCCCGCGTACTATCACAAGGCGTCGTTCGAAGCGGGCGGCGCGACGAAGAATCGCCTCTTCTCGTACTACGTCGGCTTCGCGGGCGTCAACGAAGATTACCGGTATGCGGATCAGTTCAACGGCGTGAGCGATCCGCAGTTGTTCTATCCGGTCTATTTTCCCGAGGGACATTTCAATCTCTACGACGGGACGCCCGGCACCTCGAACTTCGCGCCCGGGTCGACCTACGCGATCTCGAACACGACCGATCGCGAGAACGTCGCGAACCTGCACTTCGCGATCCCGCACAAGAACGGTCTCCGCGACGACGTCCAACTGCTCTACCTCACGAGCGAGATGGTCGCGAAGTACTACAGCAGCGTCGACGATCAGGGCGGCCTCGCGAACGTCTCGCAGGCGACGGGCGGCACGGGTCAGGCGTACTGGCACGACGGCTACACCTATAACGGCGCGCTCTTCACCACGCCCTCCGTCGGCGCCATCACGCCCGCGTATTTTCCGAACAGCCCGACCAATCGCGCGTTCGGCGCGCCGCTCTCCGACGACGCACGCGACTATTCCGATAACGGCGTCGCCGTCACGAAGCTCCAATACCAACACGCCTTCGACGAAAAATCGTACCTGCGGCTCTTCGGCTACACGGAATACTCGAATTGGTTCATCGGCGGTCCGGCCAACCAGCAATTCACCGGATATTACGGCGCGGAGCTCAACGATTACGAGTTGCCGAGCCACACGTTCGGTCTCAACGCGAGTTATTCGAATCAACTCTCCGACAAGCACCTGCTCCAGATCACCGGTTCCTATACGGCGGCGCAGGTCCAGCGCCGTTTCTCGTACGGATTCTCGGGGAATTCGCTCGGTCACACGTTCGCGAACTACGTCGGGACGAACGGCCTCTGCTACGATCCGACGGCGGGGACGCAGACGAGTTGCTTCGGTTCGGGCACGTCGGGCGTCGGGCTCCCGGGCGATCTTCCCAATTCGTCCGCATACGCGGGCGATCTCGCGAGCATCGCGACGACGCTCGCGACGAACGCGCCCGCGGGTTCGCCCGCGGCGATCGCGTCGGCGCGCTGGCTCGCGACCGATAACGGCTACGTCAACTCGCGGCTCAACAAAGTCTCGCCCGCGTTCACGGCGGGTTCGATCACCGATCAGTGGCATCCGAACGCGCGCGTGACGGTGAACGTCGGCGCGCGCTTCGAGAATTACGACGACCGTCTCGCCGACACGACGGGCGACGCCGCGCGCGCCTTCTGGTTCGCCGCGTACAATAACGAGAATTGCTACAAGCTCGGTGCGGCGTTACCGCAGGCACTCTCGATCGGCGGCGTCGACCCGGTTACGAAGCTCCCGATCGTCGGGTCCTCCGCGGCGGTCTGCAAGGACGTTTTCGGCACGGGTTCGCGGCCGGCGAATCTCGTGAACCAACAGGCGAACAACGTCACGGCGAGCATCCTCGAGCCGCGGCTCGGCGCGACGTACACGCTCAGCCCCTATTCCGTGTTACGCGCGTCGTACGGCGTCTACGCGCGCGCCGTCAACACGTCGTGGCTGCAGTACGATGCCGTCAATTCCGATCTCGCGAGCTTCATCGGCGGCTTCTTCCTGACGAACGGCTACAACACGCCCGTCCACGATCTCCGACCGGACACGTCGAATAACTTCGATTTCTCGCTCGAACACCAAGTGAAGGGGACCGATCTCTCGTTCAAGCTGACGCCGTTCTATCGCGCGACGAAGAACCAACTCCAACCCGTTCCGATCGGCGTCGGCGGGACGGTCTCCGGATTCAACGTCGGCCAACAGACCTCGCAAGGGATCGAACTCGCGGTCCGCAAGGGCGACTTCGCGCGCGACGGGTTCGCCGCGCAGCTCGCCTACACGTACACGCGAAGCCGGATCAAATACAAGGATTTTCCGTCGGGAACCAACGTCATCGACGGGCTCAACCAATACATCCAAGAGTACAATTCGTACACGTCGGCTTGCGCGAAGATCACGGCGCGGAACTCGGCGTCGTGCGGCATCGCGGTCGGTACCGCGAATCCGAACGCCTCGGCGACGTTCGCGAGCGCCAACGCGGGTGCCGCGCCGATCCGCAATCCGTACTACGATCTCGCGGCCCAGCCGCTCTTCGATCGAAACGGCAGCTACACGACCTACGATCAGATCCCGCAAGTGTTCACGGGCGAGAACGGTTACGAAACGCCCGACGTCCTCTCGATGATCCTCAACTACAAGCACGGCAAGTTCAGCATCACGCCGACGTTCACGTTCAGCTCGGGCGCGAAATACGGGTCGCCGCTCGCGTATCCGGGCTACGTTCCGACGGGGTGCACGCAACTCGGCGCGACGGGCGCCGACGGAATCGGGACCGCGAATCCGCGAACGTGTAGTGGCAAGAGCGCCGTGAGCACTCTCGGGTTTCTCATGATCCCCGACGCCTTCACGGGTCGCTTCGACAATCTCGGTGCGTTCCAACAACCCGCGCGCTTCACGATGAGCGTCTCGTCGTCGTACGCCGTCACGAAAAACGTGAAGCTCGACGTCGCGCTCACGAGCCTCGTCGACACGTGCTTCCAACGCGGCTACGCGTGGGACGACTCGCACATCTGCGTCTACTCGCAGCTGCCGTCGGGCGGTGCGGGACTCGGACCCTCGGGCAACTTTCTCCCGCTCGCCGGGACGCCGGTCCAATTCAAGTACCCCTACGGCGTGTTCAACAACAACCTCAACACCGGGTTCGAAGGCACGACGATCCCGCTCCAAGCCGCCTTCGACGTGCAGATCAAGCTCTAGCGGCGCGTCCCGCACGCGCGGAGCGAGGTGGGGACGACGGTCACGCGTCGTCCTCGTAGTGTCCGACGGTCACGACGTTGCCTGCGGGATCTTCGAGGGCCGCGAGTTCGACGACGCCCGGGATCGTGAACGGGTCCATGACGAGTCGACCGCCGAGTTCGACGGCGAGCGCGATCGTCGCGCGCAGATCGTCGACGGCGATCGTGCACTCGAATCCCGTCGCGCGCGTCCCGCGGACGATCGCCCGTCGCTCTTGAATCGCGGCGACCACGCGCTCGGTGCCGGCCGTCTCCGCCCGAAAGAATCCGGGCGGTCCCCAGGGTTCGAAATGCCAACCGAAGAGCCGTTCGTAGAACGTCCGCGAGCGGGCGACGTCGTCCGCGTTGATCGCGAAGTGGGCGAGCGTTCCGTGCGGGATCCTGGCCATGCCGGCTCGTTCGAATCGGCGGAGACCTCCCCTTGCACTCCCTCGGTACGTCTGCTAACATCAGCGGGGTTGGCAGTGGTCTGCCACGAGTGCTAATACCCCTCAAGAAACGAGTTGGAGGCATCTTTCACGTGAATCTCAGGCCTTTGGGCGATCGTTTGGTCGTCGAACACGTCGAGCAGTCGGAAAAGACTTCGGGCGGCGTTTTCCTGCCCGACACCGCCAAGGAGAAGCCCCAAGAGGGCGTCGTCCTCGCGATCGGGACCGGCCGCACGCTCGACAACGGCACGAAGCTCGCCATGGACGTCCATGTCGGCGACAAGATCATTTACTCGAAGTACAGCGGCTCCGAAGTAAAGGTCGAAGGTAAAGAATTTCTCATCATCTCGGAAAAAGACGTCCTCGCGGTCTTTACCGACGCTAAAGTTCCGGCGGGAGTCTAAGGACCGATATGGCTGCTAAAGAACTCGTATTCGACGAACAAGCCCGCCGCTCGCTCGAGCGCGGCGCGAACATCCTGGCCGACGCGGTCAAGGTGACGCTCGGACCCAAGGGCCGTAACGTGGTCCTCGACAAAAAATTCGGCTCGCCGACGATCACGAACGACGGCGTGACGATCGCGAAGGAAATCGAGCTCCCGAACACCTTCGAGAACATGGGCGCGCAGCTCGTCAAGGAAGTCGCTTCGAAGACGAACGACATCGCGGGCGACGGCACCACGACCGCGACCGTGCTCGCGCAGGCGATCATCCGCGAAGGTCTCCGCAACGTGACCGCGGGTTCCAACCCGCTGCTCATCAAGCGCGGCATCGACAAGGCCGTCGAGATGGCCGTCGCCGAGATGGAGAAGATGGTCGTCAAGGTCGACACGCCGGAGAAGATCGCGCAAGTCGCGTCGATCTCGGCGAACGACAAAGAGATCGGCGGACTCATCTCCCAAGCGATGCAGGCCGTCGGTAAGGACGGCGTCATCACGGTCGAGGAGTCGAAGTCCACGAAGACCGACGTCGAGACCAAAGACGGCATGCAGTTCGACAAGGGCTACATCTCGCCGTACATGGTCACCGACTCGGAGCGCATGGAAGCGACGCTGACCGATCCGTTCATCCTCGTCACGGAGCGCAAGATCTCGGCGATCGCCGACATCCTGCCGCTGCTCGAGAAGATCGTCCAGGTTCAGAAGCCGCTCGTGCTCATCGCGGAAGACGTCGAAGGCGAAGCGCTCGCGACGCTCGTCGTCAACAAACTGCGCGGCACGTTCACGACCGTCGCCGTCAAGGCGCCGGGCTTCGGCGACCGTCGCAAGGAGATGCTCAAGGACATCGCCGCGCTCACCGGCGCGACCGTGATCTCCGAAGAGCTCGGCCTCAAGCTCGACAAAGTCACGCCCGATCTCCTCGGTCAGGCGAAGACGGTCAAGGTCACCAAAGAAGAGACGACGATCGTCGACGGCAAGGGCAAGCCCGACGCCATCAAGGGTCGCATCGAGATGATCAAGCGTCAGATCGAAGAGACCGACAGCGACTTCGATCGCGAAAAGCTCCAGGAGCGTCTCGCGAAGCTCTCGGGCGGCGTCGCGGTCATCCAAGTCGGCGCGGCGACCGAAACCGAGCTCAAAGAGAAAAAGCACCGCATCGAAGATGCCCTCTCGGCGACCCGCGCGGCCGTTCAGGAAGGCATGATTCCGGGCGGCGGTTCCTCGCTCATCCACGCGCTCAAGGCCCTCGAAGCCTATAAGCCCGCGGAGAATAACGGGAGCAAGCACACGGCGATCGACGAGAAGGTCGGCGTCGACATCATCCGTCGCGCGCTCGAAGAACCGCTCCGCCAGATCGCGGAGAATGCGGGCTTCGAGGGTTCGGTCGAAGTGCAGCGCGTGAAATCGTCGAATCCGGGTCAGGGATTCGACGCGATGTCGGGCGACCTCGTGGACATGATCGGCGCCGGCATCGTCGAGCCGTTCAAAGTCACGCGCTCGGCCCTGCAGAACGCGGCGTCGATCGGTTCGCTGATCCTCACCACGGAGACGCTCATCGCCGACAAGCCCGAACCGAAGGGCCAGAACGGCAACGGCGGAGCCCCGGGCGGGATGGGTGGAATGGGCGGCGGCTACGACATGATGTGATTTTCGCGCGGCGGGCGGCGCCGGGCTGGGTTGCCGGGGGGGCTGATGTGCTTTCGCACACTTCGCCTCCCCGGCGCCTTGCCCGGCACCACCCGCCGCACGAAAATCGTGCCGGGGGCGATGCGTTGCGTGCGCGTCGCCGTTCGGTGTGGAATGTCGGGGTACGGCTACGGAGACGGATGGGAGCGAACGCTTTCGTCCGTCTTTTATCGGGGCGTTTCTCAGGCGGGCTCGTTGCTTCGCAACGTCGCGGCTGGGGGTGAGCGGGTGGGCTCGTTAGCTCGTTAGTCGATTAGCGGGAGGTGCGGGGGCGGCGGATGGGGC
>CAZZXB010000069.1:0-16271 GCA_964658025.1 uncultured Janthinobacterium sp.
TCGCCGAACGATTTCGCCGAACGCACGTGGCGCGTCGTCATCGCGCAACAACAACACTCGCACGTCTTCGTCGCGGCGATCGCGAAGATCCCGAGCGAAGCGGGATTGCTCGTCGTACTCGTCGCGCTCGCGGCGCCGCTCTTCGCACGCGCGCGCGAACTCGTCGCGGACCGACGTCCAATCGCAGATGCGGGGGCCAACGGAGTTGCGTGAGATCGTGCGCGACGACGATCAAGCGCGCGTCGTGGCCGCCCGGAGCGAGATCGTCCGTATCGACGCACCCGCGAAATCCGATGTTCCGTAACGCGTCGTCGTTGTAGATGTTCGCCGGATCCGTCCGAGCGATGCCGTAGTGCAACGGGTGGTATCGCCCGTCGATCCGCAACCCAACGCCTCGGGCCGGAAGTCCGAATCGCGAGTCGATCGCGAGCCCGCTCGCGCAGAGCGCGGACCCTCGCGCGATCGCGATCGTCGGCGTCGCGAACGTCGCGCCCGTCGAGTCCGCGAGACGTTCCACGCGAACGTATCGATCCAGCGGCGTGCGCGTCGCGTGCACTCCGAAAAATCGTTCGTCGGCGCGTGCGAACGCGATCGGCGCCACGGCGATCGCATACGCGAGCCAGGCGGTGACGACGCCGGCGGCGACGCGCGGTCTGGCGACGACCGAAGCGACGCGCGCGACGGATCCGATCACGACGCAGAGCGCTGCGGGAAAGACCGGGAACCAGTATCGCCCGAGTAGACCCAAGTGACCCGCACTACTGAGATCGATCGCGACGAGCGCCGCCGTCCAGCCGACGTACAGCGACAACGGGGCGTCGCCGAACGCGAGCGAGAGCGCGCGCCGCGCGCGACGGCGTGCCACGCGCGCGAGCGCGAGACCGATCCGCATGCGACGCACGAGCACGAGGCACACGACGACGGCGCTCGCCCACGCGACGACCGCGCGGACGACGTCGTCGGCCGGTCGCGCGAAAAACGTCGTGTCGTACCAATCGCGACTCGACCAGAACGTGTCGTGCGCGACGCCGCGAAAAAAAATCTCGCGGAGGTCGTCGATGAGTGCGCCCGGGTTCGCGAGCGAGGTCGTCGCGATCGTCGGTGCCGAGTGCGGCAGGTGCGGCATGGTCGCCAGCGCCGCGACGACGCACGCAAACGGCACGACGGCGGCGACGACGGGCGGCGCGATGCGAAGCCTCCGGCCCTCGACGAAGCGCGGCGAGAGCACGGTCGGATACAAGCTCGCGAACGCGATCGCCGCATAGTGCGTCTTGACGAACGCGAGCGCGCCGCAGGCGCAACCGAAGGCGAGATGACGGAGCAGCCCGTCCGGACGTTCGCGACATCGCATCGAGAAGAGTAGCGCGAGCGTCACGAACGCCGCGGTGAACGTATCGGGCTGGAACGTCGCGCTGACCCATGTGGTGAGCGGAAAGAACCCGATCGCCGCCGTCGCCGCGAGCGCGAGGCGACGATCGAGGCGACGCGCGCGAAAGACGGCGTACGCTCCGAAGAGCGTGATCGGAAGGGCGCTCAGGCCGAGGCTTCGCATGAATGCGACCGCCTCGACGGGGCCGGCGCCGAGCGCGCGATCCAGTCGGTAGAACGCGGCGCCGACGAGATAGAACCCCGGGGGATAGTCGAGCGCGACGAAGGGCACGCGCGCCGCGTTCCGACGGCCCAGTCCGTCTTCGGGGGCGCGCGCGTCGACGACCGTCCGCCAGGCACGCGTGCCGTATCCGGGCGGCGGCGAGGAACTCGCATCGAATCGCAGCTGCCGATACTCGCAGACCCGCTCGAGATACGCGACGAGCGCGTCGACGTCGGTCCCGCGACGACGTCCCGCGACCCGGAGCGGCCAGCCTTCGCGGGCGAGCGTCAGCGCGTAATCGACGTGCGCCTGTTCGTCGGGCTCCGCGAACAACGGCAACCGCGAGAACCACAGCGCGGCGAGCGCGACGGAACACGCGACGACGAAGAGGAGGGCGGCCCGCGCGAGCGCGTCGCGGTGTCGCCTCCGCGAAGGTGTTGGCGCGACCGTCATATCCGAACCATCGGCCGAAGGAAGCGGCTGCCATAGGCGGCGCTCCGGGATACGCGCGCGATCCCGCGAACGCAATCGCTCGATGTCGGCCGCGCTACGCCTGCTGTTCGTCTTGGACAATTATGCGCCGCACGTCGGAGGCGTCGAAACGCTTTTCGGTCGCGTGTGCGCGGGCCTCGCCGAGCGCGGACACCGCGTCCGCGTGCTCACGCGTCACTGCGCCGGAGCGCCGCCGCGCGAGCGGCGCGACGGCGTCGAGATCGTCCGGCTCCGCGCGGCGCGCGACCGCTACGCCTTCGCCGCGGTGGCGATCCCCGTCGCGACGGTGATGAGCCGGGACGCCGATCTCGTCCACGCGACGACGTTCGCCGCCTCGGTCCCCGCGGCGATCGCCGCGAAGCTCGCCCGGCGCCCGTCGCTCTTGACGGTCCACGAGGTATGGATCGGACGATGGCGCGAGCGCACGACGCTGTCGCCGCGCGCCGCGTTCGCGAACGATCTTTTGGAACGGATCGCCCTCGCGATGCCGTACGACGCGGTCGCCGCCGTCTCGCACGCGACGGCGCACGACTTCGCCCGCGCCTTCCCCAGCCGGGCGAAACGCGTCCGCGTCGCCTATAACGGGTTCGCGCTCGATCCCGCGATGACGGCCGGCGACGCGCGCGAGGCTCGCGCGTCGCGCGGCATCGCACCCGACGCATTTCTCGTCTGCGGCTACGGCCGACCCGGTATGAGCAAAGGCTTCGTACATCTCGCGCGCGCGTTCGGCGAGGTGCGACGGACGGTGCGGGATGCGCGACTCGTGCTCGTCCTCGACGACGGCGACGAATATCGGCGAACGCGCGACGAGATCGTCCGCGACGCGACGCCCGAGACGCGCGTCGAGCCGTCGCTCCCGAGGCGCGAGCTCGGAGCGCTCCTGCGCGCGGCGGATTGCGTCGTCGTTCCGAGCCTCTGCGAGGGCTTCGGCTACACGGCGCTCGAGGCGTCCGCGCTCGACCGGATCGTCGTTGCGAGCGATGCGGGAAGTCTCCCCGAAGTTCTCGGCGGGAAGCGCGTGCTCGTACGTCCGGGCGATCCGACGTCGATCGCCGCGGGGATCGTCGCGGCATCGCGCGGCGACTTCACGACGCTTCCGCAACGCGCCTACCCGTGGGAAACGACGATCGACGCGTACGAAGCGCTCTATCGCGAAACGATCGCCGCGCACGCGACGCGCGTCGCATGACGCGACTGCTCCCGTTGCCCGAACGCGATTGGATCGCACCCGCGTCGAAGCGCGTCCCCGGCATCGCGGCGATCGCGCTCGCCCGTGGGCTCAATCGCATCCCGCGTCGCCCCGCCCGCGAGCGCGACCCGTCGGTTCTCGTCGTCGCGTTCGGAAATCTCGGCGATCAACTACGCTTCCTCAACGTCGCGACGCGGATCGTCGAGCCGCCGGCACTGCGCTACGTCGCGAACGCGGAATCCGCCGCGGCGTTCGCGCTCTACGGAATCCGTCCCGAGATCGCGTTCGCGCGTCACGGCGTCGACGCGCTTCCGAGCGCCGCGATGGGACTCTTCCTACCGCCGCGACGCCACGCGACCGGCCTCGTCCCGCTGCCGCTGATGACCCAGTCGATCGCCGTGGCGTACGCGCGCGCGCGCGCCGAACGCGTCGAGACGGCGAGCACGGGCGAGTATCCGGCGTACGCGCGCGACGCCACGCTCCGCATCTGCGACGTGACGAGTTGGCGTTCGTTCTTCGAAGATTACTTCGCGGCGACCGCAATCGCACGGCACGGTTTCGACGACCGACCCGCGCTCCTCGCGCGCGCGGCCCGCGCTCCCGATCGGACGCGCGAGGTCGGCCTACACGTGGGCTCCTCGGACGCGCGGCGCGCCATGCCCGTCGACGTCGCGTCGCGCGTCGTCGACGCGATCGCGGATCTCGGCTTCGTCCCGTATCTTCTCGGCGTCGCCGCCGAGAGCGAGCACCTGCGGGCGATCGCGCGCGGCAGTAGGCGCGGCGCGGCGCTCGTCGTCGGCAGGCCGCTCGTCGAGGTCGCGACCCGCATCGGCGCCTCCGCCGCTTTCGTCTGCGTCGACTCGAGCATGATGAGCCTCGCCGACGCGCTCCTCGTGCCGATGGTGCCGATCTACGCGACCACGGATGCGGGCGCGGGACCCTTCTACGCGCCGTCGGCACCCGTGCGCGTCGCACGCGCGTCGGCGCCGGGCGTCGTCGCGCTCATGGGACGCTCGCGCGTCGCGGACGATCCCGATTGGCGCGGCGTGGAAAGACGCATCGCCGCGAACCTCCGCGGGCTCGCGCCGATAGCGCGCTCTTAGGGCCGTTCTGCGTCGGCTCGCGCGAGCGCGATCGCGCGCGTCAGCGCGACGATCTGCGATTCGAGTACTTTGGTGCGAAAATAAAAATGGGCCGCGACGAACAGTCCCCCGATCACGGCGAAGTAGAGCAGGAGATCGGTCCCGCGTCCGACGCCGAGCGTCGCCGCGACGCGCGACGCGAGATCGGGGATGACGATGAGCGTGATGCCGCAGCACGCGATGACGAGGACCGCCGCCGTCGCGAGACCGCCCAAACGATGGCTTCCCACGTAGACGGCGAGCGCGACCATCGCGACGAGCAGTAACGAGACGATCACGGCGTCAGTGCGAACGCGAGAGCGCGGAATACATCAGGTCGAACGCGATCTTCACCGAATTGAACAGCGATTGACCTTTTTGGATCGAATACGGCGTGTACGAGATCGTGGTCGGAATCTCGGCGAACCGCAGGCCGATACGCGCGATCTCGGAGAGGATCTCCGATCCGTGCGCCATGCGCGGTTGCCGCAGCACGACGCGTTCGATCGCGTCGCGCGTGAACATCCGCAGTCCGTTGTGCGTGTCGCTGACGGGAAGACCCGTGTGCAGACGCGTGCCCAGCACGGCGAGCCGCAAGAACGCGCGACGGACGCGCGAAATTCCGACGGTCGCTCCGAGAAAACGAGAGCCGAGGACGACGTCGACGTCGCCTTCGACGAGCCGCGAGAACATCGCGTCGATCGTTCGCGGGTCGTGCTGGCCGTCGGCATCGAACGTGCACACGTGCGTCGCGCCGGAACGCAACGCGTACGCGATGCCCGTCGCGAGCGCGGCGCCCTGCCCGAGATTGATCGCATGACGGACGACGTCGGCGCCGGCGCGCCGGGCCGCCGCGGCGGTACCGTCGGTCGATCCGTCGTCGACGACGACGACGTTCGGAAGGTAGGCGAACAGACCGCGCAAGGTTTTCTCGATCGCGGTCGCCTCTTGGTACGCCGGAACGACGATCCACACGTCTGCCATACTACGACTATCGGCATTTCGTCGGCGTTTCGGCACCGGGCGAAGCGCGCGCGACCTCGCGCACTCGCGCTCTCGCCGGGGTCGACGACCCGAGCCCGCGGCGCGAGACGTTCGCGCTATCGCGGGATGTCGGGGCCGCCCGAGCCGGGCGAAGGCGGGACGCGATCCGCCGAAACGTCGCCGCGCACGGACGGCACGATCTCGCTCCGTCCGGCGGGATCGCGTCCGAACAGCTTCGCGAGGAACCGCCGGACCGGCCCGAGCCCCTCGAGATCGCGGTCGGTCCGCGCCTTCTGACGGCGGATCCAATTCGGGCCGTTCGACGATACGGAGGGCATGGGCGCCGAGCGTACCACGAACGGCCGCCGGCTCCAACGCAACGGCGCGCCGCCCGGGTCGGTCGTAGGCGGCGATGAACGCCGCGATCGCTCCCGCCGCCGCAACGCTCGAGACGCTCGAACTCGCCCCCGGGTACGCCGCGCTCGGCGCGACGTTCGTGGAACGCCGCGATCCGACGCCGCTCCCCGAGCCGTATCTCGTCGCCTTCAACCCGGACGTCGCCGCGCTCGTCGGTCTCGATTCCGGCGAGGCCGAGCGGCCGGAATTCGTCCGCCTCGCCGCCGGATGCGCGCGCTTCTCGCGCGTCGAGCCGTTCGCGGCCGTCTACGCGGGCCACCAATTCGGCACGTTCGTGCCGCGGCTCGGCGACGGGCGCGCGATCTCGCTCGGCGAGGTCCGAGGTCCCAACGGCACGGCGTACGAGTGGCAGGTGAAGGGCGCGGGACCGACCGCGTTCTCGCGCTTCGGCGACGGTCGAGCGGTGCTCCGCTCGACGATCCGCGAATATCTCTGCGGCGAGGCGATGGCGGCGCTCGGGATCCCGACGACCCGCGCGCTCGCGATCGCCGGAAGCCCGGAAGCCGTGTTTCGCGAGACCTCCGAGACGGCGGCGGTCCTCACGCGAATCGCCCCGTCGATGGTCCGCTTCGGAACGTTCGAGTTCTTCGCGCACCGGGGCGAGGTCGAGGCGGTGAAAACGCTCGCGGACTACGTCGTCTCGCGCTTCTTCCCCGACGCGGCGGCGCGCGAGGGGTCGGCCGAGCGATACGAGGCGTTCCTCACCGCGGTCGTCGAGCGGACGGCGGCGCTCGTCGCGCGCTGGCAAGCCGTCGGATTCTCGCACGGCGTGATGAACACCGACAACATGTCGGTCCTCGGGTTGACGCTCGATTACGGACCGTACGGCTTCCTCGATCGCTACGAGCCGCACTTCATCTGCAACCACACCGACGTCGCCGGCCGGTACGCGTTCGACCAGCAACCGGGCGTCGGGCTCTGGAACGCCCGACGGCTCGCGGACGCGCTCGCCTCGCTCGTCGACGAAGCGGGCCGCGAGCGCGCGATCGCCCGCTACGCCGACGCGTTCCGCGCCGAATTCACGCGCGCGACGTACGCGAAGTTCGGGCTCGCGAACGCGCGCGACGAGGACGTGGCGTTCTTCACCTTCGCCTTCGAGCGGCTCGCGAGCGGCGGCGCGGATCACACGAATGCGTTCCGGACCCTCTCGCGCGTTCCGCGCGAACCCGACGCCCGTGCCGACGCCGATTTTCGCGGGACGTTCGACGTCGCGGCCGATGCGGACGCCCTGCTCGCCCGCTATCGCGACCGACTCGCTCACGAGACCCGCGACGACGCGGCGCGCGCGGACGCGATGCGCGCCGTCAACCCCGCGATCGTCCTGCGGAACTATCTCGCGGAGAACGCGATCCGCGCCGCGCAGGCCGGCGACTTCGGCGAGATCGCGCGCTTGCACGCGGCGCTCCGCGCACCGTTCGACGATCTCGCGGAGGGATCGACCTACGCCGAGCCGCCGCCGACGTGGGCCCGGCATCTCGAGGTCAGCTGCTCCTCGTAACGACGAAGGCGGCGCGGCACGACGATCCGGCGCCGCTCCTTCAGCGTCCGTCCCACAAAAGGACGGACGGTTTTCACCGAAGCGGCGTCCAAAGTGGTTGCCGACCGTCCACGCGTCTGATACCGTGCGAGGTGGTCGGCTCCGTCTACGGCGGGTGTCGCTCGTCGGCGTTTGAGCCGAACTCGCACGCGCCCGGGCGCGCTAGGATGAAAGGGTCAGTGGCAGCACACGAAGCGCAATCCTATAAAGACGCGGGGTCGCCGGACGAACAGTCGCGGCGGACGTTCCTCGCGAACGCGACGCTCGGGATCGGCGGCGTCATCGGGCTCGTCCTGACGGTTCCGCTCCTCACCTCGCTCGTCCCGGAATCGCTGATCAACCCGGGTAAGGGCGGCGGCGTTTGGGCCGACCTCCCGCAAGACGCGTTTTCGAAAGTCAAAGACGGCGCATCGCCGATCAAGATCACGTTCGATTTCAAGTACGCCGACGGGTACTTCCCTCCGGCGGACGACACGCAATTCGTGTGGGGCGTCAAACTGACGTCCGCGCAAGAGGCGGCGTTCAAAGAAAAGCGTCCGGATCTGTATACGACGGCCGGGAAGATCACCTATCCGGCGATCACGTCGAGCTACGTCATCTTCAGCTCGATCTGCCCGCATCTCGGCTGCCGCTTCAACTGGGAGCAGGACGCCAACCGCTTCATCTGCCCGTGCCACGGATCGCAATTCGGTCCGGAAGGCGGGAAGCTCGCCGGACCCGCGCCGCGCGGTCTCGATCCGCTACCGTTCCGCGAGGCGGACGGTAAGGCGCAGGTCACGTGGATTCAATACAAATCCGGTGCCCCCGACCGGGTCATCGTTTCTTACAGCTAAATAAGGGTCCATCTTGAGCGTATTGACGTGGATCGAGCAACGCACCGGGCTCGTTAGTCAGACATCCGAATTCCTCACCGAAGACGTTCCGGGCGGCGCCAGTTATTGGTACGTCTTCGGCAGCGCGACGATCTTCGCGATGATCTTGCAGATCGTCACGGGCATCTTCCTGACGTTCTACTACGCGCCGTCGACGGCGTCGGCGTGGGAATCGACGAATTACATCTATCACAACGTGCCGCTCGGGCAATTCGTGATCAGCCTGCACTTCTGGGGCGCGACCGCGATGATCGCGCTCCTGCTCATGCACATGCTGCAAGTGTTGCTGTGGGGCGCGTACAAAGCGCCGCGCGAACTCTCGTGGGTCGTCGGCGTCCTGCTCCTCGTCATCACGCTCGTTCTCGGACTCACGGGCTATCTGTTGCCGTGGGACATGAACGCCTACTTCGCGTCGCAGGTCGCGATCAATATCGCGTCGTCGGTCCCGATCGTCGGCGGTATCACGCAGCAGTTCCTCAGCGGTGGTGCCGGCATGGGAACGCTCACGATCAACCGCTTCTTCGGTCTCCACGTGTGGCTGATGCCGGCGGCGATGATCGCGCTCGTCGCGGCGCACCTCTCGATCTTCCGGCACAACGGATCCGCCGGACCGCCGGTCGATCGCGAACTCAAGAAGTTGCCGCAGGGCCGCTTCTGGCCGAACCAGATGTTCATGGACGCGGCGGCCTCGTTCGTCGTGTTCGCGATCATGGTCGCGCTCGCGATCTTCTCGCCCGCGCCGCTCGATCAGAAGGCCGATCCGACGCAAAAATTCATCGCGTATCCGGCGTGGTACTTCCTCGCGCTCTACGGCCTGCTCCGCATCGCGGGTCAGACGCCCGAAGCCGTCACGCCGATCGCGAATCTTCTCGCGACCGTCGTCATCCCGGGCGTCGTCGTCACGGTGCTCGTGCTGCTGCCGTTCCTCGATCGCAATCCGAGCCGCCAGATCACCCGTCGGCCGTGGGTCGTGGGGATCACGGCGATCTCGCTCGTCGCGGCGATCGGCCTCTCGCTCTTCAGCCAGCTCGCGATCCAAAAAGAGCAGGCCGACGCGGGCGAGGGCGGCGCTCCGGCGGCGGCGGCGGCGGCCTCCAACTCGCTCGGTGCGGGCGGCTCGGCCGGCGCATCGTCGACGGTCGCGCAATCCTCGACCGGTTCGAGCGCGGGCGCCGCGAGCGCGAAAGGCGGACAGATCTTCTCGCAAAACTGCGCGAGCTGTCACCAAGCGAACGGCCAGGGCCAGGCCGGCGTCTTCCCGGCACTCGCCGGAAACAAAGACGTGACGGGCGATCCGAAGATGATCGTCCACACGCTCCTCTACGGTCTCAAGGGCAAAGTCATCGACGGCAAGTCGTACGGCGCGCAGATGCCGGCGTGGAAGGGGCAGCTCTCCAACGCCGACATCGCGAACGTGATCACGTACATCCGCTCCAGCTGGGGCAACAAAGCGAGCGCCGTCACCGAAGCCGACGTCGCGAAGGTCCCGCAGTAACGATCGAGCGACGCTCGGTCTCGAAAGAAGGCGCGATATCGCGCCTTCTTTTTTCGTGCGATCGGTCGCGCGAGGCGGGCGCACGTCGCATAGCCGGATGCTTCGCGAAGCCGGAAGATCGGCGGGATGGAATAACCGGATCGGCGCGTGACGCTTACCGAAAATCGCTCGACGTCATCGGTCGGGGTTCGTCGCGACGCCCGCGTCGCGACACGGCGGACCGTCGTAGAGGAAGAGCACGTCGTTATTCGATCGTGCCACGACGCGCCGCGACCGGCCGTAGGTCGGATCGGGGACGGGACGCTGCTTCGACGTGACGACGAACGCGCGCGACGCGGCGCAGAGCGCCCGACGCGGATCGCCCTCGGGATCGACGACGGCGTCGGTCGCGCTCGCGAGCGTCTCGACGCGCGGTTGCGTGTAGAAGACGAGCCCGTTGCCGCCCGAGACGTTTTGGATCGCGACGAGATCGCCCGGGCGTCGCTCGCGTTCGATCGTGGCGGCGAGCGGCGGGATCGGCTTGAAGCGCTCGACGACGGGCTCGCCCGCGACCGCGATGATCACCATGACGACGACGCTCGCCGCACCGAGCGCGAACGGTGCGAACGCCGCCGTCCGCGCGCGGAGTAACAAGACGAAACATCCGACCGAGCCGAGCAAGATGACGCACCCGAGCGCGATGAGATCGGCCCGAATCGCTTGCAGATCCGCCGTCAACCGGTTGTCGTGCGAGAAGGCGGCGAGCGCGAACGCGATCCCGAGGATCGTCAGCGGCACGACGGACGTCCAGGCGAGCGCGCCGCGTCGATCGCGCTCGGCGCAGACCGCGTCGAACCAGACGGCGACGAGGATCGCGAACGCCGGCAGCTCGAGCGCGATATAGTTCGGCAGTTTCGTTTTCGCGATGCTGAAGAAGACGAACGGCACGATCGTCCACGCGAGCGAGAGTCGCGCGAGACTCGCGGCACCGTTCGCGCTCGGCGCGCGCGCCTGACGCCACGCCGCCGCGAGCGCCGGCACGAGGAACGCGAACCACGGAAAGAATCCGAGGATGACGACGGGGACGTAATACCAGATCGGCCCGCTCTGATTTTCGATCGTGCCGACGTACCGCCCGAAGGTATAGTGCCCGATCATTTCCACGAAGGCGGAGAGACCGGCCGCGTGCAGTAACGCGAGCGTCCACGGTGCGACGATCGCCGCGCAGAGCGCGACCCCGAGCACGACGCGTCGCGTTCCCGGCAGCACGATCCGCGCGCCCGCCGCGCGTTCCCACATCAGCCACGGCACGACGACGAGCGCGACGGTGACGGGCGCGACGAGTCCCTTCGCGAGCAGCCCGAATCCGATCGCGATCCAGCCCGCATACCACGAACCCGCGTGGCCCGACCGGAGGCTTCCGAACCACGTCAGGATCGCGAGCGCGACCGCGAGATCGAGAAGCGCGTCCATGATCGCGAGGCGTCCCACGACCGCTTGCATGAGCGCGGTCGCGAGCACGGTCGCGGCGAGCAGCGCGGCACGCGACGACGCGTGGCGCGCGACGACGAAGCCCACGGCGCCCGACATCGCGACCGTCGCGATCGCCGACGGCAGACGGAGCGCGAATTCCGAGACGCCGAAGAGCTTCGCGAAGCACGCCGCGACCCAAAAGTAGAGCGGCGGCTGAACGAACCACGGCGCGCCGTTGAGATGCATCACGACCGGATCGTGCGTGAGGAGGATCTCGCGCGCCACCTCGCCGTACGCCGTCTCGCTGTTGTCCCACAACGTCCCGACGCCGAGTCCGGGGAACGTTGCGAGAAAGGCGACGACCGCCCCGATCGAAGCGGCCCGCCACGACGCAAAATTCACGACCGGAAAGGTTTGCACGCGGAGGGCAAAATCCCGCGAAGCCCGGCGCGGCCGCACGTCGAAGACACGATTCGTGTATCCGATCGCCCTCGAATTACGCGACCGCATCGCGGTCGTCGTCGGTGGGGGAGCGGTCGCCGAACGGAAAGTTCGCGGCCTGCTCGCCGCGCGCGCGCGCGTGCGCCTCGTCGCCCCCGTCGCGACCGAGGCCCTGGCGACGCTCGCGGCGGCCGGCGAGATCGCCTGGAGCGCGCGCGCCTTTCGGACGGGCGATCTCGCGGACGCGCTCCTCGTCTACGCCGCCACGGACGCACCCGACGTCAACGCCCTCGTCTGTCGCGAAGCCCGCGCGCACGGCACGCTCGTCGACGACACGACGGGCGAGAACCCGAGCGATTTCTCCACGCCCCTCGTCCATCGGACGGGCGACGTCACCTTCGCGATCGATACGGGCGGCAGTTCGCCCTCGTTCGCGCGTCGGGTCGCGGACGAACTCGCCGCGCGATTCGGCGACGACTACGGCCGCGCGGCGCTCGCGCTCCGGCTCGCGCGCGATTACGTGAAGGTCGTGATCCCCGAAGCCTCGCGGGCCGCCGTGATGCGCGCGCTCGCGGCACGGGAGATCGCCGCGCTCGCGGCGATGAATCCGAGCACGGTGGAAAACGAAGTCGAGGACGTCTACGAACGATTGCGGGCGCCGGACGCACCGCGCGACGCCGCCCGGACGCAACTCGTCTGCGCGACGCGCGCGAGCGCGCTCGCGATGTGGCAGACGCGCCACGTCGGCGCGCTCCTGGGACGCGGAGGCCTCGTGTCGACGATCCTCCAGATCTCGACGCAGGGCGATCGCGTTCAAGATCGCTCGCTCGCGGCGCTCGGGACCGACAGCATCTTCGTGAAGGAACTCGAGCACGCGCTCCGCGACGGCCGCGCCGACTACGCGGTGCACTCGTGTAAGGATCTGCCGAGCACGTTGCCCGACGACATGCGCCTCGCCGCGATCGGCTATCGCGAAGACCCGCGCGACGCGTTCTGTTCCGAACGCTATCCGTCGCTCGACGCGCTCCCGGCCGGGAGCCTGATCGGCACGTCGAGCCCGCGTCGGCGCGCGCAGCTCGCGGCGCTACGGCCCGACCTGCGTTTCGAGACGATCCGCGGGAACGTCGACACGCGCTTGCGCAAACTCCGCGAGGGCGCGTACGACGCGATCGTTCTCGCGCTCGCCGGATTGCGTCGACTCGGCCTCTCGGCGACGTACACCGTGCCCGTCGATCCCGCGCTCGTCGTGCCGGCGGTCGGTCAGGGCGCGCTCGCCGTCGAGACGCGCGCGAACGACGGCGAACTCGCGGAACGGATCCGCGCGTTGCTCTCGGTTCCGGACGTCGAACTCGCCGTGCTCGCCGAGCGCGCGTTCCTGCGAACGCTGCGCGGCGGCTGTCAGGCACCGGTCGGCGCGCACGCGACGGTCGCGGACGGCACGCTCGCGATGCACGCGGCGATCGCGGCGCCCGACGGCTCGCGGATCGTGCGCGGCGCGGCGTCGGAAGCGATCGCGACGGGCGCGGACGCCGAGCGCGTCGGCGAAGCGCTCGCGCGCCGCTTGCTCGACGAAGGTGGTTCCGCGATCCTCGATGCGGCGCTCGCGGCCGATCCCTCCGAAGGCGAACCGCCCGCGCCGCCGGACGCGCCGCTTCTCGGCGGACTCTTTCTCTTACCGCGCACGCAAGAGCGCGCCAGCACGATCGCGCCCGCGTTGCGCGGTGCGGGCGCGGAAGTCGTCGAGGCGAGCGACAGCGAGGCCGCGGCCGAAGCGCTCGGACGACGTCGGCCGACCGTGTTATTGTTTCCCTCGAGCGGCTCGGTCCGCGCCGTCGCGTCGTATCTCGCGGAACTCCAAGCGACGGGCGAACGCCCGGTCGTCGCCGCGATGGGCGAGGCGTCGGCGAGCGCCGCGCGCGAGGCGGGCTTCCTCCCCGACGTCGTCGCAACGGAACCGACCGTCGCCGCCTTCGTACAGAGCATCACCCACTATCTCGTAGGACGTCGCACCTCATGACCGCACTCTTCGAACGCCGCCCGCGGACCGCGGTGGATCTCACGAAACGCCCGCGCCGCCTGCGTTCGAGCGCGACGATGCGCGCGCTCGTCCGCGAGAACGAGGTGCGGCTCGCGAGCCTCGTGCAGCCGCTCTTCGTCGCGGATCCGGGCGTCCCGACGGGCGAGATCGTGAGCATGCCCGGCGTCTACCGTTACTCGGTCGAGGGCGCGGTCGCGGAATGCCGCGAGCTCGCCGCGCTCGGCGTGAAGAGCGTCTTACTGTTCGGCCTCCCGGAATTCAAAGACGCGGTCGCATCGTCGGCGCACGATCCGGCGGGCGTCGTGCAACGCGCGATCGGGGCGATCAAAGCGGCGGTCCCCGAAATGCTCGTCATCGCGGACCTCTGCAACTGCGAGTACACGGACCACGGCCATTGCGGGATCCTCGACGAAAACGGCGACGTCGACAACGACGCGACGCTCGACTTACTCGGACGCGTCGCGCTGTCGTACGCGATGGCCGGCGTCGACGTCGTCGCACCCTCGGACATGATGGACGGCCGCGTCGCGTATCTGCGCGAGACGCTCGACGCGTCGGGGTTCACGTCGATCCCGATCATGTCGTACGCGGTGAAGTTCGCGTCGGGATTCTACGGTCCGTTCAGAGACGCGGCCGACTCCACGCCGACGTTCGGCGATCGCCGGACGTATCAGATGGATCCGCCGAACGCGCGCGAGGCGCTCCGCGAGGCGGCGCTCGATCTCGACGAAGGTGCCGATTTTCTCATCGTCAAGCCGGCGCTCGCGTACATGGATCTCATCCGCGCGGTCCGCGAGATCTCCGACGTCCCGGTCGCGTGCTACAACGTGAGCGGCGAATACGCGATGGTAAAAGCCGCCGCGCGCAACGGCTGGATCGACGAAGACCGCATCGTCGACGAGACGCTCGCGGGTTTCGTGCGCGCGGGCGCCGACATCATCATCACGTATTTCGCGAAAGCGTACGCGGAGCGGCACCGCGCGCGACGGTGATTCGCGCGATCGCTTTGCCGCTTACGACGACGCCATACGGCGAAAGACGATGCGCGATCGTGATCGCGACGCGGCCCCGAGCGAGGCATCGCGCTACGGCGTTTTGATCCTGGCCGGCGGCGAGGCGACACGCTTGCCGGGAAAGCTCGCGCTCCTTCTCGACGGCGTCCCGCTCATCGTGCGCGTCTATCGTAATTTCGCCGGACCCGTTTCGCGCGAGATCGTCGTGTCGGCGAAGGCGACGTTCGCGCCCGAGCTCGACGCGTCGCTTCCGGTGCCGGTCGTCATCGATCGCGTCGCGCGTCGCGGTCCTCTCGGCGGGATCGTGAGCGCGCTCGGCACGATGCGTTCCCGCTACGTCTTCGTCGTCGCGGGCGACGCGCCGTACGTCGATGCGGCACTCGCGGACGCGCTCGCGTCGGCCATGCGCGGCGGAGACGAGGCGGTCGTCCCGATCCACGATACGGACGTCGTGGAACCGCTCGCCGCACTCTACGAGCGCGCGGCCCTCGCGCGCGTCGGCTTCGAATCGTTGCGGAACGATAACGCGTCCGTACGTGCGCTCGGCGATCGCCTCCGAACGCGCAACGTTCGGTGCGACGCGCGAACGTTCGCGAACGCGAACACCGACGCGGAACTCGATGCGATGAGGCGACGGACCGAGCCGCCGCCGCCATAGCGATTTCGCCCGCGAGCACGCACATCCGCGACTGCCCCGCCTCACGAACCCGCGCGCTCGTAACGTCGTAACGGACGTGCCATCGACGACTTCGAGCCGCCCGATACGACGTCAGACGAGAGGAATTCCCGACGTTCGCAGACCCGCTCGCGCGCGACGATCGCAACGGCCTGACGGGTCGGCCGTTCGGAGCGACCGCCGATTCGAATGCTCGGATCGGATGTCGCTCGGGCGAACGAGATCGAGGCGTCGAACGTACCGCGAGATCGTCTCGCGGCGGTGGCCCGTAATGCGCTCGATGCGTCGGAAACTCATCCCCTCGCGAACGAGCCGCGCGATTCGCTCGCGCTGCGCTTCCGTGAGTTCGTTGAGGCACATCGCGTCGGCGTTCGTGCGCGTGCGGAACGTGGTGGCCGCTTTCGAGCGGCGGCGCGAAGATCGTCGCATCGCGGGACGGAAAACGCCCGGGATGAACGTCTTATTCTTGGGCGGCACGAGGTTCGTCGGGCGACACGTCGCCGAGGCGCTCGTCGCGGCCGGGCATACCGTTACGTTTTTCAATCGCGGCATGAGCGACGCTTCGCTGTTTTCCGAACAACGTCATGTCCGCGGCGATCGGGCGGGCGACGTCAGCGCCCTCCGGACGATCGAGCCGGAGATCGTGATCGATACGAGCGGATACACGCCGGACGCCGTCGCCGCGAGCGCGCGAGCCGTCGCGGAAAGCGTTCGAAAATACGTCTTCATGAGCAGCATCGACGCGTACGATAAGAGCGGGCCCCGGATCGACGAGTCGTCACCGACGAAAGAGCTATCGGGCGAGACCTCGACGTCCGAGATGGTTCCCGAATTCTACGGCGCGCTCAAGGCGCGTTGCGAACGCGATCTCGCGGTGATTTTGGGACCGACGCGCGTGCTCGCGGTGCGCGCCGGTTTGATGGTCGGTCCGTACGATGCGACCGATCGCTTTA
>CAZZXB010000070.1:0-15713 GCA_964658025.1 uncultured Janthinobacterium sp.
TTCGCGCGCGGCGCGCGCGAACGTGGCGAGCGCGGCGAGCGTCCGTTCGCAGCCCTCGGGCGAGAGCGTCCCGCCGTCGCGCAAGCCTTCGCCGAGACGCGTCCCGACTTGATCGGCATCGAGTTGTTCGATCGTGCCGTCGGCGCGGTCGCGGACGACGAGCAGGCGCGTCGTGTTCGTCCCGAGCGAGAGGAGCGCCCGCGGGCGCCGCGTCTCAGTAACGCTTGCCGGCCGAGGCTTCGCGCGTTTTCTGGACGAGCGCGAGCGATTTGTCGTAGTTCTGGTTCGCGATCCCCGCATAGAGCACGTCGACGATCGAGAGCTGGCCGATCCGGCTCGACGTCGCATCGGAACCGAACGCCGTCTCTTTCGCGGCCGTGAACAACTTGATGTGCGAGACCTTCGTGATCGGTGAGGTCGCGCGATGCGTGATGCAGATCGTCGTCGCGCCCGCGTTCTGCGCGTTCTCCATCGCATCGCAGACGTCGCGCGAGGCGCCCGTGTGCGAGATGCCGAGCACGACGTCGGAGGAATCGAGTAACGACGACGACATCGCCATGAGATCGGAGTCGTTGAGCCACGACGCGCAGAGGCCGAGTTTCATGAACTTGTGGTACGCGTCGAACGCGAGCGGCGCGCTCCCGCCGATGCCGTAGATCTCGAGCCGCCGCGCGCGGGCGAGGACCTCGACCGCCTTGCCGAGCTCTTCGTCGGAGAGGACCTCGATCGTGTCCTTGAGCGCTTGGGCGTTGGCCTGGAAGACCTTCGTCTTGAGCGCTTCGAGCGAATCGGTCGGCCCGATCTGCTCGTAGACCGTCTCCGCCGGACCGACGAGATCGCGCGCGAGCATGATCTTGAACTCTTGGTAGCCCTTGTACCCGATCTTCTGGCACAAGCGGACGACCGTGGACTCGCTCGTCTGCGTGCGCTCGGCGAGCTCGGTAACGGTGAGATAGATTAGTTCTTCAGCATACTTGAGTATGAAATCCGCGACGCGCTGTTCCGCGGTGCGCAACGAGTTGTACGTCCCCTGGATTCGGACGAAACAGCCGGGAACGTTGACGGCCTCGATGCGACCGGTATCGGGCGTGGTTTTCACGCGGTTGACGTTCTACGCGCTCGGCTTTCTCGCCTCGAAAAATGCGGCGCGCCGCTTCTTACGGATGAAGTGCCGTTCGAGCGGCGGGAGGCGGTCGGGCGGTAACGCGCCGTCGGTCGCTTTGAGGAACGCGATCATCTGCTCTTCGAATCGAACGCTCGCGAGCGACTCCGTCTCGTCCTCGCGACGATCCGCGCCCGCACGCGGATCCGCGCTCGCGTCGAGATCGGGCGCGCGTAACGCGACGACGGGTCGGCCCCGCGCCGCGAGGACGAGCGCGAGCGGCTTGCGCGCGTCGCGACTCGCGACGTAGGTCGGACGGTTCGCTTCGAGTTCGCGTGCGGGAACGACCGCGAGCGAGCCGTCCTCCAAGCGGACCGTCGCACCGTGTGCGTGGACGCTGATGACCGTGCCGACCACGGGCGTCAAGGCGTCGGGCGCCACTGTTCGGGGGCGGGTGTCGGGTCGGGAAGTCCGCGCACCGAGAAGAGTTCTTCGTGCGGACCGACGAGCCGCAGTTTGTCGTGGATCTCGGGGATCGCGCCGCGCGCGTCGCGCAGGCGGAACAGCGCGTGTTCCTGTTCGCGTTCGCGTCGTCGGAGCGCCGCGATGTCGTCCTGCGTGTCGCGCAGATCGCGCACGATCGCGACGTTTTTCGCGACGACGACTTCGACTTGCATCGCGACGAGGACGAGCATCGCCATCGCGCCGAGCGCGATCGCGATGCGACTTCCGACGCGCAGGCGCCCGCGCGTCACGTCGAGGCCGTCGCCCGAACGGGTTCGCGCGCGCTCCACGCGCCGATGCGACGGAACTTCGCGTAACGCTCTTCGTGGAGTTCGGCCGGGGGACGACGGCCGAGATCGTGCAGCGCCGCATCGATGCGATCGAGAAAACGGCCGACGAAGGCTTCGGCATCGCGATGCGCGCCGCCGAGCGGCTCCGCCACGACGTCGTCGACGATTCCGAACCCGAGCAGATCCGCGCTCGTGAGCTTGAGGCGTTCGGCGGCTTCGGGCGCGCGCGCGGCATCGCCCCAGAGGATCGCGGCGCAACCTTCGGGCGACGCCACGGAGTAGACGGCGTTCTCCGCCATGATGACGCGATCGGCGAGCGCGATCGCGAGCGCGCCGCCCGAACCGCCCTCGCCGATCACCGCCGCGACGACCGGAACGCGCACGCGCGAGAGCGTGAGCAGCGCCGTCGCGATCGCCTCCGACTGCGCGCGCTCTTCGGAACCGATGCCGGGATCGGCACCCGACGTATCGACGAACGAGACGATCGGCAAGCCGAACCGCGACGCGAGATTCATCAAACGGACGGCCTTGCGATACCCCTCGGGCGAGACCATCCCGAAATTGCGACGGATGTTCTCTTTCGTGTCGCGGCCCTTGCGCTGCGCGAGCACGACGACGCGCCGACCGCGCAGTTTCGCGAATCCGCCCGCGATCGCGCGGTCGTCCCGGAAGTGGCGGTCGCCGTGGAGTTCCTCGAATTCGTCGAGCGCCGCGAGGTAGTCGTCGGCGAGCGGGCGACGCGGATGGCGCGCCATGTTGACGCGCTCCCACGGCGTGAGATTGCCGAAGAGATCGCGTAGCAGTTCCGCGTATTTTTCTTCGAGTAATCGCACGTCTTCGGCGTTTCCGGTGCCGCGCGAGCGGAGCGTCGCGATACGCTCTTCGAGTGCGGCGAGCGGCCCCTTCTCGCGTTCGACGATGACGTTCATTCGCTAGACCGCGAATTCCGGAACGGCTTTGAGCGCAGGAACGAGCCGCTTGCGATCGACGGCGAAATCGAGCAGGCGCAGCAGCGTCCCGCGCATCTGCGCCCGCGGCACGACCATGTCCACGTGCCCCTTCTCGAGTAAGAATTCCGCGGTCTGAAAATTATCGGGGAGTTTCTGGCGCAAGGTCTGCTCGATCACGCGACGACCGGCGAAGCCGATCGACGCGCGCGCTTCGGCGACGATGATGTCGCTCTGAAACGCGAACGACGCCGAGACGCCGCCCGTCGTCGGATCGGTGAGCACCGTGATGTACGGATTGCCGTCGTCCATGAAACGCGCGACGGCCTGCGTCGTCTTCGCCATCTGCATGAGCGCGAGCATGCCCTCTTCCATCCGCGCGCCGCCGCTCGCGGTGAAGACGATGCACGGGATCCGGCGCTCGCGCGCCTCTTCCAGTAAACGCGTGATGCGCTCGCCGACGACCGTTCCCATCGTGCCGCCGCGGAATGCGAAATCCATGACGCCGAGCGCGACCGGGAAGCCGTCGAGCGTCGCGAAGCCCGTCACCACGGCCTCCGAGAGCTTCGACTTCTCGCGATCGCCCGCGAGTTTGTCGACGTACGGACGCTTGTCGGTCCACCCGAGCGGATCGCCCGGCGCGATCTCCATCCCGATCTCGACGAAATCGCCGTCGACGAGCGAGTTGATCCGATCGAACGCGCTCATGCGGAAGTGGTACTCGCATTTCGTGCAGACCGAAAGGTTCGCTTCTAAATCTTTGCGATAGAGCATCTCGCCGCACGACGGACACTTCGCCCACTGCGCGGCGTCTTCGGTCGAGACGTCGCGATCGCGCAAGAGCCGGAGCCAATCGGGCATCGGCATCAGACGCGCTCGGTCTCGGAGACGGGATCGGCGACGGCGAATCCGACGGCCCGCGCCGACGCGTTGCGGATGCCGAAAAAACGGCCCGCATAGATGCGGCGGAGTTGCAGCAGGTAGTTCGCGATCTCTTTCCCGTTGAGCTTGGACTCTCCGACGATACGGTCGCGGAAGACGTACGGCACCTCGAGCGCCTTCCCGAACTTCGCCTTCGCCGCGACCTCGAGGCCGATCTTGAAACCGATCGGATCGAGCGCCACGCCCGCGAGCGCGTCGCGACGCACGAGGATGTACCCGCTCGTGATATCGCGGATCGGCGTTAGCGGCCACGCCATCATGCAGGCGACGATCGAGGTGAGCTTGCGCTTGAGGGGCCAATTCTCGATCCCGCCGCCGCGCACGTAACGACTCCCCACGGCGAGGCCGTACGTACCGCTCGCGAGCGCGCGCACCATGGCGGGTAGGATGCTCGGATCGTGGCTGAAATCGGCGTCGATCGCCCCGAGCGCTTCGGATTCGGGCCGCGCGAAGTTCCAGCCGTCGATCACGCCGCTCGAGAGGCCCATCTTCCCCGGCCGATGGAGACACCGGACGCGATAGCGTTCCGCCAGGCCGTCGACGATCGCGCCCGTGCCGTCGGGCGAATTATCGTCGACGACGACGAGTTCGCCGTCGAGATCGTTCTCGCGGAAAACGGCGTCGATGCTCGCGATTAATTTCTCGATCCCACCGCTTTCGTTATACGTTGGAATGACGATACTAAATTTCAAGCGCGGAGACGCCTCATAGAAATACGGTATACGCCTCGAGCGCGACGGTCTCATGCACGCGCGCGATTACAGGTCCCCGCACGCGTAGGCGACCACGGCGCAGGCGACGAGCCCCGCCGTCTCGGTGCGCAGGATCCGGTCGCCGAGCGAAACGAGCTCCGCGCCCGCCGCGGTCGCGGCCTCCGCCTCGGCGTGCGAGAGGCCGCCCTCGGGCCCGATCGCGATCGCGACCCGACGCGCGCCGTCGAGCAATCCCGGTAACCGTTCGCGGAGCGGCGCGCGCTCGGCGAGCTCCCACGGCACGAGCACGCGGTCGTACGCGCCGAGCGCGGCGACGAAGTCGGCGTATCGCGTGACCTCCGCGATCTCCGTGACCTCGCGCCGACCGCACTGCGCGGCGGCGCTCTTCGCGAGCCGCCGCCAGCGCTCGACCTTGCCGTCGCGCGCACCCTCCCCGATCGTCCGCGCCGTCGCGATCGGCACGATCCGGGCGACGCCGAGTTCGGTCGCCTTCTCGACCACGTAGTCCATCTTCGCGCCCTTCGGGACGCCCTGCGCGAGCGTGAGCTCGAGCCGCCGCGGCGCGGGCGCGAACCGTTCGCGCTCGAGCACCGCCCGCGGTCGCCCGCGCGCGTCCGCGACCCGGGCGGAGAACGTCCGGCCCGACGAATCGACGACGTCGAGCGCGTCGCCGTCCCGCGCGCGGAGCACGACGACGAGTTTTCGCGCGTCGTCGGGAGCGAGCTCGACCGCGTCGCCGACGGCGAAGACGCCGGAGACGAAAAACCGCGTCGCTACGGGGCGAACGCGTCCTTGACGCGCTCGAAGAACGAGCGGTCGTCGATCTCGGAGCCCCCCTCGCTCGCGTACTCCTCGAGCAGTTCGCGTTCGCGGCGCGAGAGTTTCGTCGGCACGAGCACGTGCACGGTCGCGAGGAGGTCGCCCGCCGACGACCCGCGGACGAGCGGCATTCCCTTGCCCCGGATGCGGAAGGTCGATCCGCTCTGCGTCCCGGCCGGAACGTGTAGCGTGACGGGCGCTCCGAGCGTTTCGACGTCGATCGACGCGCCGAGCGCGGCCTGCGTGAACGCGATCGGCACGTCGATCGCGAGATCGGCGCCTTCGCGCCGGAAGCGTCCGTGCGGGACGACGCCGATGTAGACGTAGAGATCGCCCGCCGGACCGCCGCGCGAACCGCCCTCGCCGCTTCCCGTGATCCGGATCCGACTGCCGTCGTCGACGCCCGCGGGAACGGCGACCGAGAGCGTGCGACGTTGTTCGGTCCGGCCGGCGCCGCGGCACGTCTTGCACGGATTCGGAACGATCGTCCCCTCGCCGTTGCACTTCGTGCACGTCGTCTGCGTGACGAATTGGCCGAGCGGCGTCTGGCGGACGCCGCGCATAGCGCCCGAGCCGCCGCAGCGATCGCAGCGCTGCACGAGCGTCCCGGGTTCCGCACCCGTTCCGTTACACGTCTGGCACGACGCGAGATGCTCGAAGGCGAGCTCGCGCTCGATTCCGCGATACGCTTCGTCGAGCGTGATCGTCAGATCGTAACGGAGATCGGCCCCGCGGCGCGGGCCGTTCGCGCGCGCCCCGCCGCCTCCGCCGCCGCGCGCGCCGCCGAAAAACATGTCGAAGATATCGCCGATACCCTCGCCCTGCGCGAAGCCGCCGAACCCCCCGGCACCGCCGGGACCGCCAGGGCCGCCCGCTCCCGGCGCCGACCCGAAGCGGTCGTAGTGCTCGCGCTTCTGCGGATCGGAGAGCACCTCGTAGGCTTCGTTGATCTCCTTGAAGTGCGCTTCGGCCGACGCCTTGTCTTCGGCGACGTCGGGATGGTACTTCCGCGCGAGCGAACGGTACGCGCGCTTGATGTCGGTCTCGGACGCATCGCGGCCGACGCCGAGCACCGCATAAAAATCGGACGCCACGGGTGTTGTCTCTCTCTTATCGCAATTCGTTGTCGGCGAAATGCCGGTTCAGGGAATTCGCGGTCCCCGACGCGAGCGCGAGCATGCGCGCGTACGGCATCCGCCGCGGGCCGAGGATCGCGAGCACGCCGACCATCTGGTCTCCGAAGCGATACGGAACCGTCACGAGACTGCACTCGGTGATCTCTTCGGACCCGAGTTCGTGACCGATCGCGACCACCGCCTCGTTCCCGGTCATCTTGTCCGCGACGAGATCGTAGAGCGCCTTCTGCTCTTCGACGATCCGCAGGATCGCGCGCAACTTCCGCAGGTCTTGGAACTCCGGTTGATCGAGCAGATTCTGCGTCCCGCTCGACATCACGGTCGGCGGAAGATCGCCGTCGATCGCGTCGCGCAGGATCGCGGAGAGCGGCGCGACGACTTCGGCCGCGACGTTGACGTCGCGGACGATCTCCACGAGATCGACCGACGCGATATCGCGTAGCGTCTTCCCGCCGAACGCCGTGTTGAGCCGATTCGAGAGTCGCGTGAGATCGTCGGCCGACACGTCGAGCCCGTGCTCGAACGTCTTCTGCACGGCGACCCCGAGCGAGGTCACGACGATCGCGAGCGCGGTCCGCTCGGAGAGCCAGATGAGTTGCACGTGACGGAACGTCTGCGCGTCGCGCGCGGGCGAGACGACGAACGCGACGTTGCGCGAGAGCTGTCCGAGAAGGCGCGTCGTCTGTTCGATGACGCCGTCGAGTTCGCGGCTCGCGGCGCGGAATTCGTCTTGGATGCGACGCTGTTCGCCCGTGCCGAGCGCCTCCGGACGCATGAGCTGATCCACGTAGGTACGGTAGCCGGCATCCGAGGGGATCCGTCCCGCCGAGGTGTGCGGCTGTACGAGGTAACCCGCGGCCTCGAGTTCGGCCATCTCGTTCCGGATCGTCGCGGAGCTCACGCCGAGGTTGTACTTTTGCGTGAGCGTGTTCGAACCCACGGGCTCGGCCGTCGCGACGTACTCGTAGACGACGGTCGCGAGGATGAACGCCTTGCGCTTGTCGAGTTCGGGGCGACGAGGCGACTCGTCGGCCGGCTGACCGTACTTAGCAGTCATGGGGCAGGAGTGCCAGCATTGACGCCAACCCTATCAGAAGCGGCCTCCGGGGTCAAGGGCGACCGTCCGCCGCCGAGCGTCCCGAGCGGACGCGTCACGTCGATCGCCGTGCGCAGTTCGGTCCACGAGATCTCCCCGACGGAGACGTACGAAACGGTCCCGCCGGGCTCGACGACGAGCGTCGTCGGGATCGGCGTGACCGTGTAGAGATCGAAGATCTTGCGTGCCGGATCGTCGACGACGGTCGCGCCGTCGATGCCGTGACCGCGCAAGAACGCCGCCGCGACCCCCGGTGCCTCGTCCGAGATCATGATGAGATCGACGGCGCGGCCGTAGCGTGGCCCGAGCGCGGCGAACGCGCCGAGTTCCTCGCGACACGGTTCGCACCACGTCGCCCAAAAATTCACGACGACCGGTCGTCCGGCGAGGAGCCGGAGGCGCGTCGGGCCTCGCGTGCCGTCGAACGTGAAATCGGGCGGAGGCTTCGCGTAGGCGATCGCCGGCAGACCGGTCGTCGGACCTCGCGCGCGCGCGTTCGCGTTCGTCGCGGGGCGCAGAAGCGTCGCGAACGCGCAGGCGACGACGATCGCGCGGCGAGCCGAGCGCGAGCGGACGACGGAACGAAAGCGGGCTACGATCGCGGACACGCGGACTCCACGGAGCGATCCCGCAAGCACGGAATCGGATACGCCTGCAACGTGCGTTCGAGGGTTCGCGTTGCGTCGCGATCGGGCTCGCTCCGTTCGACGAACGTCGGATCGGCCGCGCTCATCGACGCGCGCGAACGTTCCGTCTCGGGGCGACGGCACGCGTCGAACGCAGGAGCGCGCCGCACGAGCACGTCCGCCACGTCACCACGACGCCGGTCGGACCGATACGCGCGAGCGATCGACCCGTCGGTTCTTCGGGGATCGGTCGCGCGCACGCGAGACAGCGCGGGGCGGACTCCATACCCGAGTAATCGGCACGGCGCGGTGCCGCCCACGTCAATCGGGTGCAAAGAATTCGCGAACGGCGCCGAGATCGCGGACGCGACGCGCGGGCGGGAGCGCGCCGAGGATCGTCGCGCCGTAGCGCATCGAACTCGCGCGGCCGTCGAGCAGCGCCACGAGCCCGCGATCGGTCTTGGAACGGATGAGTCGGCCGAAGCCCTGTTTGAGTCGGACGATCGCCGAGGGGATCATGAATTCTTCGAAGCTCCGTCCGCCCGCGGCGTCGATCGCGGCGAGCCGCGCGGCGACGACGGGGTCGCCCGGCGACGGAAACGGCAGGCGGTCGACGATCACGCACGAGAGGCGATCGCCGACGACGTCGATGCCTTCCCAAAACGTCGCCGTCGCGAAGAGCACGGCGTTCGGCGTGCTGCGGAACCATTCGAGGAGATGCGCCCGCGGCAGTTCGCCCTGGACGCGAATCGGAAACGGCACGCGTTCGCGCACGAGCGCGTAGACTTCGCGCAGCCGCGCGTAGGACGTGAAGAGCGCGAACGCGCGACCGTTCGTGACGTCGAGGATCTCTTCGACGAGCGGCGCGACGCGCGCGGCGAAGTGCGCGTCTTTGGGATTGCAGTCGGCCGGCGCGACGTAGAGGATCGCTTGCTCTTCGAATGCGAAGGGCGACGGCGCGACGTACTCCTGCGCGTCGTCGAGCCCGAGCGATTCGCGCAAGAACGAAAACGAACGATCGGTCGCGATCGTCGCGCTCGTGAGGACGACGCTCTGCGTGCGCGCGAAGAGCGCCGCGCGCAAGTAGCCCGCCACGTCGAACGGCGCCGAGTGGATCTGGTACCGGCCTTCGCCTTCGCCGCGCTCGACCCAATTGATCGCTTCGTCCTGCGGGAGCGAGGTGCGTTCGATCGTGTTGATGTGCGCGACGATCCCGCGCATCGCGTTGTCGCGCCTCCGTTCCGCTTCGGCCGGATTATCGGTCGGCCGTTTGAGCGCCGCCTCCCAATTCACGAACAGCCAGTTCTCGAGATCGAAGAACGACGCGCGGACGCGTTCGAGCGCGCCGATCGCCGCGTCGTTCGCCGCGAGCGGATAGCGGTCGCCCGGAACGCGCG
Organism: uncultured Janthinobacterium sp.; assembly: GCA_964658025.1. Classification (GTDB taxonomy): domain Bacteria; phylum Vulcanimicrobiota; class Vulcanimicrobiia; order Vulcanimicrobiales; family Vulcanimicrobiaceae; genus CAZZXB01. The sequence goes on from CAZZXB010000070.1 coordinate 9,573, forward strand.
CGAGCGATTGCACGAGCCCGCGCATCGCCTCGTCGAGCTCGACGTCGTGCTTCGCGGGAAGCGCGTAGTTGCGATGGAGCCGCCGCATCAAGCGGTTCACGCTCGAGCCCGAGATCGTTCCGGTGAGCGCGGCGGAAGCCCACCGCTCGGCTTGATGCGCTTCGTCGAGGATCGCGAAATCGTACGGCGGCAGGAGCGTGCCGCCCATCGCGAGATCGAGAAAGAAGAGCGCGTGGTTGACGACGACGACGTCCGCGTAGCGCGCCGCGTCGCGTCGCGCGAAAAAATGGCAGTCGCGAAAACGCTCGCAGAATTCGCCCGTGCAGTCGTCGGCGTCCGCGTCGAGGAGTTCCCATTCGCCGGGCGTCGGCGCGAACGATAACTCCGCGCGATCGCCCGTCGTCGTGCGGTCCGACCACGCCCACATCTTCTCCATCGACGCGCTCTGCGCGATGAGCCGCTCGGCGCGCATGCGATCGAGTTTCGCGCGGCAGAGATAGTGGTTGCGCCCCTTCACGAGTTCGACGCGCGCGTTTATACCGAGCGCTTTCGTGACGAGCGGGATATCCTTGCGCACGAGTTGTTCTTGCAACGCGATCGTCGCCGTCGAGACGACGATCTTCTTCCCGCTCCGCAACGCCGGAACGAGATACGCGAGCGATTTGCCGACGCCCGTTCCCGCTTCGACGATCGTGTGCGCGCTCTCGAGAAAGCCGCGCTCGACGATGCGCGACATCTGCACCTGACCCGGGCGCGCTTCGAAACCCGGCAACGCGCGCGCGAGCGGCCCGGACGACGAGAACACGTCTTCGAGCGAGGCGAGCGGGACCGAACTCACGCGTGCGGCCGCGCCGCGTCTTCGGGCGGCAATAATTCCGCTTCTCGCGCTTCGCCCGTCGCGCGATCGACGGCGTACGCGGGGGGCGCCGGTCGCGCGAAAAAGAGCGCGAAGCCCGCGAAGAATCCGGTAACGAGGCCGCCGAGATGTCCCGCCTTCGAGATGTTCGGAACGGCGAACGTGAACGCGAGGTTGATCAGCACGATCGGCACGGTCTGCGCGATGAGCGAGCGCCCGCGCGCGCCGAGCCGGACGCCGATCGCGAGCAGCGCACCGAAGAGTCCGAAGATCGCGCCGCTCGCGCCGACCGTCACCTCGTCCGGCGCGAAGTAGATGATCCCGAGGCCGCCGCCGACGAGCGCGATCGCGTAGATCGCGAGCATCCGCGGCGCGCCGAGCATCGCCTCGAGGAACGAGCCGAGCTGGTAGAGCGCGAGCATGTTGAGCGCGAGATGGAGGATGCCGCCGTGCATGAACGCGCCCGTGACGATGCGCCACCACTCGCCGTCGGCGAGCACGAATCGCCCGTAGAGCGCGCCGTGCTCGACGAGACTGCGGCTGTCGTCGAAGCGCGTCCCCGAAAGCGTTTCCCACGCGTACGCGATGACGTTGAGCGCGACGAGAACGACCGTCGCGCTCACGAAGCGGGCGCGACCCTCGCGCGATCGTGCGACGCCGGCGCGGCGCCGTCGTCGACGTGCGGCACGACGACGACCATCCCGGCGAGTTCGAGCGAGATCGCGTGTTGACGATCGCCGACGCCGATCGTCACGGGACCGCCGAGCGGCGCGCGTTCCTTGATGACGACGTCGGCACCCGGGCGCAACCCGATCTGCGCGAGATAGCGCAACATCTCGGGGATCTCTTCGCCGACGCCGTGGACGGTCGCGTGCGTTTCGAGATCGAGCTGCGCGAGCGGAAATCCGGGGCGATCGGGATCGGAGAGATCGCTCGGTGGGATCGGATGACCGTGCGGACAGGTCTTCGGATCGCCGAGAAACTCGATGAGTTTTTCTTCGACGCGCGCGGAGATCGCGTGTTCGAGCCGGCACGCTTCGGATTGCACTTCGTCCCACTGCATCCCGAGCACATCGACGAGAAGTCGTTCCGCGAGCCGGTGGCGGCGCACGACGCGGACGCCGACGGCGAGCCCGGTCGGCGTGAGGCGCGCCTCGCCGCGCGCGCGATGGTCGATGTAGCCCTCGGAGGCGAGTTTTTTCAGCATCCCGGAGACCGACGCCGCGGAGACGCCGAGATCGGAAGCGAGCCCGGACGTGGTGACGCCCGGACCTTCGCGTTCGAGACGGTAGATCGCCTCGAGATATTCTTCGGTCGACTCGTCGAAATGCGTGTGCCCGGCCATGATCCCCGTAATCCTTCGCTACGCGCGCTCGGTTTCCAGGCTCCGGTCGAAGCGTTCGTGGAGCGCGCGTTTGCGGGCGGGCGAGGCGAAGCTCGCATCGATCGCGTTTCGCGCGAGGCGCGCGACCGCCGCGTCGCCGAGCCACGACGCGACGAGTTCGTATTCGCGCTCGAGCGTCGTCGAGAAGAGTTCCGGGTCGTCGGCGTCGAGGACGCAGACCACCCCGGCGGCGTCGAGCTGGAGCAGCGGATGGGGCCGGTCGGCCGGAGCCGCACCCGTGAGCCGGTTCGACGTCGGGCAGATCTCGAGCGGGATCTTCCGCCCGGCGAGCATGGCGACGACGGCCGGATCTTCGAGCGCGCGGACGCCGTGGCCGATCCGTTCGGCACCGAGGATCTCGACCGCATCGCGAACGCTCGCCGCGCCCGCCGCCTCGCCCGCGTGCGCGACCGCGTGCAAGCCGTGCGCGCGCGCGAAGGCGAAGGCGTCGGCGTACGGTGCGGGCGGGAAGTTCGCTTCGTCGCCGCCGAGCCCGACCGCGACGACGCCGAGATCCGCCTCGGCGAGGCGGACCGCGACGCGCGCCGTATCGAAGGCGCGCTCGACGCCGAAGTTCCGCGTGAGGTCGCAGATGAGCGCGATCTCGACATCGCGCGCGCGCGTCGCCGCGTCGAGTGCCTCGCGGATCGCGGCGACGCAGGCCACGACGTCGAGGTCGTGATGGAAGAACGTCCAGACCGACGGCGAGATGAAGATCTCCGCGTACGCGACGTTCTGCGCGAGCGCGGTCTGCGCGTAGTCGGTCGCGATCCGCGCGTAGTCTTCGGGCTCGCGGAGCGTCTTACAGACCTCCGCGAACGTGAGCAGAAACTCGCGAAAGGTCGAGAACGCGTAGGTGCTTTCGAGCGGTCCGCTCGCACGATCGCTCGCGAGGCCGCGCCGCCCGGCGAGTTCGCGAAAGGTTTCGGCGCGAACGGTTCCCTCGAGGTGGCAGTGGAGCTGGACCTTCGGAAGCTCCCGCACGCGTTCGGGCGTCATCGCCAGCGCCTTCCGGTGCGTCGGAGCCGTTCCTTTCCCGAAAGGCCCGGAGCCGATCCGACCACGAGCGCTCGCGTGAGCGCGTGACGGCGGCCGACGAAGGTTCTCGAGCGAACGGCCCTCGCGACCTTGACAACCCGTTGCCGACGCGGCTATCATTCGGAGCGCCCGTCGCGGGGTGGAGCAGTCCGGTAGCTCGTCGGGCTCATAACCCGAAGGTCACAGGTTCAAATCCTGTCCCCGCAACCATTGAAAGCCCGTTTCGACGGGCTTTTTTCATGCCCGATGCACGGTTGTGGGCCGGATGTGGGCCGAGCGTCGAAATTCCAGCATCGTTTCCGCCATCTTCTGCATCGTTCATCGCCGACGTGACGGCTTCACCGATCGCTTCACCGATCAGCGCGGCCGCGTTTCGGTCGAGCGACTCCGACGCGTGCAGATACGTGTTCGCCGTGATCGCGATCGTCGAGTGTCCCATGCTCGTGCTCAGCGTCTTGAGGTCGACGCCGTTTTGCAGCGCGAGCATACCGTAGGTGTGGCGCAGATCGTGCAGCCGAACATTGAGCCCGGCGCGCTCGACGAGCCGCGCGAATCGCTTCGAGAACGCCTTGAGATCGATCGGAAGGCCGGTGCGCAGATCGGCGAACACCGGGCCGTCGTCCTTGCGCCCGATCCCGAGCTGCATGTGCAGTCGCTTCTCTTCCATCCGGTGCGCCCGTAGCAGATCGATCAGAAAGGGCGCTAGCGCGACTGTACGCGCGCTCCGCGTCGTCTTTGGGGATTTATACTGCAACGTGCCGTCATTGAGCTTCTCGAGGCTCCTACGCACCGTTAGGCGCCCGCGCTCGAGATCGATGTCGGACCACTTCAGCCCGAACGCCTCGCCGCGGCGCAGCCCGGTCGTAACGAGCAGCGCGATCGGCATCTGCATGTCGGTCCCCGCGGCTGCGCGGAGCAGCGTCGCGACCTGCTCCCGGGTCAGCGTGTTCATCTCTCGGTGCTCACGCCTCGGCATCTCGACGGGCAAGGCCGGATTCGCGCTGATGATGCCGTCCTCGACCGCCGACCGCAAGATCATGCGCAGGGTCGCGAGGGCATGCTGGATCGTCCGCGCGGAGATCCGGGTCGCCGCGGTCGACTTCGCGCCACGCGACTTCGGGGCGGTCGCGGCGTCCGTGTAGCCGCGGGCTGCGCGCACCTTCTCGTTTCGGCCGGCGCCGCTCCACTCGGAGATCGCTTCGCGGATGTGGCTCGGCCGCAGCGTCGCGACCCGGCGCGATCCGAGCGACGGGATGATGCGCAGCCGGACGAGGCTGTCGTAACTCGCCCAGGACCGCTGCTCGACGACGCCCTTCTTCGCCGCGAGCCAACTTTGGGCGACGTCCGCGACGGTGAGCTTGCGATCGTTGACGATTCCGCGCTCGACGGCGGTCAGCAGGTCGCGAAGGCGTTGTTCGGCCTCTTTCTTCGTGCCCCGGAACGTCTCGCGCTGGCGCTTCCGCCGCCCGAACTCGCCGACCGGGAGCTCGACGCGGAGATACCAGGTGCCGTCGGTGCGGCCTTTGACGATCTGACCCTTCATCGTTTCGTGCTCCAGGTAGCGGATGCGAATGGCGATCGGCGCCGCGCGCGCCGTCAGGACTTTTTCTTGCGGCGCGTCTTTTTCGGCGGGTTGCGAAAGCGGTCGACGCGCGCAGAATTACCGCACGCATCGGAGCAGTAGATCGGCTCGGCTTTACGACTGTGGGCGTTGATGACGCGCTCGGCTCCGATAACGCCGCCGCACCAAACGCAGTGATAGATTTTTCCGCTCATTGACGCTCCAAGGGTCTTCGTGCTACAAGTCTGTAACACCTACAGCATTACAAAATCTCATCGCGCCATTTTCTTGGCACTCTCGACGTCGAAAGGGCATTCGCATGAAGCAGATCCATCCGCCGAATCCGCGCCGCTCCTCGCCAGCCCCCAAGGACCGAAACGCCGTCCGCCGATCGGCGCTCGAGGCGCTCGTCATCGAGCGTCTCAGTCCTTACTTAGAAGAAAGCAGCGACGAGACGTCGGACGAGGCGACGCTAGCTGCGTGGTCGGCGGTGTACCGGGCGATCGAAAACGATCCACGAATCGACGCGACAGGCGTGCATCTGGCGAGCCTCACGGCCCACGACGACCCGCAATGCGACGTCGGTTTTGACGCTGGGTTCGAGCATGGCTTTGCGTTTGCGCTATCGCTCTTGCCGGCGATCGTGCTCGATCCGCTTGATCCAAACGCCGACGCAGGGCCGGCCGTCGACGCCGCTCGCGAGAAACTGATCGAAGAGATCTTGATGCGGCGCCGCGTAAGCGGCAGAACGGTCCCGGCTTAGCGCCATGTCAGAGCCAACTTCAGAGTTCGACCCGATGGCCGTCCTTGATCCGATCACCGTCGCGATCCTTACACTCCGACGAAGCGCTTTCGAGATCGAACGCCGTTTCGCTATCGACGGCTCTAGCACGAAAGTCGGCGTTGCCCACATGTCAGAGCCGACTTCACAGCTCGACCCAGTAGCCGTCTTAGGCACGAAGACCGTCGCCGTTCTCACTCTCCGTCAAACCGAGTTCGCATTACGGAAATTTTCGCGAATGCTGCGAGAAGCATTCGAACCGTCAGGTACTCACCCGGAGGACCGCGCAACGGCAGAGTCATGATCGATCGGGGATCGACGCTACGAAGCGAACTTCGTTGGAGTGATCTACGGGGCTCGCCGCTGTCAAGCGGGAATCGTTCCGGAGTATCAGGTCACCGAACTTACCGCAAAGCGCGCACGGGCTCCGAGCGATCGGGGCTCTTTTCTTTCGCCGGCTCGGTTGAGCCGCACGGTCCACTCGGCTCTCTCCGGTCGCAGACGATGCAGACGATGCAGAC
>CAZZXB010000071.1:0-15631 GCA_964658025.1 uncultured Janthinobacterium sp.
CTCCGCGGAAAACTGCATACCCCGCGGAACCCACGCAGGCCGTTCCGGCTGCGGGTGGCGGGCTGCTTCTTCGCATGCATCAGTTGGTGAGGAGGGCTGCGGTTACGCTCGTGCTTGGGGTTTTGGAGACGTGAGGAAACGGGATCCCGGCTCGACGAGCGGCTCGTTCGCGGCACATTGCGGGCAGTCGGACGGGTCGTACGAGACGGTGGGGACGTCGAGGAGGGCGACGCTCTCCACGCCGAAATCTTGGGGCTCGCGGCGGACGATGATGCCGATGCCGACCGTCGTTGCGCCGGCGGCGGAGACGACGTCGAGGACTTCGCGAACGGAACCGCCCGTCGTCACGACGTCTTCGACGACGACGACGCGATCGTGCGCGTCGAGGGCGAAGCCGCGACGGAGCGTCGCGATGCCGTTTTCTTTTTCGACGAAGATGGCTTTCGTTCCGAGTTGACGCGCGAGTTCGTAACCGAGCACGATCCCGCCGACGGCGGCGCTGACGACGATCGTCGGCGAGAGCGCGCGGAGCCGTTCGGCGAGATCGCGCGCGACGGATTCGACGAGCGCGGGATCTTCGAGGATGCGAAATTTTTGGATGAAGCGGTTACTGTGTCGGCCCGAGGAGAGTCGGAAGTGACCTTCGACTAATGCGCCACGCTCGGCGAGCGTCGCGGCGAGCGCGTTAGCGGGCAACGGCGTCCATCTCGTCGATGATCGCGCGCGCGGCGGCGACCGGATCGCGCGCTTCGACGATCGGGCGACCGACGACGATGTAGTCGGCACCGGCGCGCACGGCGTCGGCCGGCGTCGCGATCCGCTTTTGGTCGCCGAGCGGCGATCCGGACGGACGGATGCCGGGGCAGAGCGCGGCGAATTCCGTCCCGAAATACGACTTGAGATCGACGACCTCGTTCGCACTGCAGACGACGCCCGCGCAGCGCGCGTCGCGCGCGAGCGCTGCGAGCCGCATCACGTTTTCTCCCGGGCCGCCTTGCAGGCCGAGCTCGCCGAGCTCCTCGGAGGCGTGGCTCGTGAGCAAGGTGACGGCGAAAATTTCGGGCGGGACTATGCCGAGTTCGGCCGCTCGCTCGTTCGCGGCGTCGATCGCGGCGAGCATCATGTCGTTTCCGCCGAGCGCGTGGACGTTGATGATGCGTACGCCCGGGCGCACGAGCGCGCGCACGCCGGCCGCGACGGTGCGCGGGATATCGTGCAATTTCGCATCGACGAAGTACGCCGCTCCGGCCCGTTCCATAAGGGCCGCGACCTCGTTGCCGAAGCCGTAGAGCGCTTCGTTTCCGACTTTGAACATGACGTCGAGCGTGCCGAGCGCGCCGACGAGTTCGCTCGCGCTCGCGAGCGACGGGACGTCGAGCGCGACGATAAGTTTCGTCTTGGTGATGACCGACATGCACGATGGTTTCTGCACCGAACGCCCGCTTCCTGAAAACTCATGCTGATTTCAGGATAAAGTAAAACGTTTGGGGCGTCCGACCGTTATAGAGAATGAGACATCTCGGAGAGGAGGACAACCGAAATGGCCGGACTCATGGTTTTCAAATCGTTAGCCGACGCGCTCAGAGCGGGCTTTCAGATTTACGACCGCACGCAAGATGGCTACCTGGTGCGTACCCGCACCGCAAACGGTTGGGCGATGGCCCTCGTAACCTCGAAATAGCGAAGACCGTCTCGCTCGAAAACGGGGACGCACGACGTGCGTCCCCGTTTTCTTATCCGTCACCGTCGGCGCGGGGCGCTCACGACCGTCGCTCCGGCGGCGACGTCGGCGGGCGCAGTTCCCGCGTTCCGTCGGGCCGGTACGTGTACGATCCGCCGTCGAACGGCGGCATCGGCGACGGCTCCGAGGCCGGTCCGCCTTGATACGGGGGCGGCGGGGCTACGTTCCCGTTCGATTCCGGCCGACCGCCGACGGCCGACGAGAACGACTGCAGGATCGAGGGATCGCTCAGGACCGCGAGGCCGGCTTGGGCGATGCCGATGAACAGCGGGATCAAACCGCCGAGCAATGCGGGTCCGACGTGTTGTAGCCCCGACGAGAGCCCGATCGTCAGCGCCATCCCGATGAACGCGAGGACGACGCCCTTGCGGAACTGGGCGCGCGCGGCGAAGGCGGCCGCCTGCTGGCCGTACGGCGGAAAGCCGGGCGGCGGCGGCGCGAACGGGGGCGGTTCCCACGCGTGAGATCCGCCGGTGGGATACGGCCAGCCGTGTTTGAGCTGCGCCATCCGTTCGCGGTGGCGTAGGACGCGGAAGAGCACGAACGCCGCGAGCGGCCCTCCGAAAATGACGAGAATCGCGAGCATCGCGACGGCTGTGCTGTCGTCCACGACGAGCCTCCTAATTGAACGTGACCCCACAGCTACGCCCGTCGGGCCTCCGAGGTTTCGCGAAACATGCGACGGTACGCGACGTAGGTGAGACTGTGGTTAGCACGATCGCTGCGGACCCGGAGCCTGTATCCTTGATCGCGACTCCCTACGGAGACGAGGCTTCCCTCGTCGCTTCCGCCCTCGCGGGCCATCCGGAGGCCTTCGGTACCCTCGTCGAACGCTACGACCGCGCCGTCTACCACCTGTGCTTACGGACGCTGCGGGACCGCGAAGAGGCCCGCGATTGCACGCAAGAGGCGTTCTTCAAAGCCTATCGCGGCCTACGGACCTTCAAGCCGGACGCGCGGTTCTCGACCTGGATCTTCTCGATCGCCTACCACGCGTGCTGCGACCGACTCAAGCGACGCAAGCGCTTCAGCGACGCGGAATTCCCCGACCGCGCTGATCCCGCACCCGGACCGGCGGCGATCGCCGAAGAACGCGATGCGGCCCAGCTCCTTCGGGCGGCGATCGACGAGCTTCCGGAGAAGTATCGAACGGTCGTCACGCTGTACCATCTCCAGGGGAAACAATACGAAGAGATCGCCCGCGTCCTCGACCTTCCGATGGGTACGGTGAAGACGCATCTCTTTCGCGCGAAAGAACTGTTACGTAAGTATCTGGTGAACCGATGACCGACGAACACGACGACCTCGACCGCGCCATCTTCGCACTCCCGCTCGAACCGCCGCCGGCGGGGTTGCGGGAGTCGATCCTGCGCGTCACGAGCGGCGCGACGATCGCCGCGCGACCGGCGTTCCACACGTGGGAGATCGGGCTCGTCGGTATCGGACTCGCGGTGCTCACCTGGCTTCTGGCGACGTTCGTAACGGACCATACCTTCGCGAGCGGCGTCGTCGCGCAAGCGGGCGCGGTGCTCGCCCAACTCGCCGAAACGCGTACCCTCGCGTGGCTCGTCACCGGCGCCTCGATCGCGTTCTGTCTCTCGCCCGGTAGTCTCGGATTCTTGCGGCCCGGCTCCGACCGCGCGTGACCGAAGCCGCGTCCCGACCGTTCAAGATCCTCGTCGTCGAGGACGACGCCCAGATCGTCCGGGTCCTGCGGCTCGAATTCGAGCACGAAGGCTACGTCGTCGATACCGCGAGCGACGGGCTCGCGGGGCTCGAGAAGGCGCTCAAGGAGCCCGATCTCATCGTGCTCGATCGGATGCTTCCGAAGATGGACGGCATCGAGATCTGTAAGCGCGTACGCGCGAAGAGTCGCGTACCGATCATCATGCTCACCGCGAAGGACACGATCAAGGATCGCGTCGGCGGTCTCGACACGGGCGCCGACGACTACCTCACGAAGCCGTTCTCGATCGAGGAGTTGCTCGCACGCGTCCGAGCGCGGTTACGCGAACGCCACCCGCAGAGCAACGTGCTGGAAGCCAAAGACCTCACGATGGATCGCGACCGGCACGAAGTCGTTCGCGCGGGACGGACGATCGCGCTCACGACCAAAGAATACGCGTTACTCGAATACTTGCTCTTGCACCGCAACAAGGTTCACACGCGCGACGAACTCTTCAACGGCGTGTGGGGGAGCGACTTTCTCGGCGACTCGAACCTCATCGACGTCTACATCCGCTACCTCCGCGGCAAGATCGACGACGGCTTCGACGATAAGTTGATCGGCACGGTGCGCGGCATCGGATACACGCTTCGCGAGTGAGATTCCGCTCGCTGCGTTGGCGCATCGCGAGCTTCTACGCGTTTCTGCTCCTCGTCGTCGTTTCGATCGTGTTCGTCGTCCTCACCGTGCAACTGCGCGCGATCCTTCTCGACGAAGCGCGCGCGAAGGTCGACCGCGTGGGTCAGGACATCGCGCAACTCGTGCGCGGCGAGACGGCGCTCTCCGCGATGGGAGCGGCGAACTCGGTCGCGATCGAACTCACGGCGACGGGCGCCCTCGATCACTGGGCGGGTCCGACGACGTTCGTCGAGATCGATTCGCCCGAAGGCTATCCGATCGCGAAGAGCACGAACATGGGGAGCGCGACGCTCGCGACGTCGACGATCGAGCGCCCGAAGCCCGTGACGTTCGCGACCGAAAAGGTCGCGAACCTCGGGAGCGTGTTCGTCCGCGACGAAGCGATCCGGTATCCCGGGGTCGCGCTCATCGTGAAGGTCGGCGAGTCGCTCGACATCTACGACGACACGCTCGGTCGCGTGCGGATCTTACTCGCATTCGTCGTCGCGATCGCGGCGATCGTCGTCGTCGTCGGATCGTTCGGCATCGCGGCCAGCGCGCTCGAACCGATCGCGCGGCTCGGCGCCGCGATGGGCGAGATCCGCACCGATCGCTTGAGCCGACGGCTCGGTTGGTCCGAACGTCGCGACGAACTCGGCACGCTCGCGAACACGTTCGACGCCATGCTCGAACGCCTCGAGGACGGCTTCGCGCGCGAGCGACAATTCATCTCCGACGCATCGCACGAACTCAAGACGCCGCTCACGATCATCAACGCGAACGCACAATTATTGGAACGTTGGGGCAATCGCGACGAAACGGTGCGCGCGGAGAGTCTCCGCGCGATCCGCGACGAGAGTTCCGCGCTCGCGAGCATGGTCGGCGGGATGCTCTTACTCGCGCGCGCGGCCTCGGGCGACGACATCCCGCGGGAACCCGTCTCGCTCGACGCGGCGATCGAAGAGGCCGTCGCGTCGACGAGCGCGCGCGCGCACGAAAAATCCGTCGCGCTCGCGTTCGAACGGGCGCCCGGCGCGACCGAAGTGCTCGGCGACGCGGGGCTCTTGCGTCAACTCTTCACGAACCTGATCGACAACGCGATCAAGTTCACCGAACGCGGACGGATCGACGTCCGCATCGAGCGCGATGCGGAGCACGCGGTCGTGACCGTGGCGGACACGGGGATCGGAATCGACGAAGAGGCGATCGATCGCGTCTTCGATCGCTTTTTTCGGACCGACGCCTCGCGCGATCGCTCGGTCCCGGGAACCGGCCTCGGCCTCGCGATCGTCCGCAGCATCGCACGGGTCCACGGCGGCACGGTCGCCGCCGCTCGGCGGCCGACGGGCGGGACCGAGTTTCGCGTCACGCTCCCCACGCTCACGCGCCTCCAATGACGGTCGACGGCCCTCGTCGTACGCTACGGCAAATGGATCGCTGGCGGCCGCGAGCCGCATGCATCGTATCGGCCCTCGTCTGTACCGCGCTCGCCTGGGGAATCGACGCGACCGCCGCACGCGCCGCGGACACGACGGTCGAGGGCGTCGCCGCGCCGATCGTCCGCGTGAACGTCCGGCAGGGCAACGTCGTGATCCGAACCTGGAATCGCGAGAGCGTGCTCGTGAACGCGGATCCCGCGGTCTCGGTCGAACGGCGTTCGGCCGATCCCGATGCCGACGACGCATCGTTGCTCATTCCGGAGATCGAGGGGAACGGGCCGCACGGGACGGTGAGCCTTCCCGCCGAGACGTTCGTGATCTCGCCGATCGCGCCGGGCGAACGCGAACTCGTGCTCGTCCGCTCGCTCTCGCCGACCGATGTGGGCACGGTCACCGTCACCGTGCCCGCGGATGCCGCGTTCGTCTTCGCGCGCGCGGCGCACGGCTACGTCCGCGCGAGCCACTATCGCGCCGGCACCTTCGTCGCCTTCGCGGCGCACGGTCGGATCGCGCTCGAGGACATCGGGGGCACGGCGTTCGTCCAGACCGCGCGCGGGCCGATCGTCGTCAGCGACTCGCATCTCGACCGCGTCCGCGCGCGCTCGCTCTTCGGAAACGTCACGTTCGAGCGTTGCGACGTCCGCCAGATCGAGACGACGACGATCGAGGGATCGATCGTCTACGATGCGGGCACGTTCGCTCCCGGGCTCGCGCGCTTCGAGTCGACGACGGGAAACGTCGCGATCGGCGTCTCCGACGGCGCGCGGCTCGGCGGTCACACGGCCGAAACCGGTCACGTCTTCACGGATTTCGGACCCGGCGCGCACGTGGATGCGAGCGATCGCGACGCGCAGGCCGTCGTCTCGGGCGGCGGTCCGCTCGTGACGGCGACGAGCTCGAGCGGCAACGTCTATCTCTACGACGGGTCGCTGCGCGCGAAAGACCGGCCGTCTCCCGCGTGGCGCGCGCCCACGGCGACGTTACGTCGCGCGCCCGATCCGCGCGAGCGACCGTCCGATCTGCGCGAGCGGGCGCCCGCCGACCCCGCACGGCCGCCCGCGTTCGCACGCCCGCTCCAGGCGCTACCGCGCTCCCGACCCCGCTGATCGCGCGACGGCGAGAACGTCCGAGCGCTCGCTACAACAGGAACTTGCGCATGACGGCGACGTCGAGCTTCCAGGTGTGTTGTGGGAGGATCGCCTCGATCTTGTAGCCGCAGGCTTCGAAGAAACGTTGCGCCGCCGAATCTTTCCAGACCTCGAGCGTCACCTTGTGGCAGTTGTAGTAATTAGCGAGCGTCTCGGCGCGGGCGACGAGCGCGCGACCGATCCCGCGGCGCCGTTCGTCCGGAGCGACGGCGACGAGCGCGACGCGCGCGAGCGAGGCCGCGATCTCGAGGCCGAGCGCGCCGACCGTCCGACCGTCCGCGGTCGCGGCGAGTTCGTGGTTCTGATCGTGCCAGACGACGCGAAAGCCCCACGCTTCCGAGAGCGCGTCGCGTTCGTGCGCGCGCCGGAACTCGGCGGTACGCCCCGGCTCGACGACGTCGATCTCGAACGGAGGCGCCTCACGCACCCGCGGTCGCCGCCGCGATCGCGGTCGTGCAATCGAGCGTCCATCCGTCGCGGGCGGCGAACACGCGAAACCCGAGTTCGTCTTCGAGTTCTTGGGCGAGCGCGTCGGGATCTCGTTCGAGCATCTTCGTGCTGAAGTGCGTCATCACGCCGACCTTCGGTCGCACGACCGAAAAGATATGCCGCGCCTCGTCGAAATTGAGGTGGTCGACCTTCATCGAATCGCGATATCGCAACACGTTCATCACGAGGACGTCGGGTCGGTGCGCCGCGTAGTCCTCGGCGAGGCCTTCGAAATAACGACCGCAGGGGAGATAGGAGAACGTCGTACCGCGATAACGGAAGTGCATCCCGAACGTCTCGACGCCGTGGAGATGCCGGACCGACGTGCGGATCTCGACGTCGTTGACGGAGAACGGACCGCTCCGTTCCGCGAGGATGTGATGGACCGGCACGAAGCGGGCGGCGTACGGAAAGATCACCGCCTCGCCCTCGAAGGCATCGAGCGGCGCGAGGAGCGCCCCACGACGCGCGAATCCGCCCGTCGTCATCGCCTCGATCATCACGTTCACGTCGCCCGCATGATCGAGATGCTTGTGCGAGAGCGCGATCGCGTCGAGTTCGGTCGGATCGCACGGCGGCACGGCCGACGTCGCCCGTACGAGCGCGCCCGGCCCCGGATCGAGGTGGATCTGCGTCACGGGACCCGTTTCGCCCGGATCCGGCGAGAAACGCAACCACATCCCGCCGGAGGCACGGATCTGTTTGGCGACGACGAACCGGGCGCCGCCGGTTCCCAAAAAACGAACGGAGATCACGGCGTGCTAGACGTTGGTCTTCAAGCCCTCGCGCGACCACGTTCCCGCATAGAGGCTGAAGAAAGCGTCGAGATTACTGCGGTACTGCCGTAGCGCCGTGCTCCAGAGCGAGAGCGCGTGGCGCCCGTCCTCGGTCAGCGTATAAACGCGACGCGCGGGCCCCTGTTCCGTCGGATCCCAGTGCGACGCGATGTACCCGTCGCGCTCGAGTTGTCGCAGCGCGCGATACACGGACCCGGGATCCGCGACGACGGCGAAATTCTCTTTGAGCGCTTTCATGATCTCGTATCCGTGAAGATTCGAGTCTTTCAGCATCACGAGAAGCCATGCCATAAGGTAATTTTTCGGCGTCCCCCGGGGCGGAAGCCCCGCGTCGCCGAGCGCCGGCCGCTCGAGGTCCGCGTAAATTTTCATCCGTCTCGCACCATGAATGCAATCCCCTCACGCATGTCCGACGCCAACCGCGGCTTATGTCGGACCTGCGACCTTTATCTATTCGTTCTCTGTGAGACGTCACAGACCCGCCATCCGTCGCGCGCTTCGGGGTTGCTCCGGCGAGGCCGCGAACGTCTCGTGAATGAGACTTCAATCGCACGTCGACCGTTCGAACGAGGACTTTCGCCGCAACGCGGACAGCATGAACGAGTTGCTCGTCGACTTACGCGCCCGCATCGCGCGCGCGCGGCGCGGTGGGGGTGCCGCGGCCGTCGCGCGGCACGAGGCGCGCGGAAAGCGGACCGCGCGGGAGCGGATCGATCTTCTCGGCGATCCGCTCGCGCCGTTTCTCGAATTCTCGCCGCTCGCCGCCGACGGCGTGTACGCGGACGAAGTTCCCGCGGCCGGCATCGTCACCGGGATCGCGCGCGTCGCGGGGCGCCCGTGCGTCGTCGTCGCGAACGACGCGACGGTGAAAGGCGGATCGTACTATCCGCTAACGGTGAAAAAACATCTCCGCGCGCAGGCGATCGCCGAGCAAAACGAATTGCCGTGCGTCTATCTCGTCGATTCCGGCGGCGCGTTCTTGCCGCGCCAAGACGAGGTATTTCCCGATCGCGAGCATTTCGGCCGCATCTTTTTCAATCAAGCGCGCATGTCGGCGCGCGGCATCTCGCAGATCGCGGCGGTCATGGGCTCGTGCACGGCGGGCGGCGCGTACGTTCCGGCGATGTCCGACGAAACGGTGATCGTCGCCGGTCACGGGACGATCTACCTCGGCGGACCGCCGCTCGTCAAGGCCGCGACGGGCGAGATCGTCACGGCCGAGGATCTCGGCGGCGCCGACGTCTCGACCCGCCTCTCGGGCGTCGCGGACCACTACGCGCGCGACGACGCCGAGGCGCTCGCGATCGTGCGCTCGATCGTCGCCCATCTCGCGCCGCCGACGCGCTCTTGCGAACCGATCGAGGCGCGACCGCCCGCATACGATCCGAGCGAACTCTACGGGATCGTGCCGCGCGACACGCGGACGGGCTACGACGTGCGCGAGGCGATCGCGCGCATCGTCGACGCGTCGGAATTCGCGGAGTTCAAAGCGCGCTACGGTTCGACGCTCGTCTGCGGTTTCGCCCACATCGAAGGCCACGCCGTCGGCATCGTCGCCAATAACGGCATCCTCTTTTCCGAGAGCGCGCAGAAGGGCGCGCACTTCGTCGAACTCTGCGCGAAGCGCGGCACGCCGCTCGTCTTCCTCCAGAACGTCACGGGCTTCATGATCGGTCGCGACTACGAGAATCGCGGGATCGCGAAGGACGGCGCGAAGCTCGTCACCGCCGTCGCTTGCGCCGCGGTCCCGAAGTTCACGGTCGTGATCGGCGGCAGCTTCGGTGCGGGGAACTACGGCATGTGCGGCCGTGCGTACGACCCGAACCAGCTCTGGATGTGGCCGAACGCGCGCATCTCGGTGATGGGCGGGGCGCAGGCCGCCTCGACGCTGCTCGCGGTGCGCGTCGAGGCGGAGCGCGCGAAAGGGCGCGAGCTCGGCGCGGAGGAGCGCGACGCGCTAACGGCGCCGATTCTCGAAAAATACGAACGCGAGGGAAGCGCCTACTATTCGAGCGCGCGCTTGTGGGACGACGGCGTCATCGATCCGGCGGACACGCGCCGTATCCTCGCGATCGGTCTGCACGCCGCGACGCACGCCGTCTCGCACGCGACGTCGTTCGGGATCTTTCGGATGTAATCGCTCGGAGATCCGTCCGCGAGCGCTTACGCGTTCGCGGGTTGTTTGAGCGCGAACAACCGGATCGTCGCCTGGATGAAATTCGGGATGTCGTCCGGGTTGCGGCTCGTGATCAGATTCCCGTCCTCGACGACGGACTTATCGACCCACAGGCCGCCCGCGTTCGCGATGTCGGTTCGGAGCGACGGCCACGACGTGAGCGTGCGACCGTTGAGCACGTCGGCCTCGACGAGGAGCCACGGCGCGTGACAGATCGCCGCGATCGGCTTACGTCCGTCGATGAACGCGCGGACGAACGCGACGGCTTTGGGAAGCGTTCGCAATTCGTCGGGATTCATCGCGCCGCCGGGGAGGAGGAGCGCGTCGAAGTCGTCGGGCTTCGCGTCGTCGAGGGCGGCGTCGATGGCGAACGTATCCGCCTTTTCGTCGTGATTGACGCCCTGCACGCGCCCGTTCGCGGGCGAAACGATCGACGTGGTCGCGCCTTCCGCGTCGAGCGCTTTACGGGGCTCGACCATTTCCACTTGTTCGAATCCGTCCGCGACTAAAATCGCAACGCGGAGTCCGTTCAGCTGTTGTGCCATGGAACACGATTCCCACGCTCTTGGGCGAGCGAAACCCGTCGCGCAACCGAACCGAGCCCCGCGAGCGTCTCACGAACGGTGTCGAAACACGTTTTTCCCGTCGTCGCGGCCTACGCGACGATCTGTACCATTTGGGGCACGACCTGGCTCGCCATCAAAGGCTCGCTCGCCGGAATGCCGCCGCTCGCGGGTGCGGGCGTGCGCTTCGTGCTCGCGGGGCTCGTGCTCTACGCCTGCGCGCTCGCCACGAATCGCGGCGCGCGACGGAAGGCGCCGCCGCTCCACCTCGTGCTCGTCCTCGCCGGAACGATGTTCGGCCTCAACTACGCGCTCACGTATCTCGCCGAGACGCAGCTTCCGTCCGGACTCGTCGCCGTGCTCTTCGGAACGCTTCCGTTTTTCGTGTTCGGATTCGCGCGCTTCATGACGGGCGAGCGTTCCGACGCGCGGACCGTCGCGGGCGCGATCCTCGCCCTCGGCGGCGTCGCGCTCATCTCGCTCGTCGGCGACCTGCACGGAAATCTCTGGTTCGTCGTCGCGGCCGTCGCCGCGGCCGCCTGTTCCGCGTACGCGAACGTCTATCTCAAACAGTATTCGGATGCCGAACCGCTCGCGACGTTGCCGCCGGCGATGCTCGTCGCGGGCGCCGCGCTGTTCGTTCTCGGTCTGCTCTTCGAACCGATCGACTGGGTCCGCGCGACGGCGCCCGGCTCGCTCGCGTCGATCGCGTATCTCGCGATCTGCGGGAGCGCGATCGCCTTCTATCTGAACCACTGGTTGTTGCAACGCGTGTCGGCGGCGATCGTCGGCCTCTCCGCGCTCGTGATCCCGGTCGTCGCGGTTTTCGTCGGCGTGATCTTCGGCGGCGAGGCGATCGGCCCGCGCGACGCCCTCGGCGGCGCGCTCGTCATCCTCGGCGTCGCCCTCGCCATCGTCCCACGCGGCAGACGTCTCGTCGCAGTCGGAGCACCGCAAGCGTAACGCGAATCGCTCGGGACCCGGGGAGCGCGAGCTCGTGAACCGTCGCGCAGGGCTGCGATTCGTCCGTCGGAGACGCGCCGCCGCGCGTTGCATCCCGCCGCGAAACGTTACCGATCCCTCCCCGGCTCGCGTCCGCCGTGATACACTCGACGAACGGAGGGTTCGTCGGTCATGCGATACGGAATCGGCTTTGCGTTAGCTGTCTTTTCGTTTACGGCATTTCGCGTCGCGAGCGCGGCCACCGTCGATTGGCCCGGATACAATAACGATCCCGCGTCGACGCGTTATTCGGCGCTCGCGACGATCGGGCAGGCGAACGTGCGTGGACTGCATCGGATCTGTAGCGTCTCCCTCGGGTCGCTCCGCGCGTTCGAGAGCGGACCGATCGGGGTCGGCGGAATCGTCTACGTGACCACCGGCGCGTACACGTTCGCAATCGACGGCTCGAGTTGCAAGAAACTCTGGACGAACGCGTATGCGCCCATAGCCTCGAACGACGGGCCCAATCGCGGCGTCGCGTACGCGAGCGGCCGCCTCTTCCGCGGGACGCTCGACGGCCACGTCCTCGCGATCGACGCGAAAACGGGGCGCACGATTTGGAATCGCACGATCGTGCCGAGCGGGAGCTACGCCGTTTTCGATGCGGCACCGATCGTCGCGAACGGCCTCGTGGTCATCGGAAGCGCGAGCGGTGACGGTGGCGAGCCCGGGGTGTTGTACGCGCTCGATCCGTCGAGCGGCGCCGTCCGCTGGTCCGTGCGGACCGTGCCGACGGACGGTTCCGCCGCGGCGAACGCGTCGTGGTCGGGCGCGACGCATATCGCCGGCGGAACGACGTGGACGTCGTACACGTACGACGCGACGACGGATCGCGTGTACGCGTCGCTCGGCAATCCGGGACCCGATTTCTACGGCGACGTTCGCAAAGGCGCGAACCTGCCGACCGACACGCTCGCCGCGTTCGACGCGCTCACCGGAAAGAATTCGTTCGCGGTGCAAGTGGAAGGCCACGACGTGCACGACTACGATCTCGGCGCCGCGCCGGCACTCGCGAAAGTCGCGTCGGGGGCGGCGTACGCGATCGTCGCGGGCAAGGACGGCTACGTGCGCGCGATCGACACGGGCTCGGGGCGCGTCGTCTGGTCGACCGCCGATACGACGATCTCGAATACGTCGGCGCCGATCGTCCCGAGCGGGACGCACTTCTGCCCGGGGCTCGACGGCGGGACGCTGTGGAACGGGCCCGCATACTCCGCGCGCACGAAAGCCGCCTACGTCGACAGCGTCGATCGATGCTCGACGATCGATCTCGCGACGGCGCCGCCGACGTACGTCCCCGGCCGACCGTGGCTCGGATCGAGTAACGGCTACGGCGCGTTCGACGCGAGCGCGACGGGCCACCTCACGTCGGTCGACGCGGCGACCGGGCGCGTGCGCTGGACGTATCACGCGCCGACGCCGCTCGTCGCGGGCGTCACCGCGACCGCGGGCGGTCTCGTGTTCGCGGCGGACCTGCGCGGCACGTTCTACGCCTTCGACGATACGACGGGCGCGCTCCTCAAAACCGTCCCGCTCGGGCTTCCGGTCGCGGGCGGCATCGCGACCTACGGCGCGACGACCGGAAAACAATTCGTGGCGGTCGCGGCGGGCGATCCGTGGAGCACGACCGGCACGCCGAGCGCGACGATCGAGATTCTCGGCCTCTGATATCCGCGGCGCGCAGGTCGCGCGCGTGGTTCGACCGGAACTCCGGCACATGAAGACGGACGTCGCGTTTCTCGTCTTACGCCTCGTGGTCGGAACCGCGTTTTGCCTCCACGGATTACCGAAGATCGAACATCTCACGACGTGGGGCGCGCACGTGCTCCCGGGCGTCCCCGGATGGCTCTTCGCGATCGTGGCCGTCGCGGAATTTCTCGGCGGTGCGCTGCTCGTCGTCGGGCTCTTCACGCAGGTTTTCGCATTCCTACTCGCCTGCGACATGGCGGTCGCGATCTTCGCCGTCCTGATCCCGAAGGGCGCCTCGTTCGTCGGGCATCCGGGATTCGAACTCGAACTCACCTATCTCGTCGTCGCGTTCGCGCTGTTACTGTGCGGGCCGGGAAGTCTTTCGATCGACGCGCGATTTCGCGGACGATCGACTTCGATACGACCGCGACGGCGGCGCTAAGGACGGCGGCGTCTGCCGGAGCGAACGGATCGGTCGCTTCGCGATACCGCGACGGCCGCGGATGCGATCAGATGCCCGCGTACCACGCGTAACCGTTGTCTTCCCAATACCCGCCGCGACCCGAACCGATCTTCGCGTACGAATCGACGAGTTCGATCCGGCGGACCCACTTCGTGCTCTTGTAGGCGAGTTGCGTCGGGACGCGCAGACGGACGGGCGCGCCGTGATCGGGATCGAGCGGGGCGTCGTTGAGATCGAGCGTCAGTTGCGTTTGCGGATGCGATGCTTGATGCATGTCGAGCGAACCGTAGAACGGCGTCCCTTCGGAATCGCGGTCGAACGAATAACACACGACGTAGCGCGCTTCGGGTTTCGGGCGGACGAGCGCGAGCAGCGCGTGCAGCGGGACGCCCGTGTACTTCCCGACGACGCTCCACCCCTCGACGCAATCGTGTCGCGTGATCTGCGTGAGCGATGCGAGCGCGCGCAGGTGCGAGAGCGCGAAGGTCTGCGGGCGCTCGACGAGCCCCGCGACCGGGAGCCCGTACGAAGCGAATCGCGACGCCACGAGATCTTGATACGTCGCGTCGCTCGGCGTCGGATTGCCGTTGGACGGAAAATCGCGCGTGATGTCGGATTCGCGGTAGAGTTTCGCGGAGCCGTGCGTGCCGATCAGGCGATGGTCCAACACGTTCGCGGCGTCGAGAACGTCCGAAACCTGCCGGGACCCGTTGAGGGCGTTCGTGATCTTGGAACATCCCGCGAGCGCCGCCGACATCGTCGTCGCGACGAAGAGCGCGCGCTTCACGGTCCCGTTCCTTCGTGTTCGCCGAGTCGATACGTCCCGAGCGTCATCGAGCGCATGTTATTGACGAAACCCGTTCCGATCACGAGCCCGACGTGCCCGAGCGTGAACCCGAATAAGAGGACGAGCGAGACGAAGTGCCACGTCCGCGCGAACTGACGGCCGCCGAGCAGCCACGTGAGCGGCCCGGCGATCGCGTCGATCCCGGGCGAGAGCGCGAGCCCGGTGAGGATCGTGAACGGCACGAGCCCGAACAGCAGCGCCGTATATCCGGCTTTCTGCAACGGATTGTACTTGCCGTGATCGGGCGGCTCCGATCGCAGATGCAAGTAATACGCCTGCATCGGCCAGAGTTTGGGCAGATCCGACGGTCGCAGGACGATCAGTCGGAGTTCTTTGCTCGCGATGCCGTCGACGAGATACGCGATCCCGCCGAGCACGAGGATCCAACCGAAAAAGAAGTGCCAACGCCGACCGCCCGCGAGATCCTGTTCGCCCGGAAACGTGCTCCAGCCGGGGAATCCGCGCGTCGTCTCGCCGCCTTGACCGTCGTCCGTGACGCCGAGCCAGTGCGTCGTGCGGAACGTCGCGCCGAACAGATGCACGATCCCGGTCGGCGCGTTCTCCGTTCCGGCCGAGGTGATCTCGAAAACGCGATGGTGCGGATCGCTCAGATCGGAGGCGTCCAGATACGGCGCCGCGTTGAAGATCTGCAGCCCGCTCATCGCGAGCACGAGCAAGGCGAGCGCGCCGCTCCAATGCGTGAGACGCGTCACGAGCGAGTGGCGACGCACGACCGGTCCTCGCGCCGTGCGCTCCGGAGCGCGCCCGGCTCCTGCGGTTACTTCCATCGTTCGAATGCTACCACGCCACGCCGGGTTCCGTCGCGGAAATCGGATCGCGCGGCGCGGAGTTCAATCGCCCGAATCCTTACGCGCCCCCGCGGTACTCCATCGTTCGAATCCTATCCGCGCGGCGGTACTCCATCGTTCGAAT
>CAZZXB010000072.1:0-12629 GCA_964658025.1 uncultured Janthinobacterium sp.
CGTTCCGAGCGCCGCTTCGTCGCCGCGCGCGATGTCGCGCGTGCGCGCACCGCCCGCGATCGCGGATGCGACGGCGCGTTCGATCCGCGTCGCCGCCGTTTCGTCCGCGAGACTGTAGCGACACAGTAACGCCGCCGACAGGATCGCGGCGATCGGGTTCGCGATGCCCTTCCCCGCGATGTCGGGCGCCGAGCCGCTGATCGGCTCGTAGAGCCCGAAGCGGCGCGGACCGTCCGACCGCGAACCGAGCGTCGCGCTCGGGAGGTTGCCGAGCGAACCCGTCAGCATCCCCGCCTGATCGCTCAGGATGTCGCCGAAGGTGTTCTCCGTGAGCATCACGTCGAAGCGCGTCGGCCGGCGCACGAGCTCCATCGC
Organism: uncultured Janthinobacterium sp.; assembly: GCA_964658025.1. GTDB lineage: Bacteria > Vulcanimicrobiota > Vulcanimicrobiia > Vulcanimicrobiales > Vulcanimicrobiaceae > CAZZXB01. Next base: position 376 of record CAZZXB010000072.1, read on the forward strand.
CGCGCTGTCGACCAGGAGATGGTCGAGCTCCACGTCGGCGTATTCCGCCGCGTGCAACGCGATCACGGTCTTACGCCACAGACGCCCGGATTCCAAGACGTTCTGCTTGTCGACCGACGTCACGCGTCCGCGTCGCGTCCGCGCGAGCTCGAACGCGATGCGCGCGACGCGCTCGATCTCCGGGACGCGATAGACGAGCGTGTCGATCGCGGTCGTCACGCCGTCGACGACCGCCGTCCGTTTCGGTTGTCCGAAGTAGAGCCCCGACGTCGTCTCGCGCACGACGAGGAGATCGAGATCGCGCACGAATTCGGGCTTGAGCGTCGAGGCGTCTTCGAGGCCGGGCAGCATCTTCGCCGGCCGCAGATTCGCGAAGAGATCGAAACGACGACGGAGTTCGAGGATCGCGAACTCCGGCCGCGCGTTCGCGGGCGCGGCGTCGTAGCGCGGATCGCCGACGGCGCCGAAGAGGATCGCGTCGCTCCGTTCGCAGAGCGCGTGCGTCGCGTCGGGATACGCGTCGCCGACCGTGTCGAGCGCGCGCGCGCCGACGTCGGCGGACGCGAACGTCGCGTTCGGGAGGACGCGTTCCAACACGGCGACGGCGGCGGCCGTGACTTCGACGCCGATACCGTCGCCCGGGAGCACGGCGATGCTGGGACTCACGACGACATACCGTTCCGATCGATCAGACGAAGCTGAAGGGCGCGCGCGGGGATTCGAGATAGAGCGTCGCGCCGAGCGTCGTTCCGAGGGCTTCGTTCTTCTCGACGATCTCGCGCACGCGGGCGACGTTTTCGGGGCGCAACAACACGGTCGCCGACCAGAGCGCGCCGCGACCGCTCGTCGCCACGCGACGGATCGATCGCGCGTGCGACGCGCACGCCTCCCACGTCGCGAGCGCGAAGGCCGTGGCGGGGCGCTCGGGATCGAGCCGCGGCGGTTTCGCCGAACGCGTCACGCGACCGGTCACGCGGACGAGATACGGATCGCCGCCCGGCGGGACGTGCGGCCCGACGAAGGCGTGAATCGCGCACTCGCGCAGCGTACCGAACCGCGCGAGCGAGCGTAGGAAACGCGGCGCGCGCGCGTTCGCGTAGGCGACGAGATCGCGCGCGTCCGACACGAGCGAGGGCGACCGGAGCGGCACGAGTGCGCCGTGCGCCTCGGCACGTTCGATCGCGCGCTCGCGAATCCGCGCGTCTTCGTACGGACTCGGTGCGTACGACGCGTCCGTGTACGAGAGCAAGAGCGCGAAGCGCCCGAACGATACCGCGCTGATCCGACGACCTTCGACCGTGAGCCGTCGTCCCGCGAGTTCGGGCGAGCACACGGCGTAGAGCGACGCGCCCCGGCCCGCGGGCTGGAGGTGGTTCGAACGGCGCGGTTCGATCGCGGGCACGGAGCTCAGTTCTCGGCGGGCGTCGCCGCGGCCGCGGCGTAATGCGTCCCGTTCTCGACCGGAACGCTCGGCGCGTCGGGCGTGCCGCGGCGATCGAGGAGCGAGAGATGCGTCATGAGCAGACTCCGCAGTTCGCTCTTCGCTTTCTCGGCGGTCTCGAGCGCGTTCTGATGTTGGCGACGCGCCTCGTTCGCGCGATCGCCGTACGACGAGATCTCTTTTTCGACCGAGAGTCGCGCCTCGTGACGGATCAGATCGGCCTCTTTGTGCGCGCTCGCCTTCACTTCGTCCGCGGTGCGCTGGGCGAGTAAGAGCGTGTTCTGGAGCGACTCTTCCATCGCTTTGAAATGGCTGATCCGCTCGCGCAGATCGGAGAGTTCGGCTTCGAGCGCGGCGCGCTGGTGCGCCTCGTCCTCGAGCGTCTCGATCACCTCGTCGAGAAACTGATCGACGTCGGCCTGATCGAGACCGTTGAGCTTCTTCTTGAAGACCTTGTGTTGGATATCGACGACCGTAATTCTCGACACGTCACCCTCGATTCGCCATGAAGTCGAACGACGCATCGGCGCCGATCGTCTCGCGGATCCCCGCGGAGTTGACGGGCGTCCCCGGCGGCACGACGAGATACATCGCGTCGGCGAGCTTCTGGATCTTACCGTCGAGCGTGTACGCGACGCCGCTCGTGAAATCGACGACGCGCTGTAAGAGCCCGCGATCGACGCCCTGGAGGTTCACGATCACGACCTGCCGCGCGCGGAGCGCGTCCGCGATCTCGGTGACGTCGGCGAACGCGCGCGGCGCGAAGAGGCTCACCTCGCCCGCGATCGCGCGCCGCGTCTCGCGCGTCGAGAACGCGACCACGTTGCGCTTGGGTCTGGGCGACTCGTCGTCGACCGGTTCGGCCGCGTCGAATTCCTCGTCTTCGTGGATCGCGAAGATCGAGCCGAGCTTGTGCAAGAAATTCTTACCCGCGGGGCGGTCGTCGTGCATTTCGTCGTTCATGTGCGCGCTCCAAAGATGGCGGTGCCGATGCGCAGCATCGTCGAGCCGCAGTCGATCGCTTCCTCGAGATCGCCCGACATGCCGAGCGATAACGTCGGGCCGAGTTCCGCGCCCGTCCGCGCGGCTCGTTCGAACGCGCGGGCGATTTCCGCACGATCTTCGGTGTTGGGGGCGATGGCCATCACGCCGTCGATCGCGAGGCCTTCGTCGTCGCGCAAGCGCTTCGCGAGCGCGACCGCGTCGTCCGGCGCCACGCCGAAGCGCTCGGTCGGCGAGACGTTGAGTTGGATGAGCGCGCGGACGGGTTTGTTCGCCGCGCGCGCGGCTTTCGCGATCGCGAGCCCCGCCTCGAGTCGATCGATCGACTGCACGACGTCGAAGGCCTCGACGATCGCCTTGGCTTTATTCGTCTGGACGTGGCCGATGAAGTGCTTGCGCACGGCGGGGAGATCGACGAACTTCGCGCGCGCTTCTTGCACGTAGCTCTCGCCGATGTCGGTGAGTCCCGCTTCGATCGCGGCGACGAGGTCGTCGTGCGAGTGGCGTTTCGAGACGCCGACGAGCGTGATCGTTAGCGGATCGCGACCGCTCGCCCGGGCGGCGACGGCGATCCGCTCGCGCATCGCGTCGATCCGGCGACCCACCGCATTCGGATCCCCGTCCGCGACGGCGCCGACTCCGACCTTCATGGGATTCACGACTTCCGTCAGACGCGGACGCCCTCCTTGGGCGCGCGCGGCGGAACGTTCGCGACGTCGGTCCGGCGATTGCGCCGAAACGCGAAGACGACGAGCCCGATGCCGATCGCGATCATCGGCAACGCGAGGAGTTGGCCGCCCGTGAACGGTCCGACCGCGAGATCGGTCTGCCGCCAGATCTCCGCGAGCGACCGCGTGACGCCGTAGAGCGCGAACCACGTCCACGCCGTCACGCCGTCCGGCGGACGACGCCGGTACACGAGATAGACGATCGGGAGGACGGCGAGATCCATCGCGCCCTCGAATAATTGCGACGGATAGCGATAGCCGTCGGCGCTCGGGAACTTCAGACAGTACGGACGGTCGGGATTGCAGACGTTTCCGACGAGCTCGTCGTTGATGAAGTTCACGCACCGCGTGAGCGCGAGGCCGATCGGGAGCATCACCACGACCTCGTCGGCGAGCACGCCGAACGTGAGCCAGGGATGCTTGCGGATGAAGAGCGCGATCGCGACGATCACGCCGATCAAGCCGCCGAAAAAGCCCATCCCGCCGTTCCACACGGCGATCAGATTGATGAGGCTACGCGGCATGTCGCCGAAGTAGAGCGCGGCGTCGTGCTTCGTGACGATGTCGGCGAGCACGAAAAAGATCCGTCCGCCGAGCAACACGCCGACGAGCGCGTAGACGAGAAAGTCTTGCACGCCGTCGGTCGTGAGCCCGAGCCGCTCGCGACCCTTCGGCCGCGCGAGCCACGCGCCGACCGCGACGAAGCCCGCGAGATAGGACAGGCCGTACCAGTGGACGGCGAGCGGGCCGAGCCGGAACGCGACCGGATCGATGTTCGGATAGGTGAACCAGTGCTGCACGAGGAGCGACCATTCGGCGCCTACAGGCACCCGGCCCGCGTCGTCGTAACCGTGTAGGGTGCATCAGTTGAACGTCGCGACGGCGTTTCTCGCGGGTCTCGTCTCGTTCGTGTCGCCCTGCGTGCTCCCGCTCGTACCGTCGTATCTCTCGTTCCTCACCGGGACGAGCCTCGAGGATCTCAAGAGCGAAGCCGACGCCCGTGCCAAGGCGCGGGTGATCTTTCACGCGCTCGCGTTCATCGCGGGCTTCACGTGCATCTTCGTCGCGATCGGTCTGTCGGCGAGCGCGATCGGCGGCTTCTTCGCCGGCAACAAGCGCCTCGTCGAGATCCTCGGCGGACTCGTGATCGTCGTCCTCGGGATGCACATGATGGGGATCCTGCGCATCCCCGCGCTCATGATGGACAAACGCGTTCACGTGAGCGGACGCAAGCCGTCGTATTGGGTGTCGTTTCTCGTCGGCCTCGGGTTCGCGGCGGGCTGGTCGCCCTGCATCGGCCCGATCCTTTCGGGGATCATCCTCCTCGCCGCATCGGAAAAAACCGTCGGCGAGGCGACGTTCCTGCTCTTCGTGTATTCGATGGGGCTCGCGATCCCGTTCCTCATCACGGCCGCCGCGATCACGCAATCGCTCGGCGCGCTCAATCGCGTGAAGCGCTTCCTCCCGGCGATCGAGGCGACGTCGGGCGCGGTCCTCGTCGCGACGGGGATCGTCGTCGCGACCGATACGTTCACGCGCATCGCGGGCTTCTTCTATCAGTACGTGAAACCGCCGAGCCTGTGAAGCTCGCGTTTTGGCTCGCCGCGGCGGCGGCGTTCGCGCTCGATCAGTGGACGAAGCAGCTCGTCGTGACGTCGTTCGCGATCGGCGAGAGCCGCATCGCCGTGCCGCACCTGCTCTACTGGACCTTCGTGCAGAACCGCGCCGGCGCGTTCGGACTCTTCGGCACGCAGACGTGGCTGCTCGTCGCGATGGCGATCGGCGTGCTCGCCGTGTTCTGGTTCGCCTTCCGCGATCAGGCCGCGCAATCGCTCCTCGTCCGCATCGCGTTCGGCGCGATCGTCGGCGGCGCGATCGGCAACATCGTCGACCGCTTCCATCGCGGCTTCGTCGTCGACTTCATCGATCTGCGCTGGTGGCCCGTCTTCAACGTCGCCGACTCGTGCATCACCGTCGGCGTCGCGCTGTTGCTCATTTCGTCGCTCGGGCGCGAGCGGCGCGACTCGCGGTTGGGATCGACCCGATAATCGACGCGGATCCCGATCGCGACGCGGCGGTCGTCCGACACGTCGTCGGCGAACGCGAGGCCAGCGCGCGCTGCGACGTCGCGATCGCCCGCGTCTCGGGCGTCTCTCGGGGTCGGATCGCCGAGGCGATCAAGCGCGGGAACGTCCGGCTCAACGGCGCCGTCCCCAAGCCCGCGATGCCGGTCGTCGCGGGCGACGTGCTGGAATTCGAGATCGAGCCGCTCGCGCTGCTCGAAGCGAAGCCCGAGGCGATCGATCTCGCTATCGTCTACGAGGACGAGGCGTTGCTGGTCGTCGACAAACCCGCCGGGATGGTGACGCACCCCGCGCACGGCGCGCGCGACGGCACGCTCGTCAACGCACTGCTCGCGCACGTGGATTCGCTCCCGGGCGACGTCCTGCGCGCCGGGCTCGTCCACCGGCTCGATCGCGATACGTCGGGCTTACTCGTCGTCGCGAAAACCCCCGAAGCGCTGCGCGCGCTCGGGAAGGCCATGATGCGGCACGACATCCGACGGACGTATCGCGGCCTCGTCGTCGGCGTCCCCGAACACGCGAAGGGGACCGTCGACGGCGCGATCGGCCGCGATCCGCACAACCGTCTGCGCTACGCGCTCCGCGCCGACGGGAAGCCCGCCGTCACGCACTACGAAGTACGCGAGGCCTTCGCGGGAAGCGCGGAACTCGAGTTCGTGCTCGAAACCGGCCGGACGCATCAGATCCGCGTTCACATGCACGCGCTCGGCTATCCGATCGTCAACGATCCGGTCTACGGGCGCGTCGACGATCGCTTCGACCTTCCGGGGCAGGCGCTCCACGCGTGGCGCCTCGCGTTCGCGCATCCGACGACCCGGCGTCCGATGGCGTTCGAAGCGGCGCCGCCGCACGAATACGAACGGACGCGCGAGATCCTCGCATCGCGCTGATCCCCGCACGTTCGGGCGGCTTTACCTTTATTATATAATTACCGGATTAGTTTTCTCGATCGCAGCGCGTCGCTGTAATTCCCATCGACTAGACTTCGTTTCGCAGCGGCGGATCCGCCGCGACCGCCAAACGAGGAGTACGTCGTGAACATCACCATCGCATCGTTCGTCGCGTCGAACGCAGCCGTCTTCGCGCTTTCGATCGGAACGGCTTCGGCCGCGACGATCGTCCTCGCGCCGCTCGCCCCCGCAAACGCCGTCGCGTTGTCGACGCATCGGACGTGCGCCGCGCCGCGCCTGCCCGCCACCGTCGCCTACGACGACATCGCGGAGTATCCGGCAATCGCGAGAGTCGCCCACGTCACCGGGACGTCGGACGTTCGCGTCGATCTCGACGCGGCCGGTCGTCTCGAGCGTGCGTCGCTCTACCGTTCGAGCGGCAACGCGAGCCTCGATCGCGCGGCGCTCGCCGCCGCCCGTAACGAGACCTACGCGCCCGAAGTACGCGATTGCTCGCGCGTCGGCGGCGCCTACGTGCTCGAGGTCGATTTCGACGGCGAGTAGGCGTACCGGGACGACGTGGCCGCATCCCCGAACGATGCGGCCGATGTCGTCGCAGGAGTCGCCCTCGATCGGAATCGGAACGTTCCGGCTCCTGGCGCGTAGCGGCGATGCCCGCCGTGGAACGCTCGCGCTCGCCCACGGCGACGTCGCGACGCCCGCGTTCATGCCCGTCGGCACCGCGGCGACGGTGAAAGCGCTCTCGCCCGTCGATCTCCGCGAACTCGGCGCGAGCATCGTGCTCGCGAACACGTATCACCTGTGGCTGCGTCCGGGGCGCGAGACGATCGAAGCGCTCGGCGGCCTGCACACGTTCATGAGTTGGGATCGCAACATCCTCACCGACAGCGGCGGCTTCCAGGTATTCTCGCTCGAATCGCGCCGCGCGCTCTCCGATGCGGGCGTCCGTTTTCGTTCGCATCTCGACGGGACCGAGCACGAATTCACGCCCGAGAACGTCGTCGCGTTTCAGGAAGCGCTCGGCGTCGACGTGGCGATGGCGCTCGACGTGTGCGTTAAGTTGCCGGCATCGCGCGAGGCGATCGACGAAGCGGTTCGGCGCACGAGCGTGTGGGCGGCGCGTTGCGCGGCGGCGCGATCGCGCCGCGCGACGGCGCTCTTCGGCATCGTACAGGGCGGCCTCGATCCGCACGCGCGCGAACGCAGCGCGCGCGATCTCGTCGCGCTCGATCTGCCGGGCTACGCCGTCGGCGGACTCTCCGTCGGCGAATCGCGCGAGGATCTCTACGCGACCGCGCGCTTCACGGCCGCGTTATTGCCGCCGGAAAAGCCGCGGTATCTGATGGGCGTCGGCACGATCCGCGATCTCGTCGAATGCGTGGACGGCGGCATCGACATGTTCGATTGCGTCTATCCCACGCGCTGCGGGCGCAACGGCCGCGCGCTCGGCTTCGACGGCGATTTCAACATCCGTAACGCCGCCTACGCGCGCGACCCGCGTCCGATCGACCCGACGTGCGCATGCACCGTCTGCACGACGTACTCGCGCGCGTACGTCTCGCATCTCTTTCGCGCCGAGGAGATGCTCGGCGCGCGCTTGCTCTCGTATCACAACCTCGCGATCCTCGCGCGCGTGATGTCCGACGCACGCGACGCGATCGATCGTAACGCGTGGCCCGCATTTCGCGACGCGACGCTCGCGCGACTGCCGAGCGTCGCGAACGCGACGGTGGCGTCGCCCTAGCGGCGCCCGCCGCCGCCGTGAGATCCGCCGCCGCCGAAACCGCTCGGACGGCTCTCGATCACGCGCGTCTGTTGCCCGGCTCCGACGCTCGGCGGCGTTCCGCGAAACGCCGGACGACCGACGCGCGTTCCGCCTCCGACCGGACCGCGACCGTCGTACCCGTCGTGATCGTGCCACCCGCGGCCGCGATATCCGTACGGTCCGCCGCCGTAATATCCACCGCCGTAAAAACCGACGCCGAAACCCACCCCGCCGTACGGATATCCGTACGGACCGAAACCTCCGACTCCGTACGGTCCGAAGCCGCCGTAGTACGGATAGCCGATCGCCGGCGCGCCGAAATAGCCGATCGAGCCGTACGCATAGTCGTCGTCCACGTGGTACGGCGTGTCGATCTCGTTCGCGTCGTAACGGTCGCCGGAATTCGTGCCGAGGATCGTGACGTCCTGACCGATCGCCAAACGCAGGCCGGTCGGATTGATGATCGTTCCGTCGTGCAGACGGATGCGATCGATGTAGCCCTTCGCATCGCGGACGCGGATATCGTATTTCCCGTCGATCGACGAGATCGTGCCTTTGATCGCGTTCGCGTCGTCTTTCGTCGCGTAGGTCGGAATCGCACCGTCTCCATCGTTCGCGCGAGCGACGGACGGTGCGAAAAGCGTCGACGTCGCGACGACGAGCGTGAGGGCGAGGGTGGTAGGTCGTGGGAAGGTATTCATGATCGTACGCCTATCGTACCCAACGCGACGCGACGTCTCCCAATTGCGTTAGCGTTCGGACGCCCCATTTTGTACGGAGAGTTCGAGTCGATAGCCGTCGGGATCGTGCAACCAGAGCCCCAAATGCGGGGATCCCGGCGCCTCCGGACCGATCTCGTCGCCGGGATCTTCGAGCGCGACGCCGCGCGCGCGCAAAAAATCGCGCGCCGCGCGCAGCGTCGTCATATCCGGCAGATGGAACGACACGTGCTCGATCGTTTCGGGACTCGCTTCGCCCGTGTAGAGCGCGATCGTCACCGCGTCGCTTCCGACCGCGACGCCTCCGTCGAACGCGAAGAGCTCGTCGAGCCCGAGATTGGCGACGTACCAATCGGCGCTCGCGCGCGCGTCGCGGACCCGCAATCCGAAATGTCCGACCTGACCGAGCGAAAAGGGAGCTTTCACCGCTCGATCATTCCCACGCGACGTCGTACGACATCGTGAGCGGTGCGTGATCGGAGAAGCGCTCGGCGCGTTCGATCCTCGCGGTCCGCGCGAACGCGGCGACGTTCGGCGTCGCGAGTTGGTAATCGATCCGCCACCCGAGGTTGCGTTCGAAGGCGCCCGCGAAATTCGACCACCACGTGTAACGCTCGGCCGCACCGTCGATCGAACGGAACGCGTCGACCCAGCCGACGTCGTCGAAGAGCGTGTCGAGCCACGCGCGTTCGTGCGGGAGATGACCCGTCACGCGCGCGTTGCGAACGGGATCGTACGTATCGATCGCGCGGTGCGCCACGTTGAAGTCGCCGCAGACGAGGTAACGTCGACCGTCGTTCGCCATCTCCGCGAACGGCCCGAGCATCCGTTCGAGAAACGTTTCCTTCACGCGTTGGCGGATCTCGCCGCTCGTCCCCGACGGCGCGTAGAGCGAACCGATCGAGAAATCGCCCCAATCGAATCGCACGTAACGTCCTTCACGATCGAACTCGGGCATGTCGAGCCCGCGGACGATCCGATCGGGCTCGCGCTTCGCGTAGATCGCGACGCCGCTGTAGCCTTTCTTCTCGGCATCGACGAACGCGACGTGCGGATACACGTCGAGATCGAGCGCTTCGGGCGGCACCTGATACTCCTGCGCCTTCGTCTCTTGGATGCAGAGCACGTCGGGCGACTCCGCGCGCAGCCAGGTGAAGAACCCCTTGCGCGCGGCCGATCGGATTCCGTTCGCGTTGAAGGTCGTGACGCGCAACATCGCGCGTGAGATTGGATTACGCGGTGACGAGTTCCGCGTCGGATTCGAGCGACGCCGAAAGCGCGGCGCGGACGGCGCGGACGCGACGCGCGATCCGGGCGAACGTCTCGGGATCGATCGCCTGCGCCGCGTCGCATCGCGCGTGCGCCGGATCGGGGTGCATCTCGACGATCGCGCCGTCGAGACCGGCGGCCGCCGCCGCGAGCACGAGCGGCTCGATCAGCGTCGCGCGTCCGGTCGCGTGCGAGGGATCGAGGATGACCGGCAGATGCGTGAGTTCCTTGAGGCGCAGCGCGCCGCCGAGATCGGCGACGTTACGCGTCTGCGGATCGAAGCCGCGGATGCCGCGTTCGCAGAGGACGACGTTCGGATTCCCCTCGACGAGCACGTACTCGGCCGCGAACAAGAGTTCGTCGAGCGTCCCCGCGGGCGATCGCTTCAAGAGGATCGGGCGCCCGGTCCGAGCCGCCGCGCGCAGGAGCGGAACGTTCTGCATGTTGCGCGCGCCGATCTGGACGACGTCGCAGAACTCGGCGACGAGTTCCACGTGCGATTCCGCCAGCGCCTCGACGATCGTCGGCAGCCCGTGGCGCGCTCCCGCGTCGGCGATGAGCGGAAGCCCGCGCTCGCCGAGTCCTTGGAAGTCGTACGGCGACGTGCGCGGCTTGAACGCACCGCCGCGAAGCGCGACGCCCCCCGCCGCCGCCACGGCGCCCGCGGCGGTTTCGATCTGTTCGGTCGTTTCGATCGCGCACGGGCCGCCGACGAGGGCGAACCCGCCGTCGCCGAACGAGAACGACCCGACTCCGACGACGGTGGTAGCCGACGACGTACGTTCGGCGAGACGATAGCTTGCGGACATGGACCCCTCAGCATAAGAAAAAACCACCCCGGTGAGGGTGGCTTGGCTCGAACAGAGTTCGGGACGCGCGATTACCTCACCGGAACGTTCGTTCGGCGTAGTACCAGTACGAGGCGGCGAAGGCGTGCGCGGACATCGTTGAGACGGTAGCATTCCGCAAGCGAACGTGTCAATCCACCGCAAGCACGATCGCCGACGCCGCGCCGTGCGGATCGTCGCGTCGCCTTCGTCCGGAACGTTCAGGCGACGCCGACCCGGGCCGGCGACGATTCGAGGATCGTCGTCCGGTACTCGGCCGCGTGGAGTTTCACGACGATCGCCTCGAGATCGGCGGGCGCCCGGATCTCGAAGGTGATGTCGAGTTCCGCATCGCGCGACGAGACGTCGGGCTGATGGCGCAGGTGCACGACTTCGAGAATGTTCGCGCCCACCTCGCCGATGAGTCGCGCGACTTCCGCGAGGACGCCCGGACGATCGTTGATCGCGACGCGCATCCGCACGACGCGCCCTTCGCGCAAGCGGACGCGCGCCATCACGTTCGCGAGTAATCCCGTGTCGATGTTTCCGCCGCAGACGACGAGTCCGACGCGCTTGCCCGCGAATCGCGACGGATCGTCGAGCATCGCCGCGAGACCCGCCGCGCCCGCGCCCTCGCTCACGAGTTTTTCTTCCTCGACGAGCGTGTGCACCGCGCGTTCGATCGATCCTTCGGAGACGAGGACGACGTCGTCGACGAGTTCGCGCGCGATCGCGAGCGGGACGTCGCCGATCCGGCCGACGGCGATGCCCTCGGCGATCGTCCGTCCGCCGTGGACGAGCGGGAGATCGTTTCGGATCTGAAAGAACGACGGGAAGAACAGCGTCTGAACGCCGAGGATCTGCGTCTTCGGCGAGAGCGTTTTCAATGCGACGGCGAATCCGGAGATGAGCCCGCCGCCGCCGATCGGCACGATCGCGATATCGAGATCCGGCACGTCCTGCGCGAACTCGAGCCCGACGGTCCCCGCGCCCGCGACGATGCGCGGATCGTCGTACGGATGCACGAGCGTGAGGCCTTCGTCGTCTACGAATTCGTTCGCGCGCGCCGCGGCCTCCGCGAGCGAACGACCGGCGAGGACGACGCGCGCGCCGAAATTGCGCGTGCGCCGGATCTTCGTGAACGGCGTGTCTTCCGGCATCACGATCGTCGCGGCGATGCCCAGACGTCTCGCGACGTACGCCACGGCCTGCGCGTGATTGCCCGCCGACATCGCGACGACGCCGCGCTCGCGCTCGCTCGCTTCGAGTTGCAACATCCGATTCGCGGCGCCGCGATCCTTGAAGGCACCCGTGCGCTGGAACGTCTCGAGTTTGAGGAAGACCGACGCGCGCGTGAGATCGGAGAGCGCCGTCGCCGCCACCGCGGGCGTCCGCACGACGTAGGGCGCGATGCGTTCGGCGGCCGCTTCGATCGCGTGATGGTCGACCGGTAAACTCACGTCGTCTCGGTTCCGCGTCGGAGACGCGCATTCCGCGCCGGTCGACGT
>CAZZXB010000072.1:12729-14214 GCA_964658025.1 uncultured Janthinobacterium sp.
TCGTACCGGCGGACGTCACGCCGCTTACCGCGAGCATCGGTTTCGGTCTCGCACTCGCGGGAGCGATCGGTTCGGTCGTCGTCGCTCCGGCAACGGCCGACGCGCTCCGCGCGGACGTCACGTCCGTGTCGTGTTCGCTAACGACCGCGTGCGTCGTCGGCACGAACGCCAGCACGGGTCAGGGCGTACAAGGAACGAGCGCGAAGGGTACGGGCCTCAGCGGAAATTCGACGTCGGGCTACGGCGTGTACGGAACCTCGAAGAGCGGAGTCGGCGTCAAGGCGGTGAGCTCGTCGAGCTCGGCGATCTTCGCATCGAATTCTTCGTCGAGTTACGCCACGATCAACGCCCAGCAGGCGGGCTCCGGAGCCGCACTCTCCGGTACGAGTAATTCCGGCCCGGGCGTCGCTGCCGTATCGACGAACGGAAACGCGCTCACCGCGACCGCGACGTCGGGTTTCGCGATCCTCGCCAAGAGCTCGAGCGCGCCCGCGATCTCCGGCCAATCCACTTCGAACGACGGCGTTTCGGGTATCGCGAATTCCGGGAACGGCCTCTACGGATCGGGGACGAGCGGAAACGGCGCGTTCACGTACAGCGACACCGGATACGGACTCGAGAGTGTCAGCACGTCCGGCACGGCGCTCTACGCGGCGAATTCTTCGCAGGGCACGGGGATCGTCGCGACCGCCGTCTCGGGGCTTGGCGTCTCCGTGCGGAGCTCGAACGGAAACGGGCTCGACGCCGCCGGATCGTACATCGGCATCATCGGCCGCGCTCCCGCGAGCGGCGGCTTTCCGTTCGTCGCGACCGACAGCGACGGGCACGACCTGTTCTACGTCGACGGTGCCGGCAACGTCTACTCGCACGGCACCCTCCACACGTTCGCGCACACCGTGAAGGGCGACGTCCGCACGTACGGCGCGAGCGCCACGACGCCCACCGTCGAAGACGTCGGATCGTCCGCGCTGCAAGCCGGAACGATCCGCATCGCACTCGATCCCGCGTTCGCACGCTCGATCGAGGGAACGGGCGCCTACCACGTGTTCCTCACCCCGGGCGGCGACACGCGCGGGCTCTTCGTCGCCGAGCGCGATCCCGCCGGATTCGTCGTCCGAGAAACGCAAGGCGGGCGGAGTTCCGTCGCGTTCGATTATCGCATCGTCGCGACGACCGCCGGGAACGCTCGCGAGCGGGCGGCTTTCGTCGATGCGAGCGTGATGCCGCGTGCCGCCGTTCCGCTCCACGTGCTCGCGACCTCAACGGCCGCGACGAAGATCCCGAACGCGATCGTTCCGACGCGACCGCTTCGCTAACGAACCGGATCCCGACCCGCGACGCGCGTCTTGGGTCGCGTCACGGGCGGGAGATCGGGAGCACCGTCGGACGAATTCGGCACGCGCGCGCGCTACGATCGAGACGTCGGGCCACGAACGATCGCGGTCCATCGAAAAACGAAATCGCACACGAACGACACCCATGAAA
>CAZZXB010000072.1:14314-15606 GCA_964658025.1 uncultured Janthinobacterium sp.
GCGACGTCGAAAACGGGCGCGGCCATGAAAGCGACCGCGGCGTCGAACAACGCACTCTACGCATCGAATAATTCCAACGGATATCCGACCATCTACGCCGTGCAGGGCGGCGCGGGAACCGCGGTCTCCGGAAAGACGACGAACGGGACCGGAATGACGGCCGTGTCCACGGGCGGCGTCGGCCTCCTCGCGACGTCGAGTTTCGGCATCGCGGTCAAGGCCGAAAGCACGAATGCGGAGGGGCTGTTCGCGACGGGCGCGACGGAGGGGCTCTATGCGTCGTCGTACTCGGGCTACGGCGTCTACGGCGCTTCGAGTTCGGGCTACGGTATCTTCGCATCGTCGTATTCGGGTGACGGACTCGACGCCTCTTCGTCGTCCGGTTACGGCATCGTGTCGAGGAGCGGATCGAACGTCGGCGTCTATACGACCAGCAGCAGCGGGAACGGCGTCGACGCGACCGGGGGCTACATCGGCCTCATCGGTCGCTCGCCGACGAGCGGCTATCCGATCGTCGCCACCGACACGAACAGTAACAATCTATTCTACGTCGACGGCAAGGGAAACGTCTCGTATCACGGCGGTCTCTATACGTTCGTCAAGGGCACGCGCGGCAGCGTCCGCGCGTTCGGGACCAACGCGGCGAGCCCGACGACCGAGGACGTCGGATCGTCCGCGCTGCGCGGCGGTACCGTCCGCGTGACGCTCGATCCCGCATTCGCGAACAGCATCGCGGGCAACGGCGCGTATCACGTCTTCCTCACGCCCGCGGGCGATTCGCGCGGTCTCTTCGTCTCCGAACGCGACGCGAACGGATTCGTCGTACGCGAATCCCAGGGCGGCCGCAGCGCCGTCGGATTCGATTACCGGATCGTCGCGACGACCGCCGGGCACGTCGGCGAACGTGCGGCGTTCGTCACGACCGCATCCGAACCGCGCGCGCTCCTCGCACCCATCAAAGCCGCGCCGTCGCTACGACCACCCGTCGACGCGGCGCAATCGCCCGTTCGTCGGTAAACTCATCGCCCGCACGCAACGCTCGCGGCCGAGAACGATCGTCTCGATCGTTCTCGGCATCCTGTAAGCGTCGCCGTGTAGGCTTAGGACGTCGGCGACTCCATACCGATGGAGACGCGCTTTGTAAGGGACGAGTCATGAACGCGATCGGGATGCGCGCGTGCGCGCTTGCGGGTTTCTCACTCGGTGCGGTCGCCGCCGCACTCTGGCCGACGACCGATCAGGTTCGAGCCGTCGCGCGTTCGTCCGCGCCCGCAATCGAACGCTCCGCACAC
>CAZZXB010000073.1:0-15585 GCA_964658025.1 uncultured Janthinobacterium sp.
GAAACGATCGCGGCGAGGATCGCCGGTTCGAGCGCGACGATGAGGAAGCCGTACGCGTCGCCCGTGAGGCCGCCGCCCAACCGCGTCGCGATCGTTCGCGCCGCTACGGCCGCGGCGACGAACGCCGCCGCGAACGCGAGCGGCGCGCGCGGTGCGACGCGAGACGATACGGCGAGCGCGACGGCGATTTCGACGCCGAGGACGACGCGCGACGGCTTCGATACGAACGCGCGCGGCACGGACGACGTCCGTGCGTACGGAATCACGAACGCGTTCGTTATCGCCGACAGACGCGAGAGCGCACACGCGGAGGCGAGCGCGAGCGGCAGACGGCTCGGACGGCAACTCGCGAGCGCCGCGAACCCGAACGCGTTCGCGACCGCGAACGCGGCGATCGCGTAGGTCCCGTGACGCGGATCTTTCATGATCTCGAGACGCCGCTGCGGCGACGTCGTCGCGAAGATCGCGTCGCTGCAATCGAGGAAGCCGTCGACGTGAATCGCGCCCGTCAGGACGATCGGAAGCGCGAAGGCGGTCGCGACGACGAACGGGCGCGGCGCGATCCGCGAGACGAGCCACGCCGCCGTTCCGGAGATGCCGCCGACCGCCGCACCGACGACCGGAAGGGCGAGTAAAGCGGCCGCGTCGGGCGCGGGCTCGAGGGTCTTCGATCCGATCGGAACGATCGAAAAATAACCGAACGCCGTCCGCAGCGCGGCGAGCGCGCGGTTCACGGCGATTTCGTCGCGACGCCCGCTTCGGCGAAGGTGAACATCTCGGCGATCATCCGACTCGCGGCCTCCACGATCGGAAGCGCGAGCGCGGCGCCCGTTCCCTCGCCCAGACGCAGGCCGAAATCGAAGAGCGGATCGAGGCCGAGCGCCGCGAGCGCGATGCGATGACCGGGTTCTTGCGAGACGTGCGCGGCGATGCAGTAATCGAGCGCGTCCGGCGCGATCGCGCGCGCCACGAGCGCGGCGGCCGAAACGATGAAGCCGTCGAGCACGATCGGAACGCGACGACGCGCCGCGGCGAGAATCACGCCCGCGAGTCCGACGATCTCGAATCCGCCGACTTCGGCCGCGACCGTGCGCCCGTCGCTCGCGTCGAACCGCGCGAGCGCGCGGTCCACGACGGCGGCCTTCCGTGCGAGTCCGTCGTCGTCGATGCCCGTGCCGCGTCCGACCACTTCGTCGACGGCGGCGTTCGCGAGCGCGGCGACGACGGCGGACGCGCTCGTCGTATTCCCGATGCCCATCTCTCCGAGCGCGACGACGTCGATCGCGCGTCGGGCGAGGATCTCCTCGAACGCGGAGATCCCCGCGGCGAGCGCGGCGTCGACGTCGGTCGGCGACATCGCGGGCTCTCGCGCGAGATTCGCGGTGCCGGGACCGATACGGCGTTCGAGTAAGGACGGATGCGGCGGCGACGCCGCGCGCGTGCCGAAATCGACGACGTAGAGATCCGCGCGGACCGCGCGACAGAACGCGTTGATCGCCGCGTGACCGCCGACGAACCCCGCGATCATCTGCAGCGTGACCTCGGCGGGATAGGCGCTCACGCCTTCGGCCGTGACGCCGTGATCGGCCGCGCCGACGATCGCGACGCGCCGCTCGAGCGCGCGCATGGGCGCGTCGCCCGCGATCGCCGCCAGTCGGACCGCTAACGCTTCGATCCGTCCGAGCGCGCCGAGCGGTTTCGTGAGCGCGTCGACGCGCGTGCGCGCGCGATCGGCCGCCGCCGCGTCGACGGGAACGATCTCGCGCACGCAGCGCGCGACGTTCGCTGCCGCGATTCCGCGATCTCTCTGCCATAGCTCGGTCATGATCTTCTTCTCCACGTTACGTCTGCCGCGACGCACGGCGCGCGATTCACGGCGTTCGGTCGGTTTTCGTGCGACGATCCGGCTTCTCGACGGGCACTCCGAGTTTCGAGACGTCGATCGCGAAACCGTTCACGACGAGATATGCGCGCGAGGCGCGGGCGGCGAGCGTTCGTTGCAATCGACCGAGCACGTCGCGGAAGACGCGCGCCGATGCGTAGTCCGGCACGATGCCCCAACCCGTCTCCTCGCCGACGACGATCGTCGCGCGCGCCTTCGAGAGACCGAACGACGCCGCGAGTTCCGCGCACTCCTCGTCGAGCGCGCGTTCGAGATCGACCGGGCGATCGACGAGATCCGGGTGCCCCGCCGACATCCGATCCGCAAGCCACGTGCCGAGCGACTCGACGAGCAGCACGTCCTTGCGATCCGCGCGACGGATCACCTCGCGTAACTCCGATCGCGCGCCGACGGCGGTTTCGATCACGTTCCACGCCGTCGGTCGACGGCGACGATGATGTTCGATCCGAGCGCACCACTCGGGATCGTCCGCGCGTTCGGCCGCCGTGGCGACGTACGTGACGCGACGCCCCGCTTCCGCCGCGAGGCGCTCCGCGAAGCGACTCTTTCCCGACCGCACCGGACCCGTGACGAGCACGAACGACATCGCGTCGGCTTAAGACCGTGGAACGGCGAACGCCTGCAGGTTCACGCGCGAAGGACCATCATGCGCGAAGACGTGCCCGGCGCGCACGCGCGATGCGCGCTTCGATCGTCCCGGTCGCCGCGAAGAGCGCGCCGCCCGCAAGCGCGACGAATGCGTTGCTCGCGAAGATCTGCCCCTCGATCGCCGCAGAAAATCCCGCGAGACCCGCACGACTCGCGAGCGCGAAGGCGACGAGCACGGCTTCGTACGCGACGAATCCCGTCGCGAACGCGGCGAGCCGCGCTCGGCGCGTCACGCGTGCCGCGACGATCGTCGTCGCGCACGTCGCCACGCCCATCGCGACTCCCCACGCGATCGTCATCGCCGCGAGCGGGTATCCGAAGACCGTGAAGCCGAGTATCTGGCTCTCGATCCAGACGCCGAGCGCGACGACGAGCGCCGCGCGAAGCGGCAACGTCAGCGCGGCGAGCACGGCGAACGCGACGAGATTCGCGCCGCACGACAGAAGGAGGTTACTCGCGAGCCCGGCCGCGAGTAGGACGACGGCCCACGTGCCGGAGGTCGGTCGGATGAAGCGGATCACGAAGACTCCTCTGCTAGGCGGCCGCGGCCGCGACGAACCGCGCGATCGACGGATCGCCCGGGAGAAAATGCCGGTGGAAGAACGAGGCGACGCAGCGCGCGCGCACGATTCCGTCCGTGCGATCTTCGTGCGCGTAAGCGGGCGCTACATCCGAGAGATACGTCGGCGTCGCATAATGGAATTCGTACGCACGCACGGTCGCGCGCGCATCGTCCAGCGGTGACGCGGTCGCGACCGTCGCCGCGCGATAACCGAGGTGGAGGCGAGGTTCCACGATCGACGTCGCGACGTCGAGCGCCCCCGCCATCGCAAAGGTTCCCGCGCTCGTCCGCAAGGCCGTCGCCAGGTACATGAAACCGCCGCATTCCGCATACGTCGGCATGCCGTCCGCGATCGCATCGCGTACCGCGGCGCGCATCGCGACGTTCGCCTCGAGCTCGGGCGCGACGTCTTCGGGATATCCGCCGCCGATCCAGAGCGCGTTGAGATCGCGCGGAAGATCGCGATCGTGGAGCGGAGAAAAAGGGACGAGATCGGCGCCCGCCGCGCGAACGGCGTCGAGCGTTTCCGGATAGGTGAACCAGAAAGCGGCGTCTTCCGCGTAGGCGACGCGCGGGCGACGCCCCTCGCGCGCGATCGTCTCGTCGGTCGGGCGATCGAGCGGCGCGGAACGGCTCGCCGCCACGAGCGATGCGACGTCGAGTCGACTCGCCAATCGATCGGCGAGCGCGCGCACGGCGCTCGCGCGCGATTCGTACGCCCGACGATCGAGCCCGAGCAAACGCTCGGGGAACGCCAACGCGTCGTGGCGTTCGACGGCCGCTACGACGTCGATCCCCACGCGCGCGCACGCACGCGATACCGCCTCCGCGTGCGAGGGACCGCCGACGCGATTCACGATCGCGCCGAGGTGACGGACCTGCGGGTCGTACGCGCGTAGCCCGAGGGCGACGGCCGCCGCACTCTGCGACGCCGTCCAGGTATCGAGCACGGTCAGAACCGCCGCATCGAGCACGCGCGCCACGCGCGCGGTCGACGTCGTTCCCGCATCGTCGCCGTCGAAAAGGCCCATCATCCCTTCGATCACGACGACGTCGGCATCGCGCGCGCTCGCCGCGACGTGCCGACGCACGCCCGCCTCACCGTCGAGCCAGAGATCGAGATTGCGTGCCGGCGCTCCGAGGGCGCAGACGTAAAGACGCGCGTCGACGTAGTCGGGACCGACCTTGAACGCCTTCACCCGCAGGCCCGCGTCGCGCAGCACGGCGCAGAGCGCGAGCGCGACGAGCGTCTTCCCCGCTCCGGTTCCGGCGGCGCTGACGACGATGCGCGACTGCGCGCTCATCTCGTCGATACTTCGACGGTAAAGCGTCGGCCGACGTTGGGATACCCGAAGATCGGCGCTTCGCGATCGTCACCGAGGTTGAAACCGCGCACGCTCACGACCGCGGACGGCGCGAACCGATAACGCAGATACGCGTCGAGCGACGAATAGCTGTCGTACCGACCGGTCAACGGCGGCGGTACGTTCGCCGTGTCGTCGCCGTCGGACCCGACGACGTTGAAACGAACGCCGAACGCCGTGCTCGTCGTGCCGAACGGTTTCGTGATGCCGGCACTCGCCTGACCGACCGGTTGACGCGGAAGACGCGCGCCCGTGACGAGATCGAGCGAACGATAGAGATCGGTGAAACTCACGTCGCCGACGATGCCGCGATACGGCGCGGAGCGCGCCGACACGACGATCCCCGCCGTCGACGCGCGCTGCGCGTTCTGCGGCACGAAATTCGAATCCAGGACGATGAAGTTCGATCCGTTTCGCGCGAACCAGCCGACGGAGAGCGATCCGTGCGACGCATCGAACGAGAGCGTCGCGTCGCTGTTCTGCGATTTTTCCGGCAACAGATTCGGATTCGCGTACCCGGGATAGTAGAGATCCGTGAGCGTCGGAACCGAGAACGATTCGCTCACGTTGCCCGCGAGGCGCACGTTCTTCGCGGGCCGGAAGACGGCGCCGAACGACGGCGCGAGAACGCTCCCGGCGGGCGCGTCGTGCTCCGCACGGAGACCGGCCGTTACGCGCGCGCCCTCGAAAGGCGAGGTGCCGACCTGCACGTAGGCCGCGGACTGGGCCTGGCTCGCGCCGATCGCGTAGGCGGGCGTCGCGGGCGTCGTCCCGAAGCCCGGCGCGGCCGGAAACGCGAACCGTCCGCTCGAGCGCGAGAGATCGATCCCCGCCACGAGATCGGCGCGTTTCGCGCTCACGGCATCCTTGAGCGACAGCTGCGAGCGCCCCCAGACCGTATCGTCGGAACCGAACGACGGATCGGCGTACGACCCGCGCTGGTCGGCGCCGGAGACGTCGACCGTGAACGTGTTGTCCGCACTCGCGCGCGCGATCTCGACGAGACCCGTGCGGTTCGTCGAACGACTCCTCGTGTTCGGCGTGAGGAACGCGAGCGAGTTCGGGACGCCGATATCGAGCGACGCGAGATCGGCACGCGCGCGCGCCGTGAAGCCGAGACCGAGCGGCACGTTCGCGTCGATGCGCCCGACCGTCTCCCGGCCGTCGGCGTTATCGCGAACGCCGGACGGAAACGCGCACGTGCCGTTCGCGATCGTCTTGCAGGCGGGTCCGCCGTACGTCAGTGCCGGATACGAATAATCGTTCGTCGCGACGCGCCGTTCGAAACTGCCGCCGATCGTTCCGTTGCCGACGGTCGCACGCACGTCGCGGTCGCCGTACGATCCGAGCGATCCCTCCACGTACTCGCCGCGCGGAACGCGCGTGATCACGTTGATGACGCCGCCGCTCGCGCTCGTGCCGTAGAGCGCCGAGGACGCGCTCTCGACGACTTCGATCCGCTCGACGCCGACCGTCGAGAGTTGTGCGAGGTAGACTTCGGCCGTCGTCGGATCGGCGATCGGCTGACCGTCGACGAGGACGAGCGTGCGCGCGGAAGTCGCACCGCGGATCCCGTAATCGACCTGCGCGCCGAACGCGCCGTAGGGAAAGAGTTCCACGCCCGGGACGTTCGCGAGGGCGTCGGCGAGCGTTCGCGCGCCCTCGTCTTCGATCTGCGCGCGCGTCACCACGAACGTAGGACGCGAGGTCTGACCGATCGGTTCGGAACGGCGATCGCTCGTCGAGACGCGGCCGATCTCCGGTAACGGCGACGCGGACGACGACGGCGATGGCGACGGGGACGGCCGTGCGGAGGCCGAGGGGATGGCTGCGGGGACCGTCGCGGCGAGTGCGGGCGAACTCGCGCACAACGTGAGAAGCGCCGCTTGCAAGCAGCGTGAGATCGGAGTCGGAGACACGGACGCCTACCTTATTGCGAGGTTGGAGTGAGTAACGCGTCCGTTCCAATATCCTGACTTCGCGGATCGTTACCGTGTGCTGCGCGCCTTCCCGATTGCTCAGTGACGAACAGCGGCTCCCCGCTCACAGTGGCGCAACCGTGCCGGTCTCTCACCGGCTTTCTGGTCACGGACGTATCGCGCTCGTTAGCGACGCGGGCGCGCTCTCCTTTCTCGCGTGTCGCGATCGCGAGGCGCTCTCGAAAACTCCTCCGACGTCCGTTCGAAGCGCGTCCTCGTTCCCGTCACGCGCGACGTGCGTGGGTACGCACGAAGGATGGCTACGCTTCTCTTCGTCGAGTCCTCTCCGCGCGACGCGCAATCGGCTTCCACGAGCATCGCGTCGGCGTTCGTCGACGCGTGGCGCGAACGACATCCGGACGGCACGGTCGACGTCCTCGACGTGTGGGACGGTCGGCTACCCGAGTTCGACGGCGCCGCGCTGCGGGCGAAATATGCCGCGCTCGCCGGTCGCGATCTCGACGCCGACCAACGCGACGCGTGGTCGACGGTGCTCGCCTACGCCAAACGATTCCGAGATGCCGACGCGATCGTGTTCGCGATCCCGCTCTGGAACTACACCATTCCGTACAAGCTCAAGCAATTGATCGACGTCGTGGCGCAAAACGGCCTGCTCTTCGATTTTCACGAAGACGGCTCCGTGACGGGAAAGCTCGGCGGGAAGAAAACGCTCGTCGTCTACGCCCGCGGCAGCTTCTACGTCGACGGCTCGCCGACGCCCGCAGCCGAGTTCGATCAAGCCACGCCGTATATGCGGACGTGGTTTCGGATCATCGGGCTCGACGACGTCGCCGAGATCGCGATCGAAAAAACGTTGATGATGGCGCCGGGCGAGTTGCACGCGCACGTCGAGGCGAAACGTAGAGAAGCGATCGAACTCGCCGCTCGGTTCTGAAGCGTCGCGGTTCGTGATTCAACCACCGCGCACCGAACGACATTTCGGCGAGCGCACGACGGTCCGAGACGGCTTGGTCGGGCGTGCCGTCTCGGACCGTCGCGGACGACGCCCGAAGGCAGCGCGTTCGAGCGGAGCGGGGCGCATTCGATCGAACGCGCGAGCGCGAAGACGGCGTCGTACGGCTGATCGTAGGCCCGTCGAACACGTATCCTCGCGGAGACGATACGGGTTCGACCTCTTCGAAACGTCTCCGGCGCCGCGCCGTTCTCGAGCGCTACGCTATGCGCGAGCGGCGGTCGGTCTTAGGCGGGCAGATCCTTCGGGCGATCCGCATAGATGAGCGTCGGCTCTTCTTTTTTCTCGATGACTTCTTTATTGATGACGCACTTCTTCACGCCCTGAAGGCTCGGCAGATCGTACATCACGTCGAGCATGACTTCCTCGAGGATGCTCCGGAGGCCGCGGGCGCCCGTCTTGCGGCCCTGCGCCTTGATCGCGATCGCGATGAGCGCTTCTTTCGTGAACGTGAGATCGACGCCGTCCATGCCCATGATCTTTTGGAACTGACGGACGAGCGCGTTGCGCGGCTCGACGAGGATACGCCGGAGCGCGAGTTCGTCGAGCGCGTCGAGGGTCACGACGATCGGCAGACGGCCGATGAATTCGGGGATCAACCCGAATTTCAGTAAGTCTTCCGGCATGAGCTGCTGGAGCAACTTGCCGACCCGCGCGTCCTTCTTCGATTCGGGGACGCTCCGGAATCCGAGCGTGTTCGAGGCGACGCGGCCTTCGATGATCCGCTCGAGCCCGTCGAACGCGCCGCCGCAGATGAAGAGCACGTTCGTCGTGTCGATCTGGATGAATTCTTGGTGCGGGTGTTTGCGGCCGCCCTGCGGAGGCACGTTCGCGGTCGTGCCTTCGAGGATCTTGAGCAGCGCCTGCTGCACGCCTTCGCCCGAGACGTCGCGCGTGATCGACGGGTTCTCGCTCTTGCGCGCGATCTTGTCGATCTCGTCGATGTACACGATGCCCTTCTCGGCACGCTTCACGTCGTAATCGGCGGCCTGGATGAGCTTGAGCAGGATGTTCTCGACGTCTTCGCCGACGTAGCCCGCTTCCGTGAGCGACGTGGCGTCGGCCATGGCGAGCGGGACGTCGAGGATCTTCGCGAGCGTCTGCGCCAGGTAGGTCTTACCCGAACCCGTCGGGCCGACGAGCAGGATGTTCGATTTCTGCAATTCGACGTCGTCGGAGGCGCCGCCGGCGTTGACGCGCTTGTAGTGGTTGTACACCGCCACCGCGAGCGACTTCTTCGCGCGCTCTTGACCGATCACGTACTGATTGAGGATGTGGTTGATCTCTTTGGGCTTCGGGATGTTCCGAAGCCGCACGTTCTCGTCGACGTTCTTGTAGAGCTCTTCTTCGATGATCTCGTTGCAGAGCTCGATGCATTCGTCGCAGATGTAAACGCCGGGACCCGCGATCAATTTCCGAACTTGCTCCTGCGATTTTCCGCAGAAGCTACATTTCAGTTGACCTTTTTCGTCACCGAATCGAAACACGCGCGATCCTTCTTACCTTCTTCGTTACGTCGGTGTCGGCGCGGTCGAACCGCGATTCTCTTTGTTGAAAATCTGATCGACGAGGCCGTACTCTTTGGCGTCGTCGGCCGTCATGTAATAGTCGCGATCGATATCTTTGAGGATTTGTTCGATCGACTTCTTCGTCGTCGTCTCGTAGATGCCCGCAAGCATCCGGCGCGTGGCGATGAGGTCGCGAGCGGCGATCTCGACGTCGGTCGCCTGACCGCCGATCTGCTGGACCCACGGCTGGTGGATCAAGATCTTCGAGTGGGGGAGGGCGTACCGCTTCCCCTGCGCGCCGCCGGTGAGCAGGATCGATCCCATCGACGCGGCCATGCCCGCGCAGATCGTCGCGACGTCGGGGCGTACGAGCTGCATCGCATCGTAAATCGCGAGTCCCGCCGTGACGCTACCGCCCGGGCTGTTGATGTACATATCGATATCTTTATCGGCGTCTTCGCGTTCGAGAAAGAGGAGCTGGGCGATCACCAAGTTCGCGAGGCCGTCGTCGACGACGCCGCTGACGAACACGATCCGATCTTTGAGTAACCGCGAATAGATGTCGAACGCGCGCTCGCCTCGAGCGCTCTGTTCGACGACCATGGGGACGAGGTGACCCAAATCCTTACTCCTAGATGCGAAGCGACGTGTACGGTGTGACTACGCCGCGGAGGCGATAGTTGCTTCAGAGGCCCCGACCGTTCGGCCGGATCAGTCGTTCGGCACGGGCTCGCTCGAAGCCGCCTCGCCGCCGGCCGGTTTTGCGGCCTCCGAGATCGTCGCGTGGTCGAGGACGAACTCGATCGTTTTCGTGCGGACGATGTTCGCCACGAGCGCTTCGAAGTTGGGCCGGAGCATCTCGACGATCGCCTCGCGCGGCTGACCGTATTGACGCGAGAGTTGCGCGATCTCGGCTTCGAGATCGGCGTTGGTCGCGGTCACGTTCTCGGCTTTGGCGATCGCCTCGAGCAACAACGACGAGGCGACGCGCTTCTTCGCCTCCTCGGCGTACTCGAGCCGGAGGGCGTCCTCGGTCTTGCCCTGCTTCTCGAGGTAGTCTTCCCACGTCAGGCCGGCGCGTTCGACGTAGCTACGCGCTTCGTTCGCGAGACCGTCGGTCTCGCGCTCGAGGAGCACCGCGGGGAGCGGGAAATCGTGCGCCGCGAGCAAGGTTTCGATCAGCGCCGGGGTGACCTCGCGGCGCTGGACGACGCGCGCGTTCGCTTCGAGCCGATTGCGCAACTCGTCGCGGAGCGACGCGAGCGTCGCCCCCTCGCCGCCGAATCGTTTCGCGAACTCGTCGTCGAGTTCGGGGAGTTCGACGATCTTGTTCTCGAGCACCCGGACGGTGAAGATCGCCGTCTTCCCGCCGAGTTCGGCCTGGGTGTAATCGGCCGGGAAACGCGCCTCGATCTCTTTGGTTTCGCCCGCGGACATCCCGATGATGCCCTCGGCGAAGCCGGGGATGAAACGGTCCGACGCGATCTCGGTCGACTGCCCGGTCGCCGTGCCGCCTTCGAAGGCGACCCCGTCGATCTTGCCTTCGTAGTCGATCGTCGGAACGTCGCCCTCGGCGACGGGCCGATCGACCGGGACGAGCGTCCCCGCTTCCTTACGGAGCGACGCGAGTGCCTCGTCGAAGCGTTCGTCCGTCACGACGGTCGACGGACCGACGAGCGCGATCCCCTTATACGTCCCGAGTTCGATCTGCGGGCGAACCGCGACCGTGGCGCGGAGACGGACGTTTCCGTCGTCCTCCTCCGGGAGCAGTTCCATCTGCGGTTGGTCGACGGGTTCGAGATCGTTGTCCTCGAGCGCTTTCGAGTACGCTTTCGGGACGACCGCGTCCATCGCGCGCTCCTGAACGGCGCTCGTTCCGTACTGCGCCTCGAAGACGCGTCGCGGCGCCTTTCCCGGACGGAATCCGGGGATGCGGACGTTCTTGACGAGCTCGCGAAACGCGCGTTCGCGCGCGGCGTCGAGTTCTTCGCGCGAGATCGAAATTTCGAGCTCGACTTGCGTGGGATCGAGATGTTTGACGGTCGCGGCGCTCACGGGGACCTTCCTGGTGACGACGCACGGAAATCGCAAGCGGGCGTCCGTCGCGACCGGTGAGCGTCCGAAGTGGAGCGGAAGACGAGATTCGAACTCGCGACCCTCGCCTTGGCAAGGCGATGCTCTACCACTGAGCTACTTCCGCGTGGGGACCGGCGCCATTTCCACGCCTCGCATGGAAATCTTTTTCCGCCCGAGACGGCGGCGCAACCCGCCTATGGTACGGCGGCACCGTGCGTGCGTCAAGGCGGTTCGTCGGGGTCGCGCGACGCGGACGCGCTACGGTCCCGCGCCGATCGCCGCGCGCCGTGCGAGGTCCGCGGCGTGACGCTCGACGTACCGCTCCGTCAGCGGCATCCGGAACTGGACCATCCCGGGCGACGGCGCGAAGATCACGTCCTTCTTCACGAGTTGGTTGCGCGTCGAGCTCATGCGCTCCGACGTGGAATCCAAGCGCGATGCGACGTCGCCCGACGGATGCGGACCTTCGCCGAGGGCGGCGAGCGCGAGCGCGTATCGCAATTCGCGCGGCGTGAGGTTGCGAAAACGCTCCTCGTAAAAACTCGTTTCGAGCGTACGACGGACGCCCGGCGCGATCGCCTCGACGTCGGCGAGGGTGATGCGATCCGCGCGATGCACGATCCACGCGGCCGAGGCGTACTCTTGCACGAAAAACGGATAGCCCGCCGTTTCCACGACGAGCCGTTCGAGCGCGTCGTCCTCCACCGTGACGCCGAGCGCGGCCGCGGGCTCGGCGATCGCCTCGACGGTCTCCGCCGCATCGAGTAAGCCGATCCGGAAGTATCGCCAGCGTTCGGTGTAGGTTCGCACGGCGTGCATGTGCGTCGGCGAATTCGGGAGGCCGGCGCCGAGGAAGAGGACGGGTTCGTCCGTACCGGCGGTGAGATGGACGAACCGCACGATGACGCGCAGATCGTCGAGGCCGCCGTCCTGCAGTTCGTCGATCGCGAAGGCGAGGAAACGATCGTGGGTGCGGACGGCCGCGTTGAGCGTCTCGAGCGCCTCGACGAGCGATTCGTGTTCGCGTTCCGGCGCGCGCGCCTCGAGCGAGATCGACCCGGCGGCGCCGGGGAGTTCGTAGGTCGTCTTCGGCAACGCGACGAGTGCGGCATCGAAGGCGGCGCGCAATTTTTTCGGGAGGCTCGCGTACCGATGCTTCGCGTGCTCGAGGCTCCGCCGGAGCGACGACGTCACGCGCGTCTCGCGCGAGGCCTCGGCGTAGAGGACGACGGCTCCGCCGTCGGTCGCGTCCTCGACGCAACGTCGGAGTAACGCCGTCTTGCCCATCCCGCGCAGACCCGTGAACACGATCGGTTGCGCGGCGCCGCCGCCGCGCGTCAGACCGCACGCATAGTACACGGCGGAGAGTTCGGGCGAGCGTCCGGCGAGTGCGGGCGGAACGCTTCCGGGAGCCGGCCGAAACGGGTTATCGACGGAGATCACGACCGCACGTCCACACCGCGATCTCTCGGGCTGACAAACCTGACATCCTCCGCCGGAGGCCGTCGCTCCGGGATACGCGCGATCCGCGGATGCGGTGCCGGGATCCGCTTCGGCGTCGATGACAAGCCTCGGCATCGCTCGCATCCGCCCGCGCCGCGATCCCTCCGGACCCGCCCGGCGGTCACCGCGCCTTGAGGATCGTTCGCGCGGCATTCCAACCCGCCGCGCCCATGACCCCGCCGCCGGGATGGGCGGCCGCGCCGCAGAGATAGAGATCGCGCACGGGGGTCGCGTAACCGGCGAACCCCGCGGCGGGACGGAGCATGAAGAGATTGTTGAGGTGCATGCTGCCCTGAAAGATGTTCCCGCCCGTGAGGTTGAACGTGCGCTCGAGATCGAGCGGGCTCAAGATCTGACGCGCGTCGACCGCGTTCTTGAATCCGGGCGCGTAGCGTTCGACGACGTCGAAACAGCGGTCGGCGAAGGCGTCCTTCGCCGCGTCGTCCCAGACGGCGCCGTCCGCGAGATCGTACGGCGCGTACTGGCAGAACATCGACATGAGATGTTTGCCCGGCGGCGCGACGGTCTCGTCGACGGACGACGGGATCGTGCACTCGACGACCGGTTCGCGCGACGGTCGACCGTACTTCGCATCGTCGTACCCGCGTTCGATGTAATCCTGGGACGGACAGAGATGGATCGTTCCGCGGTGTTGCGGACCGACGTTCGAACCCGGCAGCGCCGTGAAATTCGGCAGCGCGCTCAACGCCACGTTGATCTTCGCCGACGCGCTCGAATAATCGATGCGCCCGAGTTCGGCGACGAACTCCGGCGGGAGCGTCGCGGGATCCATGAAGCGCTCGAACGTGAGCTTCGCGTCGACGTTACTGACGACGCGGCGGGCGCGTAGCTCGTCGCCGTTGCCCAGCACGACGCCGACGGCACGATTTTTCTTCACGAGGATTCGCGCGACTTCGGCCTCCGTGCGGATCTCCGCGCCGTGCGCGCGCGCGGACGCCGCGAGCGCCTGCGTCAGACCGCCCATACCGCCCCGCACGTAACTCCAGACGCCTTTCTTTCCGTTCGTCTCGCCCATCACGTGATGGAAGAGCACGTATGCGGTCCCCGGCATGGACGGCGCGGCGAACGCGCCGATGATCGCATCCGTCGCGAGGGTCGCCTTGAGTTCTTCCGATTCGAACCATCGATCGAGGATCGGACGTGCCGCCCCCGTGAGGATCTCGACGGCCTCGCCGATCGCCGGCCCGAGTTTTTTCGCATCGAGCCCGAGCCGGCCGAGCTGCACGAGATCGCCGATCCCGGGACGGACGACGTCGGGCGGCGTCTGCACGAGCGTCGGCTCCAAGATCGCCGCGACGCGCTCGAGCATCGCTTCGTAACGCGCGTACGCCGTGGCGTCGGCGCGACTGAACTTCGCGATCTCGCGTTCGTTGGCGTCGCGTTCGCCGCCGAGCAGCAGCGAGCGGCCATCGTCGAACGGCGAGAACGACGCCGGGTTGCGCTCGAGCACTTCGTACCCGAAATCTTTCAAGCGAAGGTCGCGCACGATCTCCGGGCGGAACAGGCTGTTGACGTACGCGGCCGTCGAGACTTTATATCCCGCAAAGACGTCGGTCTCCGTGACGCACGCGCCGCCGAGGACGTGGCGACGTTCGAGGACGAGTACCTTCCATCTCGCGCGCGCGAGATATGCGGCCGCGACCAATCCGTTGTGACCGCCACCGATGATGATGGCGTCGTACGTCCTCGCCATGACCGCGCGTCCTCCCGTCCAGCAGAGCAGGGCGTATTTGCGTTCGCGCCGTGGCGTCCGCCTCTCTTCCGACCGAACCCGACCGCCGCGCACGCGATGCGGCGGGACGCTCGCTACGCGGGGACGGTCTCGAAGGTCATCACGTCGACGCCGGCCTGAGCGAAGTTCTTGAGATCGGCGACGACCGCGGTACCCTGCGCGGATGCGAGCGCGGATTGGAGCGCGCCGATCGACGCGAACGTCAAGGTCGCGACCTGATAATAGGGATCTTTCGCGGTCAACCCTTTGCTCAGCGTGAACGACTGCAACCCCGGAAGCGTTTTCGCGAGCGGCGCGTGATGGTCCGCGTAGTAACGATCGAACGCGGCGGGATCGGCCGGTTTCTTGTAGAGCGCGAGGATCGTCGCGCTCCCCGTCCCGGACGTCGCCGCGACGGCGGGAAGCGCGAGGGACGCGGCGGCGGACGCCGAGAGGAATGCGAGACGCGAAGCGGACATCGAAAATACTCCACCATCGAAACGAGATGGACGTTGTTCCGGCGCGCGTCGGAACGAACCTTCGCGCGCGTTGCTACAGGACCGAACGTTATCGCGGCGATGCGCGGACGGCGAGTGGCCGCGGCGAACAACATGCGTGCGTCAGGCGGATACCGAGCGCCCGAAAAGCGCCCCGGAATGCGTCCGAATTCGCGCGCGACGCCCGCGATTTGGGGGTCGCGGGTCGGCTCGTTTAACCGACCCGTTGCTGGGTACGACCCTGCAGCATACGTAAGGCGGTCGCATCGACCGCGGAGAGGAGCGTTATGGGACTTTTGGATGAAGTCGGCAAGGTCGTCGAAAACGTCAAGGACGCGATCAGCGAGGCCGGACATCGCAGCGCCGCCGAGGCGGAGCAGACGAAGCGGGACGTCGCCGGCGATCAGATGACGACGGGTGAGAAAATTGGTTCGGTGGTGAATCAAGCGAAGCATTCGACGCAAGCCGAAGTCGATCGCGCCAAGCAAGATCTGCGAAGCAACACGTAGCCGTGGATATTCTCGCATGGCTCGTCGTCGGTTTGATCGCGGGCGCGCTCGCGAAGTTCGTCGTTCCCGGTGAGGGCCCCGGCGGGATCGTCGGCGATCTCATCGTCGGCATCATCGGAGCGTTCGTGGGCGGCTTCATCTTCAACGCCTTGGGGCACTCCGGCGCGAGCGGCATCAATCTCTACAGCATCCTCGTCGCCTTCGTCGGAGCCGTCGTTCTGTTATTCATCCTACGGGCGTTCACGCGTCGATCGGCGACCTAAACGCAAGGGGAAACCGAGCATCGGCGCTCGGTGAAAGCTCGTTGAAAAGAAGTCGGTGCGACGCGCCG
>CAZZXB010000074.1:0-15225 GCA_964658025.1 uncultured Janthinobacterium sp.
GACTTCTTCGCTGTGGATTTTTTGGCCGTGGACTTCTTGGCGGTGGCCTTTTTCTTGCGCGTCGTCTTACGACGCGGCGCGGCGGGTGCCGGCTCGGCGTCGAGAACCGACGTGCCGAAGTCCGTGGTATCTGAGTCCAAATCGTCCTCCTCGTCCGCGTGGGACGATGCGATGTGTGGAACGTCGACGTGAGAAGTCAACGCGTTTGGTTGCATCTTATACCTCGTCAGACTTTAATGCAAGATTTAGAAGGTCGGAAGCGTACGCGCGCGGGCGAACGCGTCGTCCAAAAGATGCGTTGCTTGACGACGGCGCTATACTGAGGGCGTTTTCGCCGGTTACCAAAGCGAACGCAGATTTCGAGACGGAGCACCCATTTGAAGAAGCCGCTGATCATCGTCGAATCGCCGACGAAGGCGCGCACCATCAAGAAATTCTTGCCGCCCCGCTTCGTCGTGAAGGCGTCGGTCGGCCACGTCCGCGACCTTCCGAAGAGCACGCTCGGCGTCGATCTCGAGCACGATTTCGCCCCGCGTTACCTGA
Source organism: uncultured Janthinobacterium sp. (assembly GCA_964658025.1). Classification (GTDB taxonomy): domain Bacteria; phylum Vulcanimicrobiota; class Vulcanimicrobiia; order Vulcanimicrobiales; family Vulcanimicrobiaceae; genus CAZZXB01. The sequence goes on from CAZZXB010000074.1 coordinate 544, forward strand.
CGATCAAGGGCAAGGGCGACGTCATCAAAGAGCTCAAAAGCGCCGTCAAATCGGCCTCCGACGTGTTTCTCGCGACCGACCCCGATCGCGAAGGCGAGGCGATCGCGTGGCATCTCGCCGAGATCCTCAAGCTCGAGCAACCGCGTCGGATCGAACTCCACGAGATCACGAAAGAAGCCGCGCTCCGCGCCATCGACGAAGCGCACGACATCGACATGGACCGCGTCAACGCCCAACAGGCGCGGCGCATCCTCGACCGCTTGGTCGGGTACAAGATCTCGCCGTTGCTCTGGGCCAAGGTCCGCGGCGGCCTCTCCGCCGGGCGCGTGCAGTCGGTCGCGGTCAAACTCATCGTCGACCGCGAGCGGGAGATCAAGGCGTTCGTCCCCCGCGAGTACTGGACGATCTCGGCCCTCCTCAATAAGACGGGCGACGAGCGCTCGTTCGGGGCGGAACTGTTCGAGATCGACGGCGAGAAGGTCGATATCACCAACGGCGGTCGCGCCGATCAGATCGTCGCCGATCTCGAATCGGCCGCGTTCCGCATCGCGTCGGTCAAGCAACGCGAGGTCCGTCGCAACGCCGCCGCGCCGTTCACGACCTCGACGTTACAGCAAGAGGCCTCGCGCAAGCTGAAGTTCCGCGTGCGCAAGACGATGCAGACGGCGCAGGCCCTGTACGAGGGCGTCGACCTCGGGGCCGAGGGGACGCAGGGGCTCATCACCTACATGCGCACCGACTCGACGCGCACGTCCGATTCGGCGCGCGAAGCGGCGAAGGCGTTCATCGACGAACGCTACGGTGCCGAATTTCACGGCGGCGCGAAGCAGTTCAAGATCAAAGAAGGCGCCCAGGACGCGCACGAAGCGATCCGCCCGACGTCGGTGACGCGGACGCCCGAGTCGATGTCGGGGATCCTCAAGCGCGACGAACTCCGGCTCTACACGCTCATCTGGGAACGCTTCGTCGCGTCCCAGATGGCGGCGGCCGTCTACGACCAGACGTCGGTGGACATCGACGCGAAACCGATCCGCGGCAACGCCAAGTATCTCTTCCGCGCGACGGGGAGCGTCCTGAAATTCGCCGGCTACACGGCCGTCTACGAAGAGGGCAAGGACGACGTGCCCGCCGACGCCGCGGCCGCCGGTGCGAAGGGTGCGAAAGCGCCGCGCGTGTTGCTTCCGGCGCTCGCCGCGGAGGACGCGCTCGACAAGCAGAGCGTCGATCCGAAGCAGCACTTCACCGAACCCCCGCCGCGCTTCACGGAAGCGACGCTCGTGAAATCGCTCGAGGAGAACGGCATCGGCCGACCCTCGACGTACAGCTCGATCGTCGAGACGATCCAGGCGCGCCAGTACGTCGAGCAGATCGATCGCCGCTTCCGGCCGACCGAGATCGGGATGTCGGTCAACGACCTGCTCGCCGAGCATTTCCGCGACATCATGGACCTGCAGTACACGGCGAAACTCGAGAGCGAACTCGACCAGGTCGAAGACAACAAGCTCGACTGGGTCGCGGTCCTGCGCCAGTTCTACGGCCCCTTCGAGATCGAACTCGAAGAGGCCGAACGCAAGCTCCCCAAAGTCGAACTCAAGGACGAACCGACCGACGAGATCTGCCCGAACTGCGAGCGACCGATGGTCATCAAGACGGGCCGTTTCGGTCGCTTCATCTCGTGCACGGGCTATCCCGAATGCAAGACGACGAAGCCGATCCTCAAAGACACGGGCGCGATCTGCCCCAAGGATGCGGGGAAGATCGTCGAGCGCAAGTCCCGCCGCGGCCGGACGTTCTTCGGCTGCGCGAACTACCCGGCGTGCGATTTCGTCTCGTGGGATCGCGTCGTGCCCGAACCCTGCCCGATCTGCGGCGCGTACGTCGTCGCGAAATCGAAGCGCGGTCAGGTGAGCTTCGAATGCAGTAAGGACAGAGAGCACGACACCTCGGCGATCGCGACCGCGCACGATCGCGAGGCGGAGCCGGTCGAAGCGTGACCGCGCTGCGCGTCGTCGGCGCCGGTCTCGCGGGGTGCGAGGCCGCGTGGCAGGCGGCCGAGCGCGGGCTCGACGTCGAACTCTTCGAGATGCGACCGACGCTGCGCGGTCCCGCGCATCAGACCGATCGCTTCGCCGAGCTCGTCTGCAGTAATTCGCTCCGCGGGGCCGCGCTCGAGAACGCGGTCGGGTTGCTCAAAGAAGAACTCTTCCGCCTCGGATCGCTAATCGTCACGAGCGCGCGCGAGGCGGCCGTGCCCGCGGGCGGGGCGCTCGCCGTCGATCGCGAGCGCTTCTCGACGCTCGTCGAATCGCGGCTCGCGGCGCATCCGCGGATCGCGATCCGGCGCGAGCCCGTCGCCGCGCTCGATCCCGCGATCCCGACGATCGTCGCGTGCGGTCCGCTGCCGTCGGAGCCGCTCGCGGCGGCGATCGACGCGCTCTTGGCGCGCGTGCCGCTCGCGTCTCCGAGCGCGCGGCCGCGACTCCACTACTACGACGCCGCCGCGCCGATCGTCGCGACTGAGTCGCTCGACCTCGAACGACTCTACGCGAAGTCGCGGTACGACAAGGGCGACGGCGACGATTATCTCAACGTGCCGCTCGATCGCGAGCAGTACGCGACGTTCGTGAACGATCTGCGCGCGCTGCCGAAGCACGAACCGAAATCGTTCGAGCTCGACGCCGCGGCGGGGAAGATCCCGTACTTCGAAGGTTGCCTCCCGATCGAGGAGATGGCCGCGCGCGGCGAAGACGCGCTGCGTTACGGTCCGCTCAAGCCCGTCGGTCTGCGCGATCCGCGGACGGGCGTCGCGCCGTACGCCGTCGTCCAGTTGCGTAAGGAGAATCTCGCGGCGACCGCCTACAATCTCGTCGGCTTCCAGACGCGGCTCACGTGGCCGTCGCAGAAAGAAGCGTTCGGCAAACTGCCGGGCTTCGCGAACGCCGAGTGGATCCGCCTCGGCGTGATGCATCGCAACTCGTTCGTCGACGCGCCGCGTTACTTGCTCCCCGATCTGCGCCTGCGCGGCGACGGCGCGTTCTGGTTCGCGGGCCAGATCACGGGCGCCGAAGGCTACGTCGAGGCGGCCGCGTGCGGGACGATCGCCGCGCTCGCCGCGTCGCGGACGCTCCGCGGCGAATCGCCGCTCGTCGTGCCGGCCGATACCGCGCTCGGCGCGATCGTCGCGCATCTCCAGAACACGCAGACGGACGATTTTCAACCGTCCAACGTGAGCTGGGCGCCGTTCTCGCCGCTCGCGGGCAAGCCGATCCGCGACAAACGCGCGCGTCGCGCCGCGCTCGCGGAACGCGCGCTCGCGCGGCTCGACGCGTGGCGGGCGTCGCTCTCGGGCGAACTCGCGGGCGCGCGCTCCTGACCGAACGCGGCGCGGCGACGTACGCGATCGACGTCGCGCGCGCGTCCGACGTCGCGGCGCTCGTCGCCCTGCACGTCCCGCTCACCGAAGCCGCGCGACAGGCCGAGATCGTGCGCGAGAGCGTCGCCGCGGGCGGGTGTTTCGTGGCGCGCGACGGCGCGGCCGTCGCCGGATACGTCACGTGGGATCTCGGCTTCTTTCATCGCCCCTTCGTGCGCTTGCTCGCGATCGGCGAGGGGCATCGACGGCGCGGACTCGGCCGCGCGTTACTCGCGCGCGTCGAGACGGCGGCCGCATCGCTCGGCGAACTCTTCGTCTCGACCGAGCACGTCAACGCGCCGATGCGCGCGCTGCTCGGGGCGATGGGCTACGCGCCGAGCGGTTCGATCGAGAACGTCAACGCCGCCGGAAATCCGGAACTCGTGTTCCACAAGCGTCTCGCGAACGATCGACCCGCCCGACGGGGGTCCGCGTCCGCCCCTTGAACACCCGGGACGTGCAGACCGCGGACATCCCGTTTCTCGACATCATCTCGGCCGAGTTCTCCGTCGACTCCGACGCGTTCCGCGACGCGCGCGCGAAGAGCTGGTACGCGCGGACGCCGCTCGGGTTCGCGATCCTACCCTACGAGACGTGCGTCGCGATGTTGCGCGACGAACGGCTCCATCAGGGCGTGAGCGTGATCCTCGCGATGCGCGGCGTGTTCGACGGGCCGCTCGTCGCGTGGTGGAAGACGACGATGCTCAACCTCGACGGGCCCGATCACACGCGGCTACGACGGATCGTCTCGAAGGCGTTCACGCCGCCGATGGTCGCGCGTCTGCGACCGTACTTTCGCGCCACGGCGGAACGACTCGTCGACGCGATTCCGAGCGACGGCCGCTGCGAGTTCATGACGGCGTTCTCCGAACCGTATCCGCTCCAGGGGATCTGCGAGATGCTCGGGGTTCCGGCCGCTCGGCGCGAATCGTTCGCCGGTTGGGCCTCCGATCTCGGACTCATCTTCAGCAGTCGGATCGGCGAGCCCGCGACGCGCGCCCGCGCGGAGGGGGCGCTCCTCGCGTTGCTCGCGTGCGCCGACGACGTGATCGCCGAACGCCGCGCGCATCCCAAGGACGATCTCGTCGGCGCGCTCATCGCCGCGGAAGCCGAAGGCGATCGGCTCTCGCAAGACGAGTTACGGAGCATGATCGTCGGTCTCGTGTTCGCCGGCAACGACACGACGCGGAACCAACTCGCGCTCGGCGCGATCGCGTTCGCGAAACATCCCGCGCAGTGGACGGCGCTCGGCGCACGGCCCGAACTCGCGCCGCGGGCCGTCGACGAGATGATGCGGCTCCATCCGACGATCGCGGTCGCCCCGCGCGTCGCCTCGGAGGACGTCGTCTATCACGGCGTGACGTTCAAGAAAGGTGCGGTCTTCCAGGTGTTTCTCGCGGCCGCGAACGTCGACGAGGACGTCTTCGGAGCCGCGCCGTTCGATATCTCGGCCGAGCGTCCCGCATCGCATCTCACGTTCAGCGGCGGCATCCATCGCTGTCTCGGCATGTGGCTCGCGCGCGCGGAGATGGAAGAGGCGCTCCGCGTCCTCTCGTCGCGCTTCGCCGCGATCGAGCGCGACGGCAAGGCGACGTGGCAGACGGGGCTCGGCATCAACGGCCCGACGACGCTCCCGCTCCGTTTCGTCGGGCGCGGGTGAGCGGCGTGCGCGTGAAGATCCGCTCGACGACCATCCTCGCGGTACGGCGCGACGGCAAGCTCGCGATCGCGGGCGACGGCCAGGTGACGTTCGACAAGACGATCATGAAACACGGCGCGCACAAGGTGCGGCGCATCGCGGGCGGCACGGTCCTCGCGGGCTTCGCGGGGGGCGCGGCCGACGGCATCACGCTGCTCGAGAAATTCGAAGCCAAGCTCGCCGAGTACAAGAACAACATCGTCCGCGCCGCGGTCGAACTCGCCAAGGACTGGCGTCAGGACCGGGCGCTCCGGCGACTCGAAGCGTTACTCGTCGTCGGCACGGCCGAGCATCTCTTCGTCATCAGCGGAAACGGCGACGTGATCGAACCCGACGAAGGCATCGCCGCGATCGGGAGCGGCGGTCCGTACGCGCAGGCCGCCGCCATGGCGCTCGTGCGCCACAGCTCGCTCGACGCGCCCGCGATCGCGCGCGCCGCGCTCGAGGTCGCGGGCCGGATCGACATCTACACGAACGACGACCTCATCGTCGAGACGGTGTAGCGACCGATCGACCGTACCGAGGGCGACGCCGAGCCGCATCTCTTGCGGTCGATCGGGCTCTACGCGGCGATCGGCGTGATCGTCAGCAACGTCGTCGGTCAGGGCGTGTTCCTCAAGGCGCGCGCGATGACGTGCGACGTCGGCGCGCCGTGGCTCGTCATCGCCGCATGGGTCGTCGCGGGGCTCCTCTCGCTCGCGGGCGCGCTGACGATCGCCGAACTCGGCGCGCTGCGGCCGGAGTCGGGCGGTCCGTATGCCTTCCTGCGTCGCGCGTACGGCGAGATCGCCGCGTTTCCGTATGCCTGGCTGACGCTCGCGGTCGGTGCGCCCGCGTCGACCGCCGCGCTCGCCGCGGGGACCGCGATCTTCGCGCACGCCGTCGCGCCGAATCTCGTCGACGCGTTCGCGTTCGGGGTTCCGGGGTCGCCGTTCCATCTCGGTGCGACGGCGTCGTTCGCGGTCGCGATCACGCTCGTGCTCGCGGCCGTGAACGCGGCGCCCGCGCTCTTCAACGGCGGGTTCTCCACCGCGTTCGCCGCGCTCAAGATCGCGATGCTCGTCGCGATCCCGGCCGTGGCCTTCGCGTTCGGAAAGGCCGTGCCGACGCACTTCGCCGCCGTCGCGGGCGATGCGGCGTGCGACGGCGTCCCCTCCGGACTGCGCGGCGGCGTCGCGGGGTTCGCGGCCGCGCTCGTCGGCGCGCTCTACTCGTATCTCGGATGGGCGAGCCTGCCGATGATCGCGGGCGAGATCAAGCTCCCGAGGCGGAACATCCCGATCGCGCTCGCGACGAGCATGGCGGTGATCATGGTCGCGTACGTCGCGACGAACGCCGCGTATTTCGCCGTCCTCTCGCCGCACGAGATCGCGAGTCTGCCCGCGGGAACCTCGGTCGGCGTCGCGGCCGTCGAGCGCGTGTTCGGCGCGGGGGCGGGCCGCGTCTGCGCGGCGCTGCTGTTCCTGTCCGTGCTCTCGGCCTTGCACGTGACGCTCATGACGTGGCCGCGCGTGCTCTACGCGGCGGCGTGCGACGGAATGCTGCCGCGCGCGCTCGCGCACGTCTCGCGGGGCGCGCGGGTGCCGACGGTCGCGCTCGCGGCGCAGACGGTCGTGACCGTCGCGATGTTGTTCGTCGGATCGTTCGACACGCTGAGCGACGTGTACACGTTCGCGGCGTGGGTCGCGGCGGTGTTCATGATCTGCGCCGTCTTCGTCTCGCGTCGGCGAGAACCGGACGCCCTCCGTCCGTATCGCGTGATCGGCTACCCGCTCGTCCCCGCGCTCTTCGCGGCGGTCGGGGTGTGGCTCGTCGTGCAGACCGCGCTCGGCGACCCGCGCTCCGCGGCGCTCGGGCTCGGCGCGATCGCGCTCGGGTTCGCGGGGTACGCGATCCGCGCGCGTCTGCGGCGCGTGCCGACGAGGAGCCTCTGACGGCGTCGGCCGAAGCGACCGAGATGCTCGAAACCGCCTCGCCCGCCGACTACGCGCGCGCCAACCGCGAACGCTACCTCGAAGAACTCAAGGCGTGGATCGCGTGTCCGTCGGTCTCGGCCGACCCGGCGCGCCACGGCGAGGTGCGGCGCTCGGCCGAGGCGGTCGTCGCGCGGATGCGCGCCGCCGGTCTCACGGAGGCGGAGGTGCTCGAGACGGACGGGCTCCCCGTCGCGTACGGATCGTGGTCGCACGCGCCGGGCGCGCCGACCGTGTTGATCTACGGCCACCACGACGTGCAACCGGAAGATCCGCTCGCGCTCTGGGACTCGCCGCCGTTCGAGGGGACCGTCCGCGACGGCAAGATCTTCGGGCGCGGTTCGGTCGACGACAAAGGTCAAGTGCTGATGCATCTCGCCGCGCTCGAAGCGCACCTGCGCGCGCGCGGGTCGTTGCCGATCAACGTGAAGGTCGTCGTCGAGGGCGAGGAAGAGATCGGTTCGCCGAGTTTCGAGGCGTTTCTCGCGCGCGAGAAAGCGCGCTTGGCGTGCGACGTCGTCGTCGTCTCCGACACGGCCGTGTTCGCGGAAGACGTGCCGTCGCTCACCGTGTCGCTGCGCGGTCTGGTCGCGTGGGACGTCCGCGTGCACGGACCCACGAACGACCTGCACTCGGGCTATTTCGGCGGCCTGGTGGTCAATCCGATCGAAGCGCTCGCGCGGATGATCGCGACGCTCCGCGACGCCGACGGTCGCGTGCTCGTCGACGGCTTCTACGACGGCGTCCCCGAGCTCGCGGCGGCGCATCGTGCGGAACTCGAAGCGTTACCGTACGACGCGGCGCGCGAGGCGCGCGCGCTCGGCGTCTCCGGACTCGACGGCGGAGAGCGCTCGCGCGGTCCGCTCGAACGGTCGTGGTTCCGTCCGACGCTCGAACTCAACGGCATCTACGGCGGTTATCAGGGTCCGGGCGGTAAGACGATCGTGCCGAGTTTCGCGCATGCGAAGATCTCGGCGCGGCTCGTCGGCTCGCAAGAACCGGAGCGCGTGAAGCGCGCGGTGCGCGACCATCTCGAACGCGTCGCGCCGCCGGGCGTCCGGGTCGAGATCGAGGACGACGGCGACGTCCGCGCGGTCGTGACGTCGCGCGATCATCCCGCCGTGTCGGCGGCGGCGCGCGCGATGGAACGCGGCTTCGGTAAGCCGCCCGTCTTCATCGGAACGGGTGGGACGATCGGTCCCGTCTCGAGCTTCGATCGCATCCTGAATTTGCCGCAGGTGCTGATCGGCGTCGGCCTACCCGACGACGCGATCCACGCGCCGAACGAGAAATTCGATCTCGCCCAATTCTACGGCGGCATCGAAACGATGACGTACCTCTACGACGAGCTCGCGACGGCGCTGCGCTAGCTTCGACGCGCGGCTCCGTCGCTCGATCGCGCGCCGCACGGCCGATCAATATCGCGCGCCGATTCGTCGCTCGATCGCAATCCGTTTCGCCGGCGACGACGCCGCGTCGTCGATACCGGTCTTTCGTCGTGGCGATAAGGTTGCGTTAATCCGGGTCGTTTAGGCTCACGGGAGCGTTTCGCTCGCGCTTCGATCGTCGCCCGCACGTGCGGGCAGGCTCGGGCGCTAAGAAAGGTCTCCTTGCAGAAGCTCTCTTTCTCGCGTGCCGTCGGCACGGGATTGCTCGTCGCGGCGCTCGCCGCCACCACGCCCGCCGTCCGGTCCGGCGCCGCGATTCCAAGCGGCGTCGCCGCCGACCGCGGTCGCGACTGCGATCGCGATCGCGATCGTTCGGTCGTGCCGGATTGGGGCCATCGGCCCACGTCGTGCGTCGCGCACGTCTTATTGATCAGCATCGACGGCATGCACGAGGTCGACCTCCGTCGTTTCGTCGCGACCCATCCGCACAGCGCGCTCGCCGCGCTCTCGCGTAGCGGCGTGACGTACTCGCAGGCGCGGACGCCCGTGCCGACCGACTCGTTTCCGGGACTGCTCGCGCTCACGACCGGCGGCCATCCCGCATCGACGGGCGTGTACTACGAAAACTCGTTCGACCGCACGCTCTTCCCGCCCAAGACGAACTGCACGGGCCCGCGCGGCACGACCGTCTTCATGGACGAATCGATCGACTACAATCCGAACGCGATCGACGGCGGCGGCGGGGTGAATCCCGCGCTGCTCACGCAAGAACGCGTGGGCAACGCGTGCCGTCAGGTGTTCCCGCACGATTACTTGCGCGTCAACACGATTTTCGAAGTCGTGAAGGCGCACGGCGGCCGCACCGCGTGGAGCGATAAAGAGCAGAGCTACGAAATCCTGGACGGTCCCTCGGGTCGCGGGGTCGACGATCTCTACAATCGCGAGATCGCGGCCGGCGGAACGACGGGTTCGCTCGAACTCACGGAAGCGTACGACGATACGAAGGTCGCGGCGATCCTCAACGAGATCGACGGCAAGACCTCGCGCGGCGTCGCGGGCGTCCGCGTTCCGGCGCTCTTCGGCATGAACTTCCAAGCGGTCAGCGTCGGCCAAAAACTCGCGAAGGACCCGAGCACGGGACTCGTCGGCGGTTACACGGATGCGGCCGGCACGCCCGGGACGTTACTCGAGCGCGGCATCGAGCACACCGACGCGTCGATCGGAAAATTTCTCGACGAACTCGCGGAGCGCGGGCTCGCGAAGTCGACGCTCGTCGTCATCTCCGCGAAGCACGGGCAACAACCGATCGATCGCAGGTTACGCCGCGCGGTCGACAGCACGCCGCTCACGAACGCGCTCGCGAAGAATCTCGGCAACGGGTTCGTCCAGACGGACGACCTCGCGCTGATCTGGCTCCAAGATCGTTCGGACAAGAACGAAGATAGCGCGTTTGCGAACATTCGTTCCGTCGCGACGATCGCCGCGTTCGAGCACGGCGACATCTACACGCAAGGCCACGTTCCGGAAGGCTTCGGACCGTTCTTCGATCCGCGCACGCCGGACTTCTCGCTCAAACTCGATCCGGGCGCGATCTACACGGGCGGCACGAAGATCGCCGAGCACGGCGGTTTCTCGGACGAAGACCGGCACGTCGCGTTACTCGTCGCGCGCGTCGGCCAGGAACCGCGCACGATCGACGCCCCCGTCGAGACGACGCAGGTCGCGCCGACGATCCTCGAAGCGCTCGGCATCGACGGCGCGCGTCTCCAGGCGGTCCGTCAAGAAAACACGCGCGAACTGCCGGGGCTGCGGCGCTAGCGCGTCCTGCCTCGATAGCGTGACGCGCGCCCGGCGACCGTCGCGCCATTGCGGCATCGGAAGAATCGGTCGCTCGAACGCGCGCGTCCCGCTCGGGAGCGCGCGTTCGTCCGTGCCGAATCGACGTGCCTTCGCGATCGATCCCGAGCCGCGTCGCGGCGGCCCGCCTCGGGAGCGTCGACGGAAGGCCGACGAGCGCACCCGAGCGCGACGCGACGTTCGGGAAAGGAGCGTTCCCGGCGCCGGGGTAAATCGGCACGATGTCGTCCGATCAACCGAAACCTTTCGATCCGGTCAGCCAGTTCGCGGAGATGGCATCGTTTTGGACGTCGCTCGGAAATCCGTTTCGCTCGATGATGGCCGCGTTGCCCGCCCGTTACGAGATGTTGGATCCCACGGTCCAAGAGATCGCGATCCTCGCGAGCATGCACAACATGGCGTCGATGGTGAAGAATCCCGAGAAGATCAAGGCGATCCTCAGCGCCGAGATCTCGGAGCGCGCGACGAAGCTCGCCGGCTCGAAGTAACGACACTCCGGATCCAAGCCGCCGAACGAACGCCGAGAGCCGCCGGGCCGACGAACACCATCGCTTCGCATCGTCAGGCTCCGTAGCGGCCCGCGTCGGTCGCGCGCGGAAGGCGTCGTCGTCGATCGTTCTGGCCGCCCGACGACGCGATCGCTACGACGCGATCCGCACCTTGGGATAGCCGCTGATCGCGAGGATCACGCCGCCCGGTTCGATCGAGGCCACTACGGTGTGCTCGCCGTCGGAGAACGTCATGGACGTTCCGTCCGACGTGTAGGTCCCGGTCGATCTCCGATCTCCGCTCGCGATCGTGCACGGACCGGTCACGGCGGTCGGGTCGCCGTCGTCGAGCCGCAATTCGAGATCGAACGTCCCGCGGCGCCCGAGGACGTCGTAACTTCCGCTGGCGGCGAATGCGTACGGCGAGTTGACGGTGACGCGGCACGAGCCCACGTTCTTCCAACCGAGTAAACTCGCTTGTAGGTCGTGCGCGTCGGTCGTCAGCGCGCCGAATGTCTGGACGAGCGTTGCCATCGACGAAGTCCTCTCTCGGTCGTGAATGCGTCGTTATCGCGGATCGACCGCGCCGGGTCGTGGATCGTGGTTTTGATTATGCGGACGGAGTTTTCGGGAGGGCGTCGCCGTAGGCGCCGAGCCAAAAACGCATCGGCACGAGCGGTAGCGCGGCCCACGTTTGGAGTAGGTCGAGATTCGAGACGCGGCTCGCGAACGCGCGCGAGGCGACCGGTGCGAGCGGACGGGAAGGCAACTCGCTCGCGAAGGCGGCGATCCCGGTTTGCATGAGAACGTCGTCGACCGATATCCGGCCCGAGACGTCTTCGGCGACGCCTTGCAACGTGAGCATGGATTTCCGAAAGAGCGTCGTCGCTTCGGGGAAATGGATCGCCGCCGTCCGCGCGAGTTCGTCGAGCAATCCGGTAAGCCAAGCGAATCCGGGAACCGTGCCGCTTCGGACGTCGCGAAAAGCCGCGCGGATCGCCGCATCGACCGCCGCCCTGTCGCTCACGCGGCCGAGCTCTTCGAGCGATCGAGCGACGAGCGATGCGTCGAGCGTCGCCGCGCCGAGCAGTGCCTGCACGATCGCGTCTCGTTGCGCGTCCGAAACGACGGTCGTCAACGCCCAATCGATGATCGCGAGTCGGCCGTCGTCCGTCACGAGCAGATTCCCGGCGTGCGGATCCGCGTGGAATTCCGCGCCTTCGGCCTTGTTCCAAAACGCTCTGGCGAGTAACGCGTCGATCGCGGTGCGCGCGAGCTCGCGCCGGCGCGTCGCGTCCAGGCCGGACTCGGTGATCTTGCGCCCGTCGACGAACTCCATCGCCGTCATCCGCGGCGTCGAGATGGGGAGGACGCGCGGCACGACGATCCGCGCGTCGTCCGCGTAGAAGCGGCGCGCCCGCGCGAGTCGTTCCTGTTCGAGATCGAGCCGGACCTCCGAGCGCAACAGCGTGCGAACGCCGCGTAACGTCTCCGCGAAGCGCAACGGCGGAAGCCCGTACTGCGTCGCACGTTCTTCGAGATACGTTCCCAGGTCGTCCCAGATGTCGAGCTCTTCGAGGAGCCGGCGCTCGACGTGCGGCTTCACGACTTTCAAAACCCCGCGCACGGGTCGCGGTTCGGAAGGCGTCGTCCAGACGATCGAGACGACGACCGCGACGCTCCCTTCGGCGATCGCCTCGCTCGCGATCTCCACCCCGGGGGTGTCGCCGAGCTCCGCGCGGAGGACCGCGAGCACCTCCGCGAAGTCCGCGCTCGGCGGCAACGATTCGAGCGTCTGCAAACGCGCGCGAAGCTCGAGCGGCAGTCCTTTATCGTGGCCGATGACCTGCGCGAGTTTGTGGAGCGTCGGAGAGCGGCGCAAGAGCGCGACGACGCGCTCGTTCGCGTCGACCCCGCCCTCGATTTCGAACTGCTCCGCGATCATGCTCTCGCGGCGTTCCTCGGGGAGTCGACCGAGAAAGAAGAGCAGGCCGTCGATGATGAGCGGCCGATACGCCGCGAACGCTTTCGGGACGATGTCGACGCCTTCGAAGACGTCGCGAAGCATATCGAGCACGGGCCTTACGCTAACCCGGATCGACCGGCGGCGCGGGTGGCATGCGTGCGGTATCGCGTGATTTCGTGGCCCACGAGGAGGTAGATTTATCTTCGGAATCGGCGAATACTTCGCACGCGAAAGAAAATTATCGAGCGCCCGCAGGGAGGCCGCGTCGTCGATTCGGCCGAGCACGGCGAACGGCCGAGTTCGGACCCCGATGCGATTTCCGGCGTGAATCGCGGGGGTGCGCCTCGATCCGGGAGCGACGGTCGTGCGGTCCGGCCCGCCGTTTCGAGGCGAATCCGCCGCGGAGCGCGGCCTTCGATTCGTCGCGGAAGTGATCGGCGTACGCCGGGCGAAGTCGAAAGGTCCATGATTACGGCCTCCCTCACGCCTCGCGAGATCGTCACCGAACTCGACCGCTACATCGTCGGTCAGGCGAACGCCAAGCGCGCCGTCGCGATCGCGATGCGGAATCGGTATCGACGCGAGCGGCTCGGCGACGAGATGCGCGGCGAAGTCGTTCCGAAGAACATCCTCATGATCGGACCGACGGGCGTCGGCAAGACCGAGATCGCGCGCCGCCTCGCGACGCTCGCGGGCGCACCGTTCGTGAAGGTGGAGGCGACGAAATACACCGAGGTCGGTTACGTCGGGCGCGACGTCGAGTCGATGGTGCGCGATCTCGTGGAAGCGGCGATCCGCATGGTGCGGGACGAGCGCCGCGGCGACGTGCGCGAGGCCGCGGAAGCTGCCGCGGTGGAGCGCGTGATCGACCTGTTGCATCCCGAGACCCGGCCGCCGAGTCCGCCGCAAGCGGCGAATCCGTTCGCGCAGACGCTCGGCTCGATCTTCGGCGGCAACTTCGCGAATCAAGCGCAGCAGGCGCAACCGACGCAGACGGTCGCGACGGCGCCAGGTCCCGACGTCGCGGACGTGCGCGAGCGCGCGCGCGCCGACGTTCTGCGCGGCTTCTACGACGTGCGGCTCGTCGATATCGAAGTCGAAGAAGCGCAACAGCTACCGATGGGCATGATGGGCGGCGGGATGGATCCCTCGATGGGCGGCGGGGGCGACATGAGCGAGATGCTCGGCGGCTTGCTTCCGAAAAAGAAGACGAAGAAGCGCGTGACGGTCGTCGACGCGCGCCGGATCTTCGCGGAAGAAGAAGCGGCGAAACTCGTCGACGCCGATGCGGTGAAGCGCGAAGCGCTACGCCGTGCCTCCGAAAACGGGATCATCTTCATCGACGAGATCGACAAGGTCGCGGGCGGCGAGAATCGCCGCGGTGCCGACGTCTCGCGCGAGGGCGTGCAGCGCGACATCCTCCCGATCGTCGAGGGGAGCACGGTCACGACGAAACACGGCGCGATCAAAACCGATCACGTCCTCTTCATCGCGGCGGGCGCGTTCCACATGAGCAAGCCGTCCGATCTCATTCCCGAACTGCAGGGCCGTTTTCCGATCCGCGTCGAGCTCGACTCGCTCTCCGTCGAAGATTTCAAGACGATCCTCACCCAACCGAAGAACGCCTTGACCGAGCAGTACAAATCGCTCCTCGCGGTCGAGGGCGTGACGCTCGAATTCGCGCCCGACGGCATCGAGCAGCTCGCGAGTTACGCGATGACGGTGAACGAGCAGACCGAGAACATCGGCGCGCGTCGCCTGCATACGGTGCTCGAACGCTTACTCGAAGACGTCTCGTTCGCCGCACCCGAAGAAGCGGGGACCGTCTTCGTCGATGCGGCCTACGTGCGATCCAAACTCGAGGAAATCGTCGGAAGCGCGAATCTGAGCACGTTCATC
>CAZZXB010000075.1:0-10103 GCA_964658025.1 uncultured Janthinobacterium sp.
GACGCTCCGAGAAAACGCCCCTCGGATACGAGCGGCCGCGGCGTCGCGAACGCGGCCGACGCCGCACGTCGCGACGCCTCGTCGACGACGAGCGTCGGACGGCGCATGAGTTCGAGCCCCGCGCGGCTCGCGCCGAGCCGTCCGGTCACGGCGAGCACGTCGCCGCCACGCCCGCCGCTCCGCACGCGCAAGCGCGCGCGAGAGACCTCGCCGACGACCGTGAGCGCGAGCGTGAGGACGGGCGCGCGCACGATATCGCCGCCGACGATCCGCGTGCCGAACCGCGCGCCGAGTTCGGCCATCGCGCGGTACGCGTCGAGTAGCCACGTTTCGGCGAGGCCGGACGGCACGCCGAGGGCGACCGTCGCGAGCACGGGTCGCGCGCCCATCGCGGCGATATCGGAGAGGTTCGACGCCATCGCGCGATGGCCGATCGCGCGCGCGCCCATCGTCTCGACGACGAAGTGGACGCCGTCGACGAGCGCGTCCGTCGTCACGACCGAGAGATGCGAGCGCGACGGTTGCCAGACGGCGGCGTCGTCGCCGATCGCGAGTACGACCGGACGCGATGCGGGACCCGGATACGGCGCCTCGCAGATCGTGCGAAGCGCCGCGACGAGCGAATCTTCGGTCAGGCGGAGGCGCCGACCGGAACGGGCGGCGTCGCGATCTCGCGCAGCGCGCGCAGTTCGCTCGCGGGATCGGCCGCGCCGTAGATGCTCGATCCCATGACGACGACGTCGACGCCCGCCGCGACGACCTCCTTGATGTTCTTGCGCCCGATCCCGCCGTCGATCTCGAGTTCGACCGACGGATTGCGGCGGTCGATGAGCGCCCGCGCGTCGCGCACTTTTTTGAGCGAATTCGGGATGTACGCCTGACCGCCGAAGCCCGGATTCACCGACATGATGAGGATGAGATCGAGATCCTCGATCACGTCTTCGAGCACGGCGACGGGCGTCGAGGGATTGAGCGAGACGCCGGCCTTCGCGCCGAGCGAGCGGATGAGCGAGAGCGTCCGCTGGATGTGGTTGCCCGCTTCCCAATGGACCGTGATGATGTCGCACCCGGCCTTACGGAAATCTTCGACGTACCGTTCGGGGTCGACGATCATGAGATGCGTGTCGAACGTGAGCGGCGAGAGCTTGCGGATATCCGAGATGATCTTCGGACCCCAGGTGATGTTCGGGACGAACTGCCCGTCCATGATGTCGAGATGCAAGTAATCGGCGCCCGCATCCGCGACGAGCGCGATCTGCTCCGCGATCTTACTGAAATCCGCTGAAAGTAACGACGGCGAGATCTTCATTTCGGGAATCCCTTCGGTAAGAGGTTCGCGGGCGGCTTCGCTTTGGCGGGCTTCGGCCCCAGTTGTTGTTTCTCTTGGCGCGGCGGCTCCACCCCGAGCTTCGTCGAGTCGACGAGCTCGTTATTGACGAAGACGTCGAGTTCGGACGTTCCGACGACGTTGAGGTTGAAATCGAGGCGCTGCTTCGGCGAGGCGTAGGCGCTATAGACGTTCCACGTTCCCGTCTCGTCGCGGATCTGCACGCGGACCGTCGGCGGCTGACCGTTATCGCCCGCCGCATCCTCGGGGACGACGACGGTCGCGTGAACCTGATGGATGAGGTATCCCGCTTCCCGGGGACCGGCGCTCACCTGTAACGAGACGGGTTGGAGCGGATCGATGACGGCGTTCGGTCCCGGATTCTGGCGGACGATCGTGCCGCGCGGCGGTCCGAAGCGACCGAACGGCGTCCAGACGATCTGACCGAAGTGGACGTGCGCGTCCGAGGCATTCTGCCGCGCATCGTCGATTTGTTCGTCGATGAAGTTCGGCACGCGGATGGAGTTCGGACCGCCGCGACTCAGCTCGACGTTGACGACCGATCCCGCGCGGACCGACGTCAGCGGGAGCGGATCTTGCGAGACGACGGCATCGGCCGGAACGTCGTCGCTCGCCACGACCTTCACCTTGCCGAGTTGGAGTTTGTAGCGCGAGAGATCGAGACCGAGTTCGCGCCGCGTCTCGTAGCGGACGTCGGGCATCGCGAAGATCTGCACGCCGTTCGAGACGACGAGCGAGATCTGACGCCCCTGACGTACTTGCGTCCCCGCCGCCGGATCCTGACGCATCACGACGTCCTTGGGATACTTGTCGCTCGGCGTACGCTGGACGACGACCGCGCGCATGCGCGTCCGCGTCGCCGTGTCCATCGCATCGGAGAGCGTCTGACCGACGAAGCTCGGCGTCGCGACGCTCTGCGTCGGCGGCGTGATGAAATCTCCGATCGCGCGCGCGAACCAGACGCCGACGCCGACGAAGAGCGCGAGCGCGAACGCGAAATACCAGTCCTGACGGAACACGGATCTCCGTCGCGGTCGCTCCGGCGGCGCGACGGTCGCCCGCACGTCGCCCGTCACGCGAGCGCTTCGAGCGCGGCGATGTCGAGTTCGGCGTTGGAGTAGACGCGCTGCACGTCTTCGTGTTCCTCGAGCGCGTCGAGCAGCGCGACGACGTCGCGGAGCGCGTCGCCCGTCGGCGCGACCATCTGCTTCGGCTCGACCCCGAGCGTCATCGACGTCACGCGTAGGCCGCCGGCTACGAGCGCCTCGCGTACGGCCGCGAGCGACGCCGGCTCCGTGACGACGATCGAGCGACCCTCCTCGGAACCGTCGTCGAAGCGCACGTCGATGACGCCGTCGACGAGTGCGGCTTCGGTCAGCGCGTCCTCGTCGAGCGCGCCGTGTTCGACTTCGACGAGCCCGCGCGCGTCGAACATCCATCCGAGCGAACCCGTCTCGCCGAGCGCGCCGTTGTTGCGGCTGAAGACGAAGCGCATCTCCGATGCGGTACGATTCCGGTTATCGGTCGCCGCGTCGACGACGATCGCGACGCCCGCGGGGCCGTGACCCTCGTAGCGGATCTCCTCGATCTCGCGCGCGCCGTCGCCGCCGGACGCGCGCGCGATCGCGCGTTTGATGTTGTCCTGCGGTACGTTGTTCTCGCGCGCTTTCTCGACCGCCATCTTGAGCCGATAGTTCGCCTCGGGATCCGGCGAGCCGCCCTTGGCCGCGAGGATGATCTCTTTCGAGAGCTTCGTGAAGAGCGCGCCGCGCTGCGCGTCGACCTTGCCCTTCTTGAGTTTGATGTTATGCCACTTCGAATGTCCCGACACGATCGGTTATTGCCCCGGATGCGGGTTGATCCAGTTGTTGTTTTCGAGCCACGTCAGCATCCGCGCGTTCCAGGCGTCGTACGTGACGTGCGTCCCCGCGACGACCGGATACCAGAAGACGAACGCCGCGAAGGCGAGCGCGAGGTACGACGATACGGCGTACCTCGGCCACGTCCACCGCCGCACGTTCGCGCCGCCGAGATCCCACACTTTTTTGAGCAACATCGTATCGGCGAGCAGTACGATCGCGAGGTTCGGGAAGAAATGGTATTCGAACGTGATGCGCGGCGAGAGAATCCACGGCATCCATTGGATGAAGTACGCGACGAATAACAGCGCGTAGCCCTTGTGCTTCTCGCGCCACGCGAACCAACCCATGAGCGGGACGGAGACGAGCCCGAGCCACCAGGTGATCGGATTCGGAAGCGCCATGACTTCCGCGACGCAGCACGCCGCGCCGTTCGACGCCGCGGCGCCCGTCCGAAAATCGTGATAGTAATACGAGATCGGGATCTGCAGGATCGGCCACTGCCACCACTTCGAAGAATACGGATGCGTCGCTTTCGCGACCGTATCGTGGTGGTAGACGTACATCTGCTGCTGGAGCCCGACGAGATCGGCGAGATCGTGACCGAGTCCGAAAAACGGCAGGTAGCAGAGCGCGTAGATCGTGCCGCCGACGAAGAGCATCGTCGTGACGACGATGTCGAACGAGAAGCCGAGCGGATTTCCCCACGTCGCCGGACGCGATTTCACCGCGATCCCGAGCGTGCGCAGGATCGGCGCGTAGACGGCCTGCCCCGCGACCGCGAGCGCGAAAAACCACACGACGAAAAAATCGAAGAGACCGTTCCATTTCGACGCCCCGAGACACCCGGCCGCGAGCGCGAGGAGTCCGAGCCAGACGAGGCCGTCGCGTCGGCCGTCGATCGTCGCCGCGCCCGCGCGCATGAGCCCCGTCGGCTCGTAGGTCGCCGTGCCGTCGGGCGTGACGTACGCGACGGCACCGTCGGCGCCGTAGCGGATCTCGAGTTCGCCGTCGCGATGTGCGGGCGCGGCGGCGCTCGCGCCGATCGTCACGCGCCCGTCGTCCGAGGTGTGGAGCACCTTCGCCGACACGTACGAGCCCTCGGCGTACGAGACGATCGCGCGGGTCTTCACGAAACGCGGGAGCGCGAGCCGGACGAGCGCGTACGCGCCGCATCCGAGATAGAGAAAGAGCACGGCGTGCGCCGCGAACGACTGTCCGCGCACGAGCGTCGCCGTCAGGCCCGCGTCCAGCGCGAGCAACGCGACGATCGCGATCGCCTCCGCGCGGACGAGCCGCACGTCGACGTCGGGCGCGACCCGGATCTGACTCGCGATCCAATACCGGTAGAACGCGTAGAGCACGAGGAGCGTGAAGAAGCCGACCGTGATCTCCGGCGTCGCGATCCGCGCTTGCGCGAAACGGAATCCGTCGAAGACGAGCATCCCGCTCGCGACGGCGGCCCACGGCGTCGAGCCGAAGAGCCGCTTCGCGAAGCAATACATCACGAGCACCATGAGCGCGCCGACGACGAGATCGAGAAAGCGCCAGCCCGCCGCCGTATCGCCGCCGCCGTGCATCCCGCCGAAGAGCATCATCGAGGCGGTCACGACGAGTTTCGTGAGCGGCGGATGCGTGAACTCGAAGATCTCCTTGTGTTGGAGATACTCCTCGCCCGCGCGCGCGTAGTAGATCTCGTCGAAGATCTTCTCCGAGGGCCACACGTAGCCGACGAACGTCAGCACGAACGCGCCGACGGTCATCGCGCCCGCCACCGCCCAGTCGACGGGCGTCATCCACGCGACGCCCTCGAGCGGCGCGAACCAGGACCGCACGCGCTCGCGCGCCGACGTCGCGGCGCGGGCGATCGAGAAACGATCGAACGCGTCGAGCTTCGTCGCGCCGAGAAACGCGTAGCCGAGATAGAAGAACGTGCCGACGTTGAGGAGCGAACACGTCCGGCTCAGGAACGGCATGAGGTTCGCCGCGTCGACGTTCGGCGTCTTCGCGTCCATCACGTAGAGATAGTCGAGCGAGTACGCGAGGTTCGCGAAGAGCGTGACCGTGAGGATCCCCACGGCGAAGAGATAGCGGCGTCGATACCAGACGAGCGGCACCGCGAGGAGCAAACCGTTGAAGATGTAGCGTTCGTGCATCCGCGTCGAGAGCACGAAGTAGCCGAGCGAGACGATCGCGGCCGCTTCGAGCACGGCGACCGCGTCGCGGCGCTGGACGAGCCGCGAGACGACGAGCAAGATCGCCGCCACGAGCAGACCGACGCCCCATTCGTATTGCGGCAAGCCGACGACGTGGCCGCCGATCGTCCAGTTCGGCACGATCGTCGAATCGGGTTGCCAGAACGAATGCCCGGCCATCACGTAGAGGTTGAACGCGTTGACCGAATTGTACGGGTAGACGTTGGAGGCGTAGTGATACCGCTCGTAGAGCCACGCGAACTGCGCGATCGGATTCCAGCCGGCGTGGAACGCGAGCGCCGCGACGTACGCGAGCGCGAACGCACCCGCCACGCCCGCGACGGTCGCGAGCGCGCGCGTGATGCGCACGGACGCCTCGCTCGACGCGTAGACGAACGCGATGTAGATCGGCGCGAGGACGATCGAGGGCGGCTTGATCAAGATCGAGTACGCGAGCACGAGCCACGCCGCGACGAGCGCGAGTCCGGCCGCCCGCCCGGTGCGCCGTTCCGATTCGAGCACGAGCGCGAGCGAGACGAGCGTGAACCCCGCCGCGACCGAATCGACCTGACCCCAATACGCGCTGATGAAGATCAGCGCGGGATTGAACGCGAGTAACGCCGCCGCCGCGAACGCCCACGCGCTCGATGCGAAACGTCGGACGATGACGAAGACGAGCCCGGCGTCGACGATGTCCATCACGATCGCCGGCAGCTTCACGAAGATCTTCAGCAGCGAGTACGACGGATCGACGTGGACGATCGCGCGATAGACGTGACCGATCGCCCAGAGCACGAAAAAATAGCCGGGCGGATAATCGGCGAAGCCCGTCGTCGTGTAGAAATCCCGTATCGGATGGTCGGCGAGGGTGAGCGACCAGCTCTCGAACGTCCCGACGTCGCCCTTGAAGCCGTCGGCGCCGATGAAGAGCAAGCGCACGAGCAGCGCGACCGCGAACATCCCGCCGAGTAAGAGCGGCGTCGCGAGCCGTTCGCCGCGTTCGCGCGTGGCGGCCGCGCTCTGCCCGATCTCGCTACGCAACACGGCGCGCACCGGCGGCGAGGAACTCGCGGATCGTCCGCGCCTCGTCGAGTCGCGCCTCGCTCGCGATCGCATCCGCGTCGTCGAGGGCGCGGTCGTGCGCGTCGTCGGCCGCGTCGCGCGCGCCGAGCCGTTCGAGCGCGGCGATCACGTCGCCGACGTCGGTCTTCTGCACGCCCGCGGCGTACGCGCGCGCGACGATGTCGCGATCGTCCGACGGTTCCGTTCCGAGCGCCCAGACGATCGGGAACGACCACTTCCGCCGCAGGATATCCGAACCGCTCGGCTTGCCCGTGACGTCGGTCGCGCCCCACGTGCCGAGCACGTCGTCGCGAATTTGGAAGGCGAGACCGTAGGCCCGTCCGAGCGCGGCGTACGCGGCCGCGCGCGCGACGTCGGCGCCGCCCGCGAGCGCGCCGAGCTGACACGACGCCGCGAAGAGCGCGCCCGTCTTGCCGGCGATCATTTCGAGGTATTGCGCCATCGTCACCGAGGTGCTCGTCTCGAAACCGATGTCGAGCCCCTGACCCTCGCACATGCGTAAATTCGCTTCGTGCAGGACGTGGAGCATCTCGACGACGCGCCCCGGCGGCACGACCGCTTCTTCGTGCAGGAGCGTGAGATAGCTGATCGCGCAGAGCGCGTCGCCCGCGTTGATCCCGTGCGGGACGCCGAACTTTTTCCAGATCGTCGTGCGACCGTGACGGAGTTCGTCGCCGTCCTCGATGTCGTCGTGGACGAGCGAATAATTGTGGAGGATCTCGATCGCGACGGCGGCGTCGAGCGCGCACGAGACGTCGCCGCCCTCGGCGAGGGCGGTGCGTAAGAGGATCTGCGGGCGAAGTCGTTTCCCGGCCTTGGCTCGAATCGGTTCGTCGTAACCGAAGTGGTAGCGGATCATCTCGTAGATCGGAGACGGACCGCGATGACGCTCGAGCGTTCGCGCGAGATGCGCTTCGATCTGGCTAACTAGCTCGACGGCTCAAGGCCTCCATGCGCGACTCCACCTGATCGACGAGCCAGCCCGGCGTCGATGCGCCCGACATGAGTCCCGCCACGCCGACGCCGTCGAACCACGACGAGTCGAGCTCTTCGGGGCCCTCGATGTGGTACGACCGCGCGCCGCGCATCGCCGCGAGATCGGCGAGATGCTTCGTGTTCGCGGAGGTCTTGCCGCCGACCACGACCATCACTTCGACTTCTTTCGCGAGCGTCTCGGCTTCGGACTGACGGTTGTGCGTGTCCGTGCAGATCGTGTTGACCGCGCGCACTTCGTAATACTTCGAGCTGAGCTTCCGGACGATCTCGGTGAAACCGTGGCCCGACCACGTCGACTGCACGACGACGCCGACCTTGCTCGCGCGCGGGAGCGCGTCGACGTCTTCGACCGTCTGGATCGACCAGGCACCCGGGACGTGCGAGAGCGTCCCCTTCACTTCGGGATGGAGCGGATCGCCGACGACGACGATCTTGTAGCCGTCCGCGCGGAGCCTCTCCGCTTGGACGTGGATCTTCGTCACCATCGGGCACGTGGCGTCGACGATCGTGAGGCCCTTCTTCTCGGCCTTCTCGAAGACTTCGACCGGAAGACCGTGGGCCCGAACGAAGAGCGCGCCCGACTCGACGTCGTCGACGGAATGGGCGTTGCGCAAGCCCTTGTCCTCGAACGACTGCACCATCTGCGGATTGTGCACGATGTGTCCGAGCGTCGTGACGTTGCCGTCGCCGCGGGCGGCGACCGTCTCTTCGGCCTTCTTGAGCGTGATGGCGACACCGAAGCAGAAGCCTTGAGTTTTCGCCTTCTTGATCTTCACGTAATTTTCTCCCGGAGGCCGTAAATGCGGGCCATGAGCTCTTCGGTCCACTTCGCCAAGGCCTCGCGCCTCGCTTTCTGACCCGGCTCGAACCGTAAGGGTTCTCCGAATACGACCGTGATTCTGCGCAGGCGGCGGGCATCTCGCGAGCCGTGGATGTACGCCGGGACGACCGTCGCCGCCGAGAGCGAGGCGAGGAGCGCGACGCCCATCTGCGCCTTCACGTCGCCCGTGAGGTTGCGCGTCCCCTCGGGGAAGATCCCGAGCGCCGCCCCCTCGCCGAGGACGGCCGCGGCCGATTTGATCGCCGCGACGTCGCCGCGCGAGCGGTCGACCGGAAAGGCGCCGAGCCCGGTGATGAGCGGGCCGAGCACGGGGATCGCGAAGAGTTCGTGCTTCGCCATGTACGAGATCTGACGCGGGGCGGCGACGCCGAGCGCCGGCGGATCGAGATACGAGACGTGATTGCAGGCCACGATGAGCGGACCCGTCGTCGGAACGAGATGGGCGTCGACGACGCGGAAGCGCCAGATCGTCCGCAAGAAAAGCCACGAACCGAAGCGGCAGACGGCGTAGAGCGGGGTCACGCGCGCGGCCCCGCGCGGACGAGCGCGACGATCCGGTCGACGACCTCGTCGACGCTCGCGCCCGTGGAGTCGATCTCGACGGCGCCCGCGGCGGCCCGGAGCGGCGCGACGGCGCGCGAGCGATCGATCCGGTCGCGTTCCTCAATCTCGGTCTTGAGGTCGGCCCGGTCGACCGCGGCGCCACGCTCGGCGAGTTCGAGCAGGCGACGCGCGACGCGCTCGTCGACGCTCGCGGTCAGGAAGATCTTGTGCGGCGCGTCCGGGAGCACGACCGTTCCGATGTCGCGCCCGGCCATGACGACGGGACCGTCGCGCGCGATCTCGCGCTGACGTTCGAGGAGCGCGGCGCGGACCGCCGGATGCGCCGCGACGATCGACACCATTCGCGAGACGTCGTTTCCGTAGAGCTCGTCGCCGAGCCGTTCGTCGCCCGCGAAGATCGCGAAGCCGCGTTCGCTGTCGGCGTCGACCGCGGCACGGATCGGCGCCCGACCGATCGCGGCGAGCACCGCGCCTTCGTCGCCCGCGTCGGTCCGCGCGCGGAGCGTCGCGAGCGCGACCGCGCGGTAGAGCGCGCCCGTATCGAGATACAGGACGCCGAGACGACGCGCGAGTGCCCGTGCCACCGTGGTCTTCCCGCTCCCGGCGGGACCGTCGATCGCGACGTGCGCGTACCCGCCCATTCCGGAGGCCGACCGTTCGCGCTCTACCGGACGGGGCCTGGTCCGAAGGCGAGGCCCGCTCCGAGGACGTACGGCGCCTCATGGGAGCGTTCGATCTTCGTTTCAGGCGCGTCGCGCTCGGTCGCGCGGGATGCTGAAGTCGTTTCGCGATACGGGTCATTCCGACGTGCGGGTGTTCCCGCCGTTTCTCTTCGCGGGCGCGCTCGCGGCCGGGATCGTCGCCGGCCGGGGTGAGAAATCGGATTCGTTCGGCGCGCGCGTCGCGGGCGGCGTCGGAACCGCGTCGATCGTCGCGGGCGCGGCGATCTTCGCGACGGCGGTCGTGCAATTCAAACGCCTCGGAACCAATCTCGACGTCCGCGAAGAGACGACCGCGCTCGCGACCGACGGCATCTTCGCGCTCACGCGCAATCCCGTCTACGTCGGCCTCACGTCGGTCTACGTCGGCATCGCGCTACGCGCGCGCTCGATCCCCGCGCTCGTGCTCCTCCCGATCGTGCTCGCGAAGGTCGACTCGCTCGTCGTCGACCGCGAGGAGCGCTACCTCGAACGCAAATTCGGAAAGCGCTACCGCAC
>CAZZXB010000075.1:10203-14707 GCA_964658025.1 uncultured Janthinobacterium sp.
GGGAGGGGGTGGAGCGCGATGAGGGTCGGTGAGACCGCGACCAAGAGACAGACGAGCGCGACGAACGCACCGCCGTAGATGACGGAGGGCGAGATCATGCGGGTAACGCCGGAACCGGCGCGGACTCGCGTTCGAGCGAGCACGTCGTCCGCTTGAGCGGCTGATTCGATCCCGCGATCGACGTCGTGGAGACGAGCGTCGCGCGTTCGACGTCGGCCGCGTTCGCGTCGATGTTCGCATCGACGACGACGTGCAACGTCGTCGCGTCGCCGGGAACGGAAAACGATTCGATGCCCGTCCCGACGTACGTCGCGAGCGCTCCGGCGGGCGACGCGCGACGGAGCGCGACGGGGACGCGCACGACGCCCGCGGGGAAGTTCACGAAGACGGCACCGCTCGGCGCGCCCGTCGCCCGGCGAGCGGCGAGCAGCGCGAGTGCCGAGTTGTAGCAGGCGATGGCGGGATCGTTCCCGTTCGCCTCGATCTCGCCGTCCGCGGCGAACGTCGTCGGAAGCGTGAGCGCCGCGCCGCTTCCGTCGCCGACGGTGACGAACGCGCGCTCGCGCTCGCGATTCACGCTGACGACTTCGCGAGCGACGGCGCGTCCCGAAATCGAATCGGTTTCGGTCGACGCGACGAACGTCGAGCCGCCGGCGGTTTCGGCCGCGTCGACGGGCGTTCCGAGTGCGAGCGCGCCGACCGCGAGGGCGAGGGACGTTGCGAACACTCTCATGGGATGAGAGTATGCGCGCCGTCACTGAGAAATTCATGAGAAGCGAGACGAAATCGGATTCTGTGTGATTACCAGAAACGTCGCGCGTTATTCGTTTCGATCTTTTACTCGTAACCGTTTAGAACCGTAACGTTTGTGGAACGCGATCGGCTTCGCTTCTAAGGGCGACGGCCCGCGCGAGACGATCGCGGAAACGTCGCCGCGGCCGAGGACGCGCTTGCGGCCCGTCGCGACCGCCGCGCACCGCGACCGTCCCCGAATCGTACGGGCCCGCACGCGGCCTCGCGCGAAATCCGCGTCGTGGCCAAACTCCGTACCGTCTTCTTCTGTTCCGCCTGCGGTCACGAGTCGTCGCGCTGGCTCGGAAAGTGCCCCGCATGCGACGCCTGGAACACGTTCGCCGAAGCGCCGTCGGCCGCGCCGCGCGCGAAAGGCGCGGGCGCCGTCCGCGCGTCCGCCGCGACGCTCTCGGAGCCGCTACGTCTCGGCGACGTCTCGAGCGGGCGCGTCGAGCGCATCTCGAGCGGGATCGCGGAATTCGACACGCTGCTCGGCGGCGGCATCGTCCCCGGAAGTCTCGTCTTACTCGGCGGACCGCCGGGCGCCGGAAAATCGACCGTCCTCTTACAGCTCGCCGCCCACGCGGCGCGGCGCGGCGAACGCGTCGTCTACGTGTGCGGCGAAGAGTCGGCGCCGCAAACGAAGTTACGCGCCGAACGCGTCGGCGCGAGCGACGACATGCTCGTCTACGCGGAGACGAACCTGCGGCAGATCCTCGATACGCTCGAACGCATGCGTCCGCGACTGCTCGTCGTCGATTCGATTCAGACGATGGCGCTCCCCGACGTCGAGTCCTCCGCGGGGAGCGTCGCGCAGGTCCGCGAGTGCGCGAGCGCGCTCATGGAGTTCGCGAAACGGACCGACTGCGCGACGTTCGTCATCGGTCACGTGACGAAAGACGGAACGATCGCGGGTCCGCGACTGCTCGAGCACCTCGTCGATACGGTCCTCTACTTCGAAGGCGATAACGGCGCCGATTATCGGATCGTGCGCGCGCACAAGAATCGCTTCGGAAGCGCCGACGAGATCTGCGTCTTCACGATGGACGAGCGCGGTCTCCACGAGGTCCCCAATCCCTCGCAACTCTTTCTCGGTCGCGGCGGGACGGCCGCGCGGCCGAGCGGATCGTGCGTCGTCGCGAGCATCGTCGGCTCGCGCCCCGTGCTCGTCGAGATCCAGGCGCTCGTCGGCGAGACGAGTTACGGCACGCCGCAGCGGCTCGCGGCGAACGTCGATCGCGCGCGACTCGCGATGATCCTCGCGGTGCTCGAGCGTCGCGCGGGGATGCATCTCGGCACGCACGACGTGTACGCGTCGGTCGCGGGCGGTCTGCGGATCGCCGAACCCGCAGCCGATCTCGGCATCGCCCTCGCGATCGCGTCGGCGTTTCGCGGTCGCGAGCTTCCGCCCGGCACCGTCGCGTTCGGCGAGATCGGCCTCTCGGGCGAGATCCGCGCGGTCGCCTCGCGCGCGCGCCGGACGAACGAGGCGAGACGCCTCGGCTTCACGACGATCGTCGCCCCGCCGCCGAACGCGCGCGACGGAACCGACGGCACCCTCGCCGCCCGCGACATCGCGGGCGCGCTCGCGGCGACGCTCTCGTAGTGGGCTAGAGATCTCCGGCGGTGTGTCGATTCCGTCGCCCTGCATCCGACGTGAGGGCATCGACGCGCGCTTTGAGAAGCGGACCCGGACGAGGTACACGATGCGATTCATGCTCCTGATGATCCCCGCGGGATATGCGGAAGCCGTTCCCGGAGCGATGCCCGATGCCGCAGCCGTCGCGGCGATGATGAAATACAACGAAGAACTCGGCAGAGCGGGCGTCCTGCTCGCCCTCGACGGGCTCCATCCGCCTTCGATGGGGGCTCGCGTGACGTTCCCCGGCGGAAGAGCGACGATTACGGACGGTCCGTTCGCCGAGGCGAAAGAGGTCGTCGGCGGCTACTGGATGATCCAAGTTCGTTCGCGAGCGGAGGCGCTCGAATGGGCCGCACGCTGTCCCGCGGGCGAACGGGATACGATCGAAATCCGACAAATCCAGGAATTCTCGGAGTTTCCGGACGACGTGCGAGCGGCGGCCACGGGCGCGCTTCCCGAGATGTTGGAGCGCAACCGGAGGGACGCCCCGAACGGTGCCTGAGAATGCCGCGGGTCGTGCGATCGACGCGGTGTGGCGGATCGAATCGCCGCGCCTGATCGCCGGCCTCACGCGTGTCGTCCGCGATGTCGGCGTCGCAGAGGACCTCGCGCAAGACGCGCTCGTGGCCGCCCTCGAGCAATGGCCGGCGTCGGGCGTCCCGACGAATCCCGGTGCGTGGCTCATGGCGGTCGCGAAGCGTCGCGCGATCGATCGCTTTCGACGCGAGGACCTCGCCGAGCGCAAGCGCGACGACCTCCGGAACGTCGAGTCCGCGCGCGGCGCGTCCGCGCCGGACGCGTACGCGTCGCTAGACGATGAGGTCGGCGACGATCTGCTGCGGCTCGTCTTCATCGCATGCCATCCCGTCCTCTCGCACCGGGCACGCGTCGCGCTCACGCTGCGCCTGATCGGCGGTCTCACGACGACGGAGATCGCGCGCGCGTATCTCGCCTCCGAGGCCACGATCGCGCAACGCATCGTGCGCGCGAAACGCACGCTGACGGAGGCACGCGTCCCCTTCGAGATGCCGCAGGGCGCCGATCGCGCGGGGCGGCTCGCGTCGGTACTCGAGGTGCTGTATCTCATCTTCAACGAGGGCTACTGCGCGACGGCCGGCGACGATTGGATGCGAACGTCGCTCTGCGAGGACGCAACGCGCATGGGTCGCGTCGTCGCCGAGCTGATGCCGAACGAGGCCGAGATCCACGGCCTCGTCGCGCTCTTCGAAATTCAGGCGTCGCGAGCGGCGGCCCGCATCGGACCGGGCGGCGAGCCGATCCTCTTGCTCGATCAAGATCGTTCGCGCTGGAATCATCTGCTCGTCCGTCGCGGCCTCGCCGCGCTCGATCGCTCGGTACGACTCGGCGGAACGCTCGGGCCCTACGCACTCCAAGCCGCGATCGCCGCCTGTCACGCGCGTGCGAGAATCGCGGAGGAAACCGATTGGGCGCGCATCGCCGCGCTCTACGACGCGCTGCTCGAGATCGTGCCGTCTCCCGTCGTCGCGCTCAATCGCGCGGTCGCCGTGGGATTCGCCTACGGACCCGCCGCCGGACTCGAGGCCGTCGAAGATTTGCGCTCCGAGAAATCGTTAGAGGGTCACTATCTCTTCGCGAGCGTGCGCGGCGATCTGCTCGCGCGCCTCGGCCGCGACGTCGATGCGGCATTCGAATTCCGACGCGCCGCCGCGGCGACGGCGAACGCACGCGAGCGCGCGCTCTTGCTCGATCGCGCGAACGCCGCAGGCGATGTCGATGTCGCGGCTCGCCGTTCGACGCAACCGTAAAGGAGACACCAACGATGAGAATTCTCTCGATCATATCGAGTCTGGGCTCGGAACGTCGCACCCCGACGCAGGAAGCGATGGAGCGGACCGGCGCCCTGTTCGCGGAGCTCGTGAAAGCCGGCTCGCTCGTCGACGCGGGCGGAACCTGGCCCGGGTTACTCGAGATGCAGATCACGCGGCGCGACGGTGCGTATTCGATCGTCGACGGCCCGTTCAGCGAGGCGAAGGAAGTCGTCGGCGGCTACGTGCTGCTCGAAGTCCCCGATCGCGAGGCCGCAATCGC
>CAZZXB010000076.1:0-10728 GCA_964658025.1 uncultured Janthinobacterium sp.
AGCCCGACGCCGATCCCCAAGTTCGCCTGGATCGACGGGTCGTACGGATAGTACAGGAGCGGATTGGACGTCCCCGTGAAGAGGCCGCCGCGGTCGCCGAAACTGCGCACGTCCTCGTTGTTGAACAAGACCTGCAGCGATTGATTCTGGTCGTGGCCGAACTTGAGCACGAAATTGTTGCGGATCGCGTCGGCCGTGCGGTATCCCGTCCCGTAGAACGCGCCGTTGCCGAGCGTCGCGACGTTCGTATCGTTCTGTCCGTACCCGACGTCCCCGGCGATGTTCGAGTACGGAACGTCACGGATGCCGGAGTACGAGAAGTAGTCCGAGATATTGCCGCTCCGCGTCGCCGCACCGTACTCGAATTGGAATTGATGCGAGAAATTCGGGCCGCCGACGTCGGCGCCGATCGTTCCGAACCCCGGATACGTTCCGCGCTTCGTGATCGTGTTGATCACGCCGCTCCCGACGTTGCCCTGCGTGGCGTCGCCCGCGCCGCTCACGACCTGCACCGAACCGACGCCGTTATTGAGCACGTCCGACGAGTTGAGGTTGAGAAACGGATCCGTGAACGGCACGCCGTCCAACTGATAGCCGACCTCGTTCTCGAGCCCGCCGCGGATCGTCACCGTCCCCGACGACGAGACCGAGACGCCGGGTGCGGAGAGCAAGAGCGCCTTCTGATCGGTCGCGAGATTCCGACCCGTCGACTGTTCGATGCGACCGGCGCCGATCGTCACGGAGTCGGTCGTCTGGGTCGGCTGGTACGCGGACGACGCGCTGTGCGCGCTCACCCGCCCGATCTGCCGCAGCCGCTTCGAGATCCTCACCGAGCCGAGATTATTGGTTTGGTCGCCGATGATCGTGATGCCCGATTCCGAAACCGCGTCGTAGCCGGGTGCCTCGACCGTGAAGACGTACGTGTCGGCCGTTATCCCGTTGACGACGAACGAACCGTTCCCCGAGGTCACCGCGCGGAACGTTCCCGACGGCGAGGCGAAGGTCACGCGGACGTTCGCGACGCCGCCGTC
Source organism: uncultured Janthinobacterium sp. (assembly GCA_964658025.1). Classification (GTDB taxonomy): domain Bacteria; phylum Vulcanimicrobiota; class Vulcanimicrobiia; order Vulcanimicrobiales; family Vulcanimicrobiaceae; genus CAZZXB01. The sequence continues at coordinate 1,032 of CAZZXB010000076.1, forward strand.
CGTCGCCGCGTCGACGATCGTGCCGGTGACGTTTCCGTATTGTCCGCCCGCCGCGAATGCGGGCGCGGGGGGCACGAACGCGATCCCGGCGGAGACGGCGACGACGAACGAAATGCAAAAGGCGACCGCACGTACGGTCCGACGATAAAAGGCACGCATGAGAGAAAGCTCCCGACGCAAGGGTTGCCCGCCTCGTTCTTGGCGTCGCGTAGCGGACCTCTTCCATTTCGCCCGGGCTTCGAACGTTCGGTGTCACCGATGGCGCGCGCGCTCGTTGAGAATCTTCCCAGCGGCTAACGGCGCGCGATCACGCGTCCGGAGCGTCGAGCGCCTTGATCGCGAGGGCGACGCACATCGCACCGAACGTCAGGAAGGTGCGGCTCTCGGCGCGCGGGATCACGCTCGGATCGTACGTTCCCTTACCTTCGATCGCGCGAGGTCCGAGATTCGGAACGACGCGCGGGACGCTCGCGAGATATTCCGCGAACGCGTCGCCGAAGGTCGCGCCGAGATAGGCCTCCTCGAGCGGCACGATCGCCGCGTAGACGCCGATCATCGCGCCGAGTCCGGCGACCGCGAGCAGGGCGCGCTCGAGCGCGCTCTGCGCGCCCGTGTACGCGATCGTGAAGCCGAGGGCGGTCGCGAAATTTCCGACGTAGAGCGGGTTACGGACGTACGCGTACGGTCCCGCGGTGACGAGTTGCGGCGCGACGACGCGATCGGAACGCGTCGTCACCCCGGAATAGCCGACCGCCCAGCAACGCAACGCCTCGCCCGCGAGCGCGATCGGGACGCCGAGCGCGACCGACGATCGCGTCGGCCGACCGAACGCGACGAGCGCGAGCGCGGGGAGCGCGAGGAGCGTTCCGCGATTCTTGAAGACGAGATCGCGCCACGAGCGCTCGCGGTCAGCCGACATCGGCGTCCTCGGTGTCGGTCGGCGCGGCGGGCACGGCTCGCGTCGAAACGGGATCGAGGTCGCTCGTCGCGGGATCGAGATCGAGCGCGACGTGGCGGAATCCGAGCGCGCGCAGACGCTCGGCGAGATCGTCGCGGACCGCGGCGTCGGAGGCGCGCTCGATCTCCGCTTCGTCCAGCCGGATCCGGGCCACGTCGCCGTGCGCGAAGACGCGGGCGGTCGCGAAACCGGCTCGCGCGAGTTCGTCGTTCGCGCGCGCCTCGCGCGCGTCGCCGTCGCCCGGCGCGTCAGGGATCACGGATGAGATCATGGGGCGGAAGGTACTCCTCGATGCGCGCCGCCGTTTCGGCGAAGGGCAGGTTGCGTTCGCGCGCGATCCGCGCGACGTCGTCGTATTCGAGCGTGCGCCGGGCTTGTCCGTCGATGGTCGCGGTCTTCACGCGCACGGAGCCGAGCGGCGTCTCGATCGTCGCGATCGCGCGCGGTAACACGTAGCGCCGCTCGACGCGCACGCGCACGCCGAGCGTCGTCGTCTCGGCGAGCATCGCGGCCGCGACGTCCGCCTCGCGCGCGCGCGGCGCGACCGCGCCGAAGAGGATCCCGGGGCGCGACTTCTTCATCGTGACGGGCGCGAGCCACACGTCGTGCGCGCCGGCCGCGAGCGCGCGCTCGATGGCGAGCTCGAAGCGCTGCGGCGACATGTCGTCGACGTTCGCTTCGAGCACGACGACCTCGTCGGCTTCGATCGCGAACGCGCGTCGCGCGACGTCCGCCCCGTCCGGCGGCGACGCACCGTTCGCCGCATCCCTCGCCGACGAACGTTCCGCCTCGTTCGGCGACGACGCGATCGCCGTCTCGGCCGGGTTCGCGAGCGCTTCGCTCGGGCGCGATCGCGCATCGCCGAGGAACGCTCCGCGACGATCCGCATCGATGGCGATCGCCGCGCCGATCGACACGCGGAGCACGTTCGGGATCGCGAAGTCGGACCGACCCGCGCCGTAGCCGATCGCGCTCGCGCGCATCGCGGGGCGCTCGCCCGGCCGTTCGACGAACGACGTCAACACGGCCGCGCCCGTCGTCGTCACCATCTCGCCGTCGATGCCGGCATCGTACGTCGGCGCATCGCGCAAGAGCTCGAGCGTCGCGGGCGGCGGATTCGGATAGCGGCCGTGATGCATCGCGATCGTCCCGCGTCCGATCGGAAACGCCGAACACGCCACGCGCTCCACGCCGAGCAGATCGAATCCGACGCACGCGCCCGCGATGTCGAGGATCGCGTCGGTCGCGCCGACTTCGTGGAAGTGGATCGCGTCGACGTTCGTTCCGTGCACGCGCGCCTCTGCCTCGGCGAGCCGGCGATAGATCGCCGACGCGCGCGCCTTCACGTTCTCCGCGAGCGCGCTCCGCGCGAGCACGTCGAGCACGTCCGCGAGACGACGGACCGGTTCGTTCGGCGCGACGACGAAATCGTAGTGCGTCGCCGCGACGCCGCGCTTCACCACGCGCTCGAGCGTGCTCGACCATCCGTCGAGCGGGAGCGTGCGGAGCGCGCGCTCCAGATCGTCGCGCGCGAGCCCGGCATCGAGGAGCGCGCCGAGCAGCATGTTGCCGCTCGCGCCGCCGATCATCTCGACGTAGGCGACCTTCACGTTTCGATCACGAGACGAGCGCCGCGCGTTCGGCGTCGTAGATCTCGCGCAACGATCGCGGGAGCGCGATCCGCGGCTCCCAGCCCGTCGCCTCGCGGAGTTTCGTCGCGTCGCCGAAGAACAGCGGCACGTCGACCGGACGCACGAGCGCGGGATCCTCGCGGATCTCGACGCCGACGCGCGCGATCGTCACGAGCGTGCGGAGCACGTCCACGATCCGCGTGGCTTTTCCGGAACAGACGTTGTAGATCTCGCCCGTCGCCCCGCGTTCGCCGAGATCGGCGTACGCGCGCACGACGTCCCGCACGTCGAGAAAATCGCGTTGCGCCGTGAGGTTTCCGACCGGAAAGAGCGGCGGCCCGCCCGCGGCGATCGCCGCGAGCCGACGCGCGAACGACGCCACGACGAAGCGGTCGCTCTGCCCCGGACCGATGTGGTTGAACGCGCGCGTGACGAGCGCGTGCAGACCGAACGCGCGCGCCGACGCCAGCACGATCGCTTCGGCCGCGAGCTTACTCGCCGCGTACGCCGTCGCGGGCTTCGCGAGCGTCGTCTCGCGGAGCGGGAACGCCGCGTCGGGCTGCTCGCCGTAGACTTCGCCCGAACTGACGTACACGAGCCTCGGACGCGCCTCCGGCCCGAGCGCGCGGATCGCCTCCACGACGCGCGCCGTGCCGAGCGCGTTCGTGTCGTACGTTTCGAGCGGCGCGCGCGTCGCTTCCGGGACGAAGGCCTGCGCCGCGAGATGGTACACGACGTCCGCACGCGCGTCCGCGACGAGCCGTCGCACCGCGTCCGTCGCGCCGAGTTCGAAGGCGACGTCGACCTCGGGACCGGGCTCGCGCCCCGCGGCGACGGTCTCGATCCCGCGCGCGCGTAGTTCCGTCGCGAGATACCGTCCGACGAATCCGTCCGCGCCGGTAACGAGTGCGCGCATGCGGTCGTCCCTTTAGACGTGCGCGAACGGACGGAGCCGATCGAGATCGGCCGCAACCATACGCTCGACGAGTCCCTCGAAGCTCACCGTCGGCTCCCATCCGAGCTCGCGTTTGGCCTTGCTCGGGTCGCCGATGAGCAGATCGACTTCCGCGGGTCGCATGAACCGCGCGTCCTCGTACACGTACGCTTCGTACTCGAGACCCGCGGCCGCGAACGCGAGCCGACAGAACTCGCGCACCGTGTGCGTCCGGCCCGTCGCGATCACGTAATCGTCCGGTTTCGCCTGCTGGAGCATCAGCCACATCGCGCGCACGTAATCGCCCGCGAAGCCCCAGTCGCGCTTCGCGTCGAGGTTGCCGAGCCCGAGTTTTTCTTGCAGGCCGAGTTTGATCCGCGCGACGCCGTCGGTGATCTTGCGCGTGACGAATTCCTTACCGCGCCGCTCGCTCTCGTGATTGAAGAGGATCCCGCTCACCGCGAAGAGGCCGTAGGACTCGCGGTAATTCACCGTGATCCAATGGCCGTACACCTTCGCGACGCCGTAGGGACTACGCGGATAGAACGACGTCCGCTCGGACTGCGGCGTCTCCTGAACCTTGCCGAACATCTCGGAACTCGACGCCTGATAGACGCGGATCCGGGGATCGACCGCGCGCACGGCCTCGAGCACGCGCGTCACGCCGAGCGCCGTGAACTCGCCCGTGAGCACCGGCTGCGTCCACGACGTCGGCACGAACGATTGCGCCGCGAGGTTGTAGACTTCGTGCGGTCGCACGGCGCCGATCAATTGCGTCATCGAACTCTGGTCGAGCAGATCGCCCGAAACGATCTCGATCCGCTCGACGAGATGTTCGATGCGCTCGTGCACCTCGGTGCTCGTCCGCCGCGTCATCCCGACGACGCGATAGCCGCGCTCGAGCAACAGCTCCGCGAGATACGATCCGTCCTGCCCCGTGATCCCCGTGATCAGCGCGGTTTTCGTCGCCGAGGACTGCCCTTCCGAACCCATACTCGGGCGATCTTCGTGTCGCGGAGAACGGCGCCTTCGATACCGCTAGCGAACGGAACGACACACGCTTGGAACGGAGACGGATGACATACGATTTTCTCGTCGTCGGCGCGGGTTTCGCCGGATGCACGATCGCCGAACGACTCGCCTCGCAGTGCGGCGCGCGCGTTCTGGTGGTGGAAGCCCGGTCGCACGTGGCCGGAAACGCCTACGATCCGCTCGACGACCACGGCATCCGCGTGCATCGCTACGGACCGCACATCTTCCACACCTCGAGCGAACGCGTCCGCGACTATCTCTCGCAGTTCACGACGTGGCGGCCCTACGAGCATCGCGTGCTCGCGCGGGTCGGCGAACGCGACGTCCCGCTCCCGCTCTCGAGCCGGACGATCGCCGCGCTCTACGGACTCGATCTCGACGAAGCGGGGATGACGGCGTTCTTCGAAGCGCGCCGCGATCGCACGCGCCCGATCGAGAATTCGGAAGACGCGATCGTGGCGCGCGTGGGACGCGAGCTGTACGAAACGCTCTTCGCGAACTATACGCGCAAGCAGTGGGGCATCGACGCGCGCGAACTCGACGCGAGCGTCTGCGGCCGCATCCCGATCCGCACGAACGCCGACGACCGCTACTTCTCCGATACGTTTCAGGCGATGCCGACCGACGGATTCGAAGCGCTCTGCGCGCGGATGCTCGCGACGCCCGGCATCGAGGTGGAACTCTCCACGTCGTTCGAAGACGCGGCACGACGCGTCCGATTCGACCATCTCGTCTATACGGGACCGATCGACGCGTACTTCGGTCATCGCTTCGGTCCCTTACCGTATCGCTCGCTCGCGTTCGAATTCGAAACGCATGCGACGGAGCGATACCAACCCGTCGCCGTCGTGAACTATCCCGGCGCCGAGCCGTTCACGCGCGTGACGGAGTTCAAGCACCTGACCGGCCAGACGCACGCGAAGACGACGATCGCACGCGAGTATCCGCGCGACGCGGGCGAGCCGTACTATCCGATCCCGCGCGCGGAGAACCGCGCGCTCTACGCGCGTTACGCCGCGGAGGCGCGCGCCCGAGCGGACGTCACGTTCGTCGGCCGCCTCGCCGAATATCGGTACTACAACATCGATCAGGTCGTGGCGTCGGCGCTCGCGGCGTTCGAACGGCTCGCCCGCGAACGGGTCGCCTGAGGGCGATCGAGCCGCGGCGCGCCGCACGCGACTAGACGGTCGCGACCCGGATCTTGTATATACACGTCACATGATCGAACGCTCGCCGGCCTCCGGCACGTTGTATTACGGCTGGATCGTCGCCGCACTGACGTTCTTCGTGCTCCTGGTCGCCGCCGGGATCCGCTCGACTCCGGGTGCCCTGATGGTGCCGATGGAGCAGACCATGGGCTGGTCGGCCGCGACGATCTCCGTCGCCGTCGCGATCAACATCGTGTTGTTCGGCCTGCTCGGGCCCTTCGCGGCGGCGACGATGCAGCGCGTCGGCGTGCGGGCGACGATCCTGTTCGGCCTCGGCATCATCGTCGTATCCTCCGCGGCGACGTCGGTGATCTCCACGCCCCTCGAACTCATCTTCACTTGGGGCGTGGGCGTCGGCACGGGCGTCGGCATGATCGGTATCGTCGTCGCGGCGACGGTTTCGACGCGGTGGTTCGTCAAGAGACGCGGAACCGTCATGGGCCTGCTCACGGCGGCGAACGCGACGGGACAACTCGTGTTCCTTCCGGTCCTCGCCGTCGTCGCGCAAAGATTCGGCTGGCGACCGGTGGGACTGCTCATCGCCGCGGCCTCGTTACTCGTCGCCGTTCCGGTCGCGCTGCTCATGCGCGACCGTCCGCAAGATCTCGGCTTGCTTCCCTACGGCGCCACGGACGCCGCCGCACCGGCCGACTCGGCGCTCCTACGCGACGGGAATCCGCTGCGCACGGCATTCCGTGCGCTCGGGCGAGCCGCGAGGCGACGCGACTTCTGGCTCCTCTTCTCGACGTTCTTCATCTGCGGTGCGAGTACGAGCGGCTTCATCGGAACGCACTTCATTCCGGCCTGCGGCGACCACGGGATTCCGGAGGTTCGTGCCGCGGGATATCTCGCCATGATGGGAGCGTTCGACCTCGTCGGAACGACCGTATCCGGGTGGCTCACCGATCGATGGAGTAGCCGGAAGTTACTGTTCTGGTACTACGGGCTGCGCGGTCTCTCGCTCTTCTTCGTGCCGTACGCGTTCGACATTCACGGCGCGTTCGGTCTCCCGCTCTTCGCGATGTTCTACGGGCTCGATTGGGTCGCGACGGTACCTCCGACCGTGCGCCTGACGATCGATGCGTTCGGAGAAGACGACGGACCGCTCGTCTTCGGATGGATTCAGAGCGGCCATCAACTCGGAGCGGGAGCCATCGCGCTTCTCGCCGGTGCGATCCGAACGTCCAGCGGCAGCTATAACGATGCCTTCGTCGCGTCCGCATGGCTCTGCATCATCTCGGCGATCGCCGTTCTCGGCATTCGCGTCGGACGCCGACCGATCGCTTCCGGGATGCCGAGAACGAACGTCGCCGCTCGCACCTGAACCCGTCGATCGCGAGCCGCGAAGCGGCGGCGCACGCGTCTCGCGCCGAGTTCCGCTCCGACGTCCGTCAAAAGGCCGTTCGCGCGATCGCGTCCCATTGATCCGACGTCGTCGCGCCCCAATCGAAAAACGCGATGCCGAAGGCGTGGAGCGCTCGCGCCTCGTCGATCGCTGCCGCGATTTCGACCGGCGGCGGCGCGCCGCGCGGACCGCCGCCCGCGGTCTGGCCGCCGATGTCGATCTCGATCGGACGTCCCGCGAGCGCGCGCGTTTTCGCGAACGACGCGCGCAGGCCCGCGCGCACGGCGACGGGCGTGACGGCGCGGCGCGACATCATCCGCCAGTACGCCATCGGCTGCAACACGTCGCAGACGCGCGCGACCTCGGCGTACGGATAATCGGTCGCCGAGAGGTGCTCGTAGTACGGATCCTCGACCGTCGCGACGAGCGGATACTCGGGCCCGAGCGCCGCGCGCAAGCGTTTCGCGTAGGCCGCGATCGCGGCGTATCCCACGGGCCCCGAACCGAGATATTCGTCGCCGCGCTCGAGGTCGAGCGCGATCCCGGCGAAGCCGTTCCCGGCCGCCGTCGTGTGGCGCGCGAGCGCGACGGCGAGCGCGAGATCGTCGTATTCGGGCGCGCGCGGGATCGTCCAGGCGACGACCGCGACGCCGCGCGCGGCGGCGGCGTCGAGCAACGCATCGATCGTGGCGCGCGGGGCGCCCGCGGTGTCGTCGAACGCGCCGTACGTCGCGCGCAGCTCGATCGCGCGGACGCCGCCCGCCACCGCGCGATCGATCGTGCCGCGGGGATCGATCTCGTCGTAGCTATCCGCGTCCCCGTCCGCCGGCGAGAACGAGAGCCACATCGCCTTCCCGCGCAGCGCCGTTAGCGGTTTGCGTGCGATCTCGCGCGGCACGTCGACCGCGAAGGTCGCGCGCGGACGCGTCTCGACGTCGACGACGTACCGCACGCGCGTTCCCGGAACGGCCGCTCCGTCGCGAAACGTCGACGCGGAGGCCGCGACGTTCGCGACGTGACGCGTTCCGTCGGGATCGATCCGCACGACGGCGGTCGTACCGGTGCCGCGTGGAAACCAACCGATCTGCACGACGTGCGGCCCGAGCGGCTCGGCGACGACCCGCGCGCCCGACCAATACCGGGTGTTCGTTTCGATCCGGCGCGTGCCGAGACGGCGCGGCGCGTTCGCGCGCGCGGTGACGCCGAGCGGCCCGTCGAGCGTCGTCGAGACGATCGCGGCCGGCCCGCCGAAACGCGAGCGCGTCTGCCACTGCGCCGTGCCGTGCGTCGGCACGAACGCGAAATCGCCGCCGGAGACGAGCCGCGTCGGCGATCCGTCGCGCGCGCGAAACTCCGCGCGCACGAGCCATCGCGCGAAGCCGTCGGGCGTGACGCCGAGCGGCCTCGCGCGGAGCGCCATCGTCGTCGCGGGCTCGGGCTCGAAAACCGCGCCGACGGGCGCGCGTGCGACCGCCGGAGGCGACGGCGACGGCGCGAACGCTCCGAAGCCGAGATGCCCGCCGCGACCCCAGCCGCGCACCGCGACGAAGACGAGCACGAGCGCGAAGGCCGCGACGGCGATCGCGAGCGCGATCCGATTCCGACCGGCACGCGATCCGCGAGATCTCAGAGGACGAACTTCGTGAGACCGCGCGGCCGGTCGCCGTCGATGCCGCGCGCGCGCCCGACGTCGAGCGCGAGGCGTTGACCCGCGACGAGCCAGCCGATCGTGTTGAACGGCGCATCGAGGAGCGGACCGAGACGCGCGATCCCGGCGATCGCGCCGCCGATCGTGTAGCGCAGGGATTCGGTCCGTTCCGCTTCCGCCATCGGCCGCGCGACGAGCGCGCGCGAGGCGTCGTCCACGACGCCGACGACCGCCGTCGTCGCATCCAAGATCGCCGCACTTCCGTGCCGGAATTCGCCCGCGGCGAACGCCTCGGCGTGGACGTACGTCGCCTCTTTGAGCTTGAGCGCGATTTCGGAGGCGACCGGAACGCCGTACCCCGCGCCGAGCACGGCGATCGTGCGCCGTCGCGCGATCCGTTCCGCCGCATCGGCGAGGTCGTCGCACGCGGCCGCGTCGCCGAGCCATGCATCGATCGCGTCGGCCGCGCGCGCGAGCGTCGTCGCGTTCCGATCGCTCGTTCCGCCGCAGAGCCCCGCGCCCCAGAGCACGATCGCGACCATCGTCGTCACGCTCTTCGTGGCGGGAACCGCGATCTCGCTCCCGGCCTCGACGTCGATCACGAGATCCGCGCGCCCGGCGAGCGGCGAATCCGGCGCGTTCGTGAGCGCGACGACGCGCTCGGGTCGGAGCGTTTCGAGTGCGGCGAGCACGTCGGCCGACCGGCCGCTCTGCGAGATCGCGACGACCGTCGTCCCGTCGGCGGCACCCGGTCGCTCGAATCCCGCCTCCGTCGCGGCGAGCGACGACGCGCGGACCCCGCGCCGCCGCAGCGCGAGCGCGCCGAGCCGCGCGACGCACAGCGAACTCCCGCTCCCGACGAGCACGACGTCGCGTTCGACGACCGCGTTCGCGAATTCGCGCGCGTGCCCGGAGCGCGCGATCCGCCGCAACGCCTCCGG
>CAZZXB010000076.1:10828-14509 GCA_964658025.1 uncultured Janthinobacterium sp.
CGACCGTTCGCCGCGGCGCGCTCGCCCGAGAATGCGGCCGCGCGGGCTAGAGACTCACCTTGATGAAGCCCTCGAACGTGCGCGGATAGCCGGGTGCGTTGCCCTGCGGCGCGTTGACGAGGTTCTGGTAGATGTATCCGACGGGCGCGACGGTCCCCGAGCCCGGACCGTTTTGGAGCGCGCAGCCGCTCCCCAAGCCCTTCGCGAGCGTCGGATCTTGCGCGTTGTAACACGGCGTCGGACCGTGCTGGATGTTCGTGAGATTCTCGACGTTGATGCCGACGATGAATCCTTTCGCGAACTCGCGTTCGAGCGTCGCGTTGAGGAACCAGTACCCCGTGCCGACGCCCTCCGGCGCGAGCGTCGGCTTCGCGTCGGAGATCGACCCGCAGTCGGCCGGCGGCGTCGATGCATCGTAGGGGAGCAGCCCGCCCTTACCGTTCGTCGGGATACAACCGCCGCTATTATAGAACGTGTCGTAGGCGTAATACGCGAGGGGTAGGAGATGCCACCCGTGGCTGTGCAGGTCCGCGGTGAGCGTCGCGGTGAGGAGCGGCGTCTGATAACCGCGCACGAAGATACCCTGACTCAAGAACTGACCCGGTAACGGAAAATTCAAGAACGAACTCTGGCCGCCCGTCACCGACGACACCTGCGTCCAATAATTATTGTACGATCCCGAAAGCCACAGCGACGTACCGACCGGCCGCGGGTCGAGATGCGAGAATCCGAACTCCGCGCCGAGCGAGCGGATCTTCGTCGCGTTCGAAACGGTCGAGTCGCCGTACTTCACGACGCCCGTCGTCGGGTCGAACCCGAGGAACGGCGAGTAGATCGCGAGATAGTTATTCGAGAGGCGATAGTACGGACCGACCTTGAGCGACGTATTGGGATCGAACGAGTGCTCGAACTGGAGATCGGTCACGTTGTTGCGCGTCGGCTGATAGGCGTTCGTGCCGTTCTTGGCCGGATCGTAGGTCGTGCTGTTGAGGCGGTAGACGAATTCCGTTCCGATGAACTGACCCGAGCTCGCGTACGAGAAGCGGAGCGCGTTCTTGCGGTCGAGTCTCGCCGTCCCCGAGAGCGACGGCGAGAAGACGCCCGCGGACGTCGCGCCGCCGTCGGCGCTCGGCACGCCGTAGAAGATCCGGCCGTAGTGCAGACCCGGCTGCAACGTGAGGGCCCCGAGATTCGCCGTCGCCGACACGTACGCGGTCGTCACGTGCGTCGGGATGTCGGTGTACGCGTTCGCGCACGGATACGACGCGTCGGAGAGATAGCACGAACCCGCCGTGCTGCCCGGGCCGGCGTTGAACTTGTTGAGGTAGCGCACGTCGCGGCGTTGGTGATCGTACTCCTCGCCGCCGCCCGCTTTGAAAACGAGGTTCTGCGTCGGCGTCAGCGTGTAGTCGGCGCTCGCGAAGTATTCGGAACTGCGCCGATCCTGATAGTAATCGCCGAGATCCTGCGTACACGCGCCGCCGCTCGCGGAGACCGTGACGGGAGAGCCGCCCGCATACGGATATCCCGGGCATCCCGCGATCGGCTGCTGGCTCCCGAGGTTCGGATCGGAGAGCGGTTGATCGAAGATGTATTCGTTGAAGTTCTCCGCGAGCCGCAGCGCGAGGCTCGACTTCGCGTCGATCGTCCGGTTCCATTGGATCTTGCCGATCCCCGAATAGTGGCCGAGGTAGTTCCCCGTTCCACTCGGGAGCGTCTTGTAGGCGAGCCCGAGCGGGCACGGTTTACCGTCGGGCGCGATGCCGCCCGAACCGTTGGAACTCGTCGCGGCGCCGCCCGTCGCGCCCGCGCACGGCACGAGCGCGACCGCGCCGCCCGCTTCGGCGTAATTCGGGAGACCGCTGAAGACGCCGTTCTGATACAAGAACTGAAAATCGTCGCGCGCGGTCGGCTTGTAGTGGACGTTCGCGATCACGTCGGCCGTGTTGTTGAAGCCGGGATTCGTCGAGTTCACGCCGATCGTCGAGAGCGGAAACGTCGGATTCGTCGTGCCGGACCAAAAATTCGTCTGCGATGCCGATCCGTCGAATCCGAGATAGAGCGAGAGCTTTTTGTCGCGCGTCGCCGTGCCGAATTCGAGCCGCGAGTACGACGTGAAGTCGGGCGACGTCGCGCCGACCGAGACGTTCGCGAACCCGGGATTCGTGCCCGTCTTGATCACGGAGTTGATGACGCCGAGACCGTTTCCGGCGTTGGAGGCGCCGAGGCCGCCCGTGAACACTTCGACGTTCGAGATGCCGAGATCGGTGAGGTTCGTCGTGAAGAATCCCGTGATGCGCTCGGTGATCGGGATGCCGTCGAGTTCGTAGCCGTTATCGACGTCGTTACCGCCGCGGATCGACGGCTCCGAGGAGAAGCCGCCGCCGATCGGCGTGACGCCCGGAACCGTGTCGAGATACTGATAGACGGTCTTGTGCAGGTTGTCGCCGCCCGTCGCCGCGTTGAGTTGCGCGCCGCTGACGTTGTAGACGTCTTCGCCCTGATATGGTTTGAACAGCGAGCCGCCGTTCGACGCGCGGACCGTGCCGATCGTTCGGAGCTCCTTCGAGAGCGTCTCGTCGGCGTGCGAGACGAGATCTTGCTGGACGTTGACGCCGGGGATGCCGAGCGGTTCGAAACCGGCGAGTTGGAACGAGAGCGTATAGGTATCGGGCGTGAGCGCTTGGAGCGCGTAGAATCCGCGCGCGTCGGTCACCGCTTTAGCCGAGCCGCTCGGCGAGACCGCCTCGACGGTCACGCCCGCGAGCGGTCGCCCGCCGGGATCGCGAACCGCGCCGACGATCGTCCCCGTCGTCCCGGCGAGCGCTCGCGAAACGCAGAGCGCGAATAACAACGCGACGAACGCAGAGAGACCGAAGATCTTTCGCACGACGGGCGATTGCGGCGATCGCCGCGCGCGTTCCTTCGGCCATTCGGCCGTCGCGTCGGCCGATCGTTCAGTCGTTGACGATGCGGGCGAGCACGCTGGCGCGGAACGCGGCGAGATCGCTTTCGTCGCCGTTCCAGTCGTCTACCAGAAATGCGAAGGTCACCGCGCCGTGACGGAGCGGCGCGAGGAATCCGGCGAGCCCGCGAACGTGCGAGAAGCTCCCCGTCTTCGCGAAGACGCGTCCGGCGGCGACCGTGCCCGCGATCCCGTCGATCCGTCCGCGCCCGCCGCCGCCGACCGGAAGCGACGCGAGCACGAGATCGCGGTAGCGCCCGTTCCAATCGTGTTGCAAGACGAGCGCGAGATCGCGCGGCGTCATCCGATCGTATTGCGAGAGACCGCTTCCGTCGGAGAGCGAGACGGTCGCGACGTCGACGCCGATCGCCTGGAGCCACCGTTTTTCCTCGGCGATCCCGTTCGCGGTCGATCCGCGACCGGGCGTCGCCGCGATGCCGACTTCGCGGAGCAACGTCTCCGCGACGAGGTTGTCCGAGGGCAACCAGAAGTGCGGACCGAGTAACGCCGAGAGCGGATCGGAATCGTGCGCCCACAGCACGCGTTCGTGCGGATCGACGGGGGCCGCGTCGCGCGCGACGGTCGTCGCGGGCGGTAACGCGAGCGCGACGCGGAGCGCGTTCCCCGCGGCGAGCGCCGGATCGCGCGAGGTGACGTCGACGGTCGCCCCCGTCGCGCGGAGCGGCACGGCGCCGACGATCTCCGTGCATCCGTCC
>CAZZXB010000077.1:0-14325 GCA_964658025.1 uncultured Janthinobacterium sp.
ACGCCCGAGCCGTTCTGCCCGGAGGAAACCCGCCCTGCGATCCCTCGCAAGCCCGTCGAGCGAAGGCCGCTCGAGCACGACAACGTCGCCGCAGCGTGCACGAACGGCCTTCCGCGCAAGAAACGCGGCGCGCGTCTTGAACGTTTGACCTCCATGCCGTTTCGCACGGCACGGGAGCGATACACGGTCGCGCTCGCCGTCGCCCTCGCGATCCACGCGATCGTCTTTCTCCTGATCCCGACGTCAACGCCGCCGACGCGGGAAACGCGCGTCGTCACGGAGCGGATCGCCCTCGAACGGCACACGCCGCCGCCGACGCCCGCGCCGACCCCGCCGCCCGTCGTCCCGACGCCGAAGATCACCCCACCGCCGCGCGCTTCGCTCGCGCCGGTCAACGCGGTCCGTGCCCCGGCCCCGAAGTCCGTCGTCCGCCCGAAAACGCACGTCGGCGGTGCGGCCGCGCCGCGAAAGATCGCGATCCGTCCGCCCAGACTCCATCGTTCGGCGCCGCCGCCGTCGCTCGCCGACGCGACGCATCTCGGTCAGCAGAACGGCGGAGTCGGAACGGGCGCGGGGCCGGGTTCGGGCGACGGCGGTCTGGGCGGAACGGGAACCGGAACGGGCGGTACGGGCACGGGGAACGGCGGACTCGCGAACTCGACGTGCGGCGATATCTATCTCATGCCGGCGGACGTCCAATACAAATCCGACGGAACGGTCGTGCAATTCGTGCTCGCGAAACTCGTCGAGAAAAACGGCGACGTCCTCGTCGACAAATTTCCGTATCCGTTCACCTATCCGGCCGAAAAAGACAATCCGTTCGCGCACACCAGCATCGGGGGCGCCGACGGCGGCATCCCCGTCCAAGAACCGCCGCCGGGCTCCGACATCACGACGTTCCCGCCCGCGATCCAACAAGTCTTGCGTAACACCGATCCGTCGACGGGCCACACGTCCCTCGCCCGCTGCACGCAAGCCGACGACGACGGCAAGACCTCGGGGAATTGAACGACGGCCTCCGGCGCTACCGGCCTTCGAAACGCCGGATAGTCGCGCCCTTCGTGACGAGCCAGAGCGCGACGAGTACCTCGACGACGAAGTCCGGTAGGACGAACCATGGATCGATGATCGCATCGAGACCCGGAGCGAGGACGATCGCACCGCACGAAATCACGATGATCGCGGCGACGACGATATACGGAGCCGATAATGCCCGCGGAATATACCGCGACCGCCACAACAGGTAACCGTGCGTGGCCGCGCCCAGACCGAACAACGCGATACCGACGAACATCCCCGTGTCGTGCACGTCTAAAAATTGCATCGCCATGACGTGGCGTTGTTCGGGCGTGAATGCCGCAAGAAAACGTCCGCCGCCGAGATATCCCGTACCGACCCCGAGAAAATCCAGCGCGACGAGGCTCGCGACGAAGCCCACGGAGAGCACGATCGCGTTGGCGAAACGCCAGAACGCGCCGAGCAACGCGAGATGCGCGTCCACGGGTTTCAAGAGCGCGTAAAGGGCGACGGCGAGCACGACGTCGCCATTGAGCATGACGAACTCGCCGAGGATGCCGATCCGAAACCGACTCACGTGCGCGACGAGATTTTGGGCCGTCGCCGAAGGGTCTCCCGAAACGACGAGGTGGTTCGACGCGACGCCGCTCGCGATGATGACCAGGAGCGCCACGCCCGCGACCCTCGCATACGTTCGCTGCGACGATTCGACGCTACGCTCGGTCATCGGTCGGAAGCCGGTTCCGGTACCGCACGGGTCCGACGTCGATCCGAATCCATCGAATCGCCGGTCGCGACGGACGAAGCACGATCGTCGAAAGATCTCGGTCTCGCGAACCGGAACGGAAACCGGAGAGATCGCGAAGGGAATTTCACGTTCGAGCTACGTCGCGACCGCCGCAATGTTTCGGCCGCGGTCGCATCTCGCCATCGCGACGGAACGACGTGCGTCTCGTTCGTTACCCCGCCCGATCCGACTACCGGCGGTACGTGAACGTGAGGTGCGCCGTCTCGATCGTGTGCGAGCGTAGCGCCGCGCCGAGCTCGGAAGCGTGCGCGTCGTTCGGGAGCGAGATCGTCGCGTCGAGCGCGTAAAGCGTCGTCACGTAATGGTGCGGGGGCCCGGGCGGCGGGCACGGTCCGTCGTAACGCGCGCGACCGTAATCGTTGACGATCGTTCGTCCGACGCGCGTCCCGCTCGCGCCGGCGTTCGCCGGAACGCCGCGCGCGTCGGGCGAGACGTCGTACAGACCCCAGTGCGTGAATCTCGCGTCGACGTCGTACGTCACGAGCGCGAGACTCGCCGTGCCGCGCGGAACGTACGACCACGAGAAGGCCGGCGAGCGGTTTCCGCCGCGACACACGCTTCCGCCACGCCCCGAATACACGGCACTCTTCGGTGCGACGGCCCCGTCGGAGAACGTCGCGCTCGCGAGATGCATCGATGCGGCACCCGCGCGCGCGTCCTCACCGATGCCGAGCGTCGCGAACGTCGCGAGCACCGCCGGAAGCCACGTGCGGAACGCGCGCCGGCGGACCCGCGCGCCGCTCCCGACCTCGCTCACTTGATCGTGAGCGGCTTGTAACGCAGGCGATGCGGGCGCGACGCTTCTTCGCCGAGACGTTCGCGTTTGTTCGCTTCGTATTCCTGATAGTTGCCTTCGAAGAAATGCACGTGCGAGTCGCCTTCGAAGGCGAGGATATGCGTCGCGATCCGATCGAGGAACCAGCGATCGTGGCTCACGACGAGGATCGTTCCGGCGAATTCGCCGAGCGCGTCTTCGAGCGCGCGGAGCGTCTCGACGTCGAGATCGTTCGAGGGTTCGTCGAGCAGTAAGACGTTCGCGCCGCCCATGAGCGTCTTCGCGAGGTGGAGCCGGCCGCGTTCGCCGCCGGAGAGATCGCCGACGCGCTTCTGTTGGTCGGCGCCTTTGAAATTGAAGCGCCCGAGATACGCGCGCGACGGCATCTCGAACTTGCCGATCTGCAAGATGTCGAGACCGCCGCTCACCGCTTCGAACACCGTCTTCTCGTTTTCGAGATCCTCGCGCGACTGATCGACGACGGCGAGCTTCACCGTCGCGCCGATGTCGATCGTCCCGGCATCGGGCCGCTCCTTACCCGCGATCATCCGGAAGAGCGTCGACTTACCCGCGCCGTTGGGGCCGATGATGCCGACGATCGCCCCCGCGGGGATGCGGAACGTCGCGTCGTCGATCAGCATGCGATCGCCGTAGCTCTTGCGCACGCCCGTGAATTCGATCACGCGATCGCCGAGACGATCGGCGACCGGGATGAAGATCTCTTGCGTTTCGTTCTGGCGCTGGTATTCGTAGCTCGAGAGCTCCTCGAACCGCGCCATCCGGCTCTTGTTCTTCGATTGCGACGCCTTCGTGCCGGAGCGCACCCACTCGAGTTCTTTCTTGAGCGCTTTCTGGCGCGCGGATTCCGCCGCTTCTTCCTGCGCGAGACGCTGTTGTTTCTGATCGAGCCACGAACTGTAATTGCCCTTCCACGGGATCCCGCGACCGCGATCGAGTTCGAGGATCCATTCGGCGGCGTTATCGAGGAAGTAACGATCGTGCGTGACGGCGACGACCGTCCCCGCGAAGCGTTGCAAGAACTGTTCGAGCCACTCCACGCTCTCCGCGTCGAGATGATTGGTCGGCTCGTCGAGCAGTAACATGTCGGGCTTCGACAACAGTAAACGGCAGAGCGCGACGCGCCGCTTCTCGCCGCCCGAGAGCGGACCGACTTTCGCATCCCACGGCGGGAGCCGTAACGCCTCGCCCGCGATCTCGAGTTGCTGGTCGAGGTTGTCGCCGTCTTGCGAGAAGAGCACGGCTTCGAGCTTCGCCTGCTCGTTCGCGAGTTTGTCGAAATCGGCGTCGGGATCGCCGTACGCCGCGTAGACTTCGTCGAGTCGCTTGCGCGCCGCGAGCACTTCTCCGAGCCCCTCCTCGACGATCTCGCGCACCGTCTTGTCGGCGTCGAGTTTGGGCTCTTGCTCGAGAAAGCCGATCTGCAGGTCGGCCATCGGCTTCGCCTCGCCGTCGATCTCCGTATCGACGCCGGCCATGATCCGCAAGACCGTCGATTTTCCCGAGCCGTTGAGCCCGAGGATCCCGATCTTCGCGCCGGGATAAAAACTGATCGAAACTTCTTTGAGGATCTGACGCTTCGGGGGGACGGTCTTGCTCACCCGATGCATCGTAAAGACGTACTGCGACACGACCGCAGACCTTATCGAGCGGAACCCGGCGCGCCTTCCCTACGACCCATCGTCCGCACCGCGACGAGCGCGGCGAGAAAGCAGAGCCCCGCCGAGAGGAGCATCGTCGTGCGGAAGCCCGCGACGTACGCGAGAAGGAGCGCGCCGCGCACGCCGTCGCGATCGGCGACGGCGATCCCGGGCGGCAACTTCCCCGTGGCGAGCGTGCCACGTTCGCGCACGAGCGTCGCGGTCGAGACGGCCGAGAGATGGAGCGCGGACGTGCGACGATCGAACGATCCGTAGAACGTGGAGACGAGCGCGACGCCGAGCGCGGCGATCGCGAGCAGGCTCGCGACGCGCGACACGGCGTTATTGACGCCCGACGCCGTTCCGGCGAGTTCGGGATCGAGCGCGTCCATCACGGTCGTCGTCAGCGGCGCGGCGAAGAGCGCGCCGCCGCATCCGATCAACACGGCCGCGGGAAAGAAGGTCGTCCAGTACGATCCGCCGATGCCGATGCGCGCGTACGCGAGGAACGCGGCGCCGGCGAGCGTCGCGCCGAGGGCGAGCGGAAGCCGCGGCCCCGTGCGCGCGACGAGGCCGCCCGACCAGCGTGACGCGACGAACATGATCGCGACGAAGGGCAGACCCGCCGCGCCCGCGGCCGTCGGCGAATAGCCTTGCACGTTCTGGAGATCGAACGGCACGAAATAGAACGTCCCGCCGAGCGCCCCGTACAGCAAGAACGTGTAGGCGTTCGCGCCGGAGAACGTGCCGTTCCGGAAAACGCGCATCGGAATCATCGGATTCGTCGCGCGCAGTTCGCGTACGACGAATCCGGCGGCGAGCGCGATCCCCGCGAACGTCGAGAGGATCGCGGGGGTCCGATCGTGCGGGCTCTGGAGATCGATGAGGCCGTACGTCAGCCCGCCGAGCGCGAGCGTCACGAGGATCGCGCCCGGCCAATCGAGCGCGCCCGTCGACGCTTCGTCGCGATTCTCCGGCACGCGCGCGAGCGCGGCGACGACGACGAAGATGCCGAGCGGCACGTTGATGAGGAAGACGTCGCGCCACGACGCGACCTGCGCGAGCCAGCCGCCGAGGACCGGACCGACGGCACCGGCGATCACGCCGAAGCCCGACCACGTGCCGATCGCCTTTCCGCGTTCCGCGCCGCGAAAATACGCACCGATGAGCGCGAGGCTTCCGGGCATCGCGAGCGCCGCGCCGATCCCTTGCACGGCACGCATGAGGTCCAGGACGAGCAGGGTCGGCGCGATCGCGCAACCGAGCGACGCGATCGTGAAGATCGCGATCCCTCCGACGAACACCGCGCGCCGGCCGAACCGGTCGCCGAGCGCCCCGCCGATGAGCACGAGCGCGGAGAGGAAGAGCGAGAACCCTTCGATCACCCATTGGAGCCCCGCCGCGTCGCCGCCAAGATCGCGACCGATCGACGGAAGCGCGACGTTGACCGCGGTGCCGTCGATGAACGTCATCGCCGAACCGACGATCGCCACGATCACGACCCACGTGCCGCGATCCGGGACGCGCGCGTCCGGCGCGTTCGGCACGCGCGCGTACGTCATCGCGTGCGGATCGCGTCGGATGGATGCATGTGCTCTCGATGTTACGGCGAGCGCGAGCAAACCCCGTTATCTCGCGGATCCCCGTCGGCCGCGACCCGAGGGGCGGCGTTACTTCGCGGTCGTCGTCGCGGAACACGCCGCGAGCGCGCGTCCGACCGCACCGGCGCGCGACGCGTCGCCGAGTTTCGCGAGGCGGACGTGCGCGTCGGAGAGCGCGCGGCAACGAGCGCCCGGATTATTCGTATCGCCGTAGGCGTCGGCCGCGATCAATTGCAACGACACGGAGTCGCGCACGTTGCCGCACGCGCGCAGACGATCGGATCCGGCGACGGACGCCCGGAGCACCGCGGCGTCGGAGCCCGAGGTGAGGGCATCGGCCACCGCCGCGATCGCGGCGCTCGTCGAACACGAGTCGGTCGTCGCGCCCGCGTTGGCCGACGTCGCCGCGGAGGCGCGCGACGCGTCGAACGTCGCGACGAGCGCGAACGCGAGCGCGACGTGCGTGGCGGAAAGCGTTCGGGCGAGCGGGTTCATGGCGTGTTCCTCGTGCGCGAGCGCGCGGCGTGCGTTTGACGCAAAGCCTACCACGCGACGGATGAGAAACCGCGAAGATCGACGCGTTAGCCGAACGCGGCCGTCCGCGATCGTGCGTTCGCAACGCGTCCGCTCGCGACGAGATGATCGGCGAGAAACGCGGCGTCGCGGCCGACGCCGGAGAACCGTCCCGATCCCCAGGTGTGTTGCCACGGCAAGCCGAGCACGTAGAGCCCGTCGCACGACGTCACGCCGCGCGTGTGGCGCGGATAGCCCTTTCCGTCGAAGATCGGCACGTCGATCCAGGCGAAGTCGGAAGCGAAGCCCATGCTCCAGATCACCGACGCGATACCGTTCGCGCGGAGATCGATCGCGCTCGGTCGATTCTCCGGGATCCAGACCGGTTCGTAGCGCGCCTCGAGCGGCGCGTCGATGCGACGCTCCGCGATGTAGCGATCGATCGTGTCCTTGATCCCTTCCATCACGACGTCGGCGCGGTCGAGATTCGTCGCGAGATCGTCGGCGACGCGGAGCGTTTCGCCGTCGACGTCGAGCAGGCGACCGTGGAGTTCCATCCCCTCGCGCGCGAAGCGCCGCAGATCGATATCGCGACCGCCGTCGCGGCCCGTCACGTAATGGTTCGCGTTGCGTCGCACGCCCGTCCCGAGCGGATGCTGCTCCACGGGAAGATCGTAGTATCCGAGCCGATCGAGCCATTCGACGACGTCCTTACCGCGATAGAAGCGCGCCGTGCGCGGGGCGCTTCCCACGCAGAGATGGACGCGTCGTCCGGCGAGATGGAGGTCTTCGGCGATCTGACATCCCGATTGGCCCGTGCCGACGACGAGCACGTCGCCCGGCGGTAACGCCTCGGCGTTGCGATACGCCGAGGAATGGAGTTGCACGACGTCGCGCGGGAAGCGTTCCGCCATGCGCGGGATCTTCCCGACGTGATAGCCGCCGACCGCGACGACGACGCTACGCGCCGCGACGTCTCCGGCGGAACTCCGCACGAGGAATCCGCCGTCGGCCGCGGGCTCGAGCGCCGTCACCGCGACGCCTTCGTGGAGCGGCGGCGCGAACGATTCGGCGTAGCGTTCGAGATACCGCACGATCTCGTCGCGGACCATGAAGCCGTGCGGATCGTCGCCGTCGTACGCGAATCCGGGCAACGCGCATTGCCAATTCGGCGTGACGAGACAGAACGAATCCCAGCGTTTCGAGCGCCACGCCTCCCCGATCCGCTCGCGCTCCAACACGAGATGATCGATGCCGAGCGCGCCGAGTTCGTAGCTCATCGCAAGACCGGCTTGGCCGCCGCCGATCACGACGACGTCGCACGTCGCCCTCACCACATCGCGCTCAGATCGCGCAGGGGCGGCGGCTCGAAGCCCTCCACGCGGACGCCGCTCCCGGGCGCGTCGGCGAAGGCCGCCGCCTTCTTCACGATGCGCGCGATCTGCGCTTGCGCGAGCGAGCACGGATGGCCGAATTTTTCGGCGACGCGCGTCGAGGCGATCTCGAGCGCCTCGCGACTCCGTTCGACGAATTCGGAGACGCGATAGGTCTCGCCGACGGAAAAATATTCGAGCGCGATGAGCGACGGCGAGTAACACGTCATCACCTCGTCGTCGGGCCAGCGGACGATGAATTCCATCTCAGGCATGCGAGAGCGCTTTCTCGGGCGGGGCGAGGGATCGATAGACGGCGACGTGGCGCGACGCGACCGCGCGCCACGTGTGCGCGCGCGCCACGCGCGGACCGCGCGACGCGATCGCCCGCACGAAGGCGGGATCGAGGGCGCGCCGCATTCCGTCCGCGATCGCGTGCGGATCGTTCGGATCGACGAAACACGCGTCGCCCGGCGCGAGGAACGACGTGAACGGTGCGATCCGCGAGACGACGACGGGCGTCGCGCACGCGAGCGCCTCGAGGACGACGAGACCGAAGCCCTCGACGAGCGACGGGAACGCGAGCGCGTCGGCGGCGCGCAGGTGCGCGACGAGTTCCTCGTCGTCGAGCACGCCCGCGACGCGCAACGCCCCGCCGCGATCGAGTTCGAGTTCGCGGACGCGGGCGTCGAACGCGGCCCGATAGGCGGAGTGATCGAGGACGCTCGCGCCGCCCGCGACGACGAGCCGGGCGCCCGGCATCGATGCGCGCACGAGCGCGAACGCATCGAGCAGCGCGAGCGTGTTCTTCCGCGCCTCGATCCCGCCGATCGCCAAAAACGTCGGCCCGGAAAACTCGAGACGCGCGCGCAGCGCGGCGCGCGCCGCGTCGTCGACCGCATGGAACCGTCCCACATCGACGCCGTTTCCGACGACGGTCGCTTCGACGTCGAAGCGGTCGCGCAGCGGCTCGCACCACGTCTCGCTCACGGCGCAGACGCGCGCGGCCGAACCGATGGCACGACGTTCCAACGCGGCGATCTCGGCATCGCGCGTGAGCGGAACGTCGAGATGGTGGACGGTTCGAACGTACCCCGGGATCGTTCCGCGCTCGGCGAGCGTCGCGAGCGCGTTTCCGCTGATCCCGTCCTGGGCGTGATAGACGTCGAACCGCTCGGACGATGCTTCGAGCGCGCCGACGTACGCGTCGATCCGACGCCGCACGAACGAGACGAGCGGTTCGCGCATCGGGTCGACGAAGACCGGACGATACGGACAACGCGGCTCGCGCACGAATCCGCGCCCGTCGTCGATCGCGTGTAAGAGGACGCGGTGGCCGAGCGCGTCGAGTTCCTCGGCGACGGCCATCGTGTGCGCGACGCCGCCGCGCGGTTGCGTCGCATACGTGAAGAGCGCGATCCCGAGCGCGTCAGGCACGGACGGGCACCCCGCGCGCGCCCGTGAACGGCGTCGCCGCGAGATCCCAGAACGTTTCGCGCTCGAACCCGCGCACGACGCGGCAGACGCGCGTCGCCTCGATCGCGCCGATCGGCGCGCACGCGAGATCGCGCGCGCGAAACCGCGCGACGATCGCGTCGACGTGCTGCGGCGGCGCCGAGAGGAGAAAGCCGTAACTCGGAAAGCACGCGAGCCAGCGCTCGAGATCGCCGTCTGCGGGTCGCGGGATCGCATCGAGGTCGATCGTCGCGCCGACGTGCGAACATTCGAGCAACATCAGCAACGTGCCGAGCAAGCCCGCCATGCTGACGTCTTTGGCCGCACCGCAGAGCCGCGCTTCCGCGATCTCCGGCAAGAGTTCGAGATCGGCGCGGAGTCGCGCGGGGGGCGCGCCCGTCGTCGCGTTCCAATACGGGTACGGTTCGACGTACGCGCCGCGCAGGTCGACGATCGAGAGCACGACGTCGCCCGGACGCGCGTCGAAACTCGTGAGCAAGCGCTTCGCGCGCCCGAGGATCGCGACCGCGAGCCGTTCGCCCTCCGCGCGCGCGTTCGTATGGCCGCCGACGATCGGCACGCCGAACGTCCGCGACGCCTCGCGCATGCCGGCGAAGATCGCCTCGCCGCGCGCGCGATCGCGCGTCCAGAGCGCGTCGACGACGGCGGTCGGTCGGCCGCCCATCGCCGCCACGTCGCTCACGTTGACCATCACGCCCGAGAAGCCCGCGAACCACGGCTCGCGCGCGACGAACGTCTCGAGTAACCCCTCGATGGCGAAGAGCGCGAAGCCGTCGCCGTCGGGGAGCGCCGCGCAGTCGTCGCCGACGTCGCACGGGAGATCGAGGCCCGCGCAGCCGTCGTAGGCGAGCGCGATATCGGTCTTCTGTTGCATTCCGGTGCCCGAACGCAACCGTTCGCAGAGCGCGGCGAGCGAGGGGACGATCACGACGCGCGCGCGCGGATGACCGACACGGCGTCGTCGCTCTCCGAGCCGCCGTACGCGTCGAGATCGGCGCGCATCAGCACGTGCGGACGACCGTGGAGCATCAGGTCGTCGAGCGCGTCCCACGCCAATCGCCGGAAGAACGGAACGTTCTCGCGTTGCACGTGCGCGAGAAACGTCGCGCACCCGCGCGCGATCGCCGTCGAAACGGCGCGATGGACGAGGCCGCTCCCGAGCCCGTACACGTTGCGATAGCGCGCGTCGATCGCGAGCCGCGAACCGTACCACACGTTCGCGCCGGCCGCGTGGACGCGCACCGTTCCGACGACGCGGTGCGCCATGCCCATCACGTAATCGACGGCGACGATCGCGAGCGCCGTCTCGTCGATCGCGTCGCGATCGTCGTGCGCGAAGATCCGTTGTTCCGTACAGAACACGTCGCGTCGCAGACGCGCCGATTCCGCGCGTTCCCAGGCCTCGGTCTCGCGTTTGATGCCGAACTGCGGCGGAACGAACGGACGATCGACGTGCGGGAACACTACGTCGTCTCGAAAACCGAGAGCGTGGAACACGCACCGCATCGTCCGCAGCCGGCCTTGCTCTGCGCCGACGTGAGGCGCGCGTCTGCGAGCATCGCGCCGAGCGGTTCGAGTAACGCCCGCATCCGCGCGGCGTCCGGCGGCGCGACGTGCTCGAGCGGCGTCCCGCCGATCGGAACGAGCGGAACGACGAACGGATACACGCCGAGCGTCACGAGATCGCGACACGCCGCGAGGATCTCGTCGTCCGTATCGCCGAGCCCGGCGATCACGTACGTGCTCACCTGACCGCGCCCGAACACCTCGACCGCCGCCGCGAACGCGCGCAGGTAGTACGACACGGGAACCTTCGCCTTGCCCGGCATCGCGCGCGCGCGGACGTCGGGCGAGACCGCTTCGAGATGCATGCCGAGCGTGTCGACGCCGCTCGCGCGCAACCGCGCGAACCACGCGAAATCGTCCGGCGGTTCGCACTGACCCTGGATCGGCAGATCGACGGCGGCCTTGATCGCGGCCGCGCTCTCGCAGAGCACGGACGCGCCGCGATCGGTCGCGTTCGGCGTCCCCGTCGTCAGCACGGCGTGCTTCACGCCGTCGAGCAAGACCGCGGCGCGCGCGACTTCGGCGAGTTCTCCCGGCATCTTCCGCGCGACCGTGCGTCCGCCCGCGAGCGATTCGCCGATCGCGCAGAACTGACAACGCGTCGTGCGATTCGCGTAGCGGATGCAGTCTTGTAGGACGGTCGTCGCGAGGACGTCGCGTCCGTGGAGCGTCGCGATCTTCCAATACGGAATGCCGTCGAACGTCTGCATCGCGTAGAAGCGCGGTTGCGGCGGAAACGAGATCGACGCGACCGCGGTACCGTCGCGTTCGAGTATCGTCGGACCGTCGCCGGAACCGGCGCGCGCGACGTAGGGCGAACGCGACGCCGCATGCGTGTGCACGGGGACCATCACCGTGCGCCCGTCGACGGTTACCGCTTTGTGATCGGACGGCCCCGCGCCGCCGCGCCGACTCGGCGCGCCGACGCTGGGATCATCGAGCCGTAGCCCAAGCGACTGGAGGTCGGAGATCAGGTTCCGCGTGCGCGTCGTCTGGAGATCGATGACCGTCATGGCGTTCCTCATCTACGTCCTCGCACCGGACGTGCATCGCGCGCGCCGGGCGGAGATCGGCGAACAAACTCAAGAGTTCCGGACGCGCGTAATGACCGACCGAATCCATCATGCGCTTGCGCTTCGTGACGAGCGCGAGATCGAGATCCGCGACGAGCATCCCCGCGCCCGACGTCAGCGGCGGCACGACGTGCCGTCCTTCGGGCGTGACGATCGCGGTACAACACCCGCCGCGGAGCGCGCCCTGTAACGGCCCCTCCGGCAGGATCGACGCGATCTGCGCTTCGTCGAGCCACGCGGTCGCGTTGACGACGAAGCAGCCCGCTTCGAGCGCGTGATGGCGGATCGTCACCTCCATCTGATCGGCGAAGATCTGGCCCACGAGCGAACCCGGGAACTGACTGCAATGGATCGCTTCGTGTTGCGCCATGAGCGCGTAGCGCGCGAGCGGATTGTAGTGCTCCCAGCACGCGAGCGCGCCGACGCGTCCGACCGCGGTATCGACGACGCGCAGCCCGCTTCCGTCGCCCATCCCCCAGACCATCCGCTCGTGATACGTCGGCGTGATCTTGCGTCGTGCCAGCACGAGCTCGCCCGTCGCGTCGAAGATCAACTGCGCGTTGTAGAGCGTGCCGCGATCGCGCTCGGTCACGCCGAGCACGACGACGACGCCGTGCGTCCGCGCGGACGCGGCGACGGCCTCGGTCTCGGGGCCGGGCACGACGACCGCGTTTTCGTACAGGCGCAGATGTTCGGGACCCATCTGGGCGGCCGGCGTGACGAACGAGAAGTACGGATAGTACGGCACGATCGTCTCGGGAAAGACGACGAGTTCCGCGCCGTCCTTCGCCGCATCGTCGATCGCCGCGAGCACGCGCTCCATCGTCCCGCCACAGCCGTGCAACACGGGACTGAGTTGCACCGCCGCGGCGCGGACGATCACAGCGTCCAGGTGTCCAAGATGAACGATCCGGCCCTGCGATGGATGAGCGTGAGATCGAGCACGTCGAGCGGACTGATCGGCACGATACCCTCGATGAGCGACGGCTCGCCGTGGCCGTAGAGCGCCTGCAAGGCGAAGCGGCAACAGTAGACCTTCCCGCCCTCGCCCATGAACTTCTCGAGCTGTTTATTGAAATTCAAGTGGCCGGGGAACGCCTCGTCGCCGAGCGTCGGAAAGCCGCGCTGCACGCCGAGCGTCACGCCCGGGCCGTAGAGTAAGATCGTCGTCTCGAAGCCCTTGCGCAACAGACGCGTCGCCTGCAAGAGGTTGACGAGACCGATCGAGCCCTCGAAGGCGACGGTGTGGAACGTGACGAGCGCTTTTTCGCCCGGCTCCGCCTTGACGTCTTCGAAAACTTTCTGCTCGTAGTCGACGAGAAAGTCGCCGATCTTGTGATGGGGGTGCTCTACAACCGGCATGGGCTTCCTTTCAACGGGCGCGCGCCGCGCGTGTCGGACATCGGGTTACTCGTCGTCGGCCGCCCTTAGACGAGTGGACGATGACGTGTGATTCCGGGCGCACGATGCTTGTGGTATGCGCTCGCCGGCAAGCATACGACGTCGCGCGCGGGCGAGATAGTCGCCGATACTAATACGTCCGATGGAAGGGAGAACCACGATCGACTTGTCCATCGGGATAACGCCCCTCGACCGCGGTTCCGAAAGCGATCGTCGTCGTCGGCTCGGTGCGTTATTGCGCGAGAAGCGCGCCTCGATCGACCCCGCGTCGCTCGCGCTTCCGAACTTTCGGCGTCGCCGGATCCGCGGCTTACGCCGCGAAGAGGTCGCGTCGCTCGCCGGGATCAGCGTCGCGTGGTACACGCAGCTCGAATCGGGCGCCTCGATCACCGTGTCGACGAGCGTCCTCGCCCGGGTCGCCGACGTCTTGCGGCTCGATACGCGAGAGCGCGTCTATCTCTTCTCGCTCGGCATCGAAGAGATGGCGTTCTTCGAGCGCGCGTTTCCGGAGCTCGCGCCGAGATCCGGTCGCATCGAAGCCGAAACGTTCTCGCAAGAGATCGCGCTCGTACTCCGCGCGCATCGCGCGCTCAAGACGCAGATCTACGCCGGACTGTTGAATCGCAGGATCGACGATCTCGCACCGTGTCTCGACGAGTCGAGATGTCCGATCGGTCTGTGGTTGCACGACGATCTCGCCCCGGCGCTGCGTGCGACGCCGGGATACGCGCGCGCCGCGCGGATCCACGCGGCGTTCCATCGCGAGATCGAACGTGTCGTCTCGACGGCGTCGACGGGACGGGCCGCGGAGATCGAGTCGTTGCTCGCGGTAACCGGCCGATACGCGGTCGCGTCGCTCGCCCTCGAACGCACCTTCGCACGCTGGCCGACGGAGATCGCAGGGTAGCCCCGACGGATCCGCCGTCCACGTGCGGAAAAGGTATCGTGAACGATCGGATCGTCGCTGCCGATCGGGCTATTAGCGAAAACCGCTGAGGGTTCGCGAGCATCGTGGAGCCCGATTGCGATCCTTCGAGCGCGATTCGCCCGGCAATCGAAACGCC
>CAZZXB010000078.1:0-10879 GCA_964658025.1 uncultured Janthinobacterium sp.
CGAGTCGACGAGTGCGGCGAGAAAGCGCCCGTAATTGTAATTCACGATCACGACGCTGACGAGCGGCATCGCGATCGCGTTCGGATCGAGCCGTGTAGCGCCGGCGGGCGGGGTTCGCGTCAAGGGCAAGCCTCGATCGGGTGAGCGGCGGTTGCGCGATGTGCGGCAATCACCTCGCGGTAGAAGCTCTCGAGGCGCGTTGCGATCGTATCCCAACCTAGCTCGGCGCGCAGCTTGGCGGCGACGCCAGCCGCCAGTGCCTCGGCCAGACCGTCGTCGGCCAGAAGCGGAGCCAACGCGGCGGCCAGCGCGGCGGGATCGTCCGGGGGTACCACGAAGCCATCGCGCCCATGGGTCACGAAATCCGGCAAGCCACCGACCGCCGAGACGACGACCGGCCGTCCGTTGCCGAAGGCCGAGGCCACGATGCCGCTCTGCGTCGCATCGCGATAGGGCCCGACGACGACGGAGGCGCGCTGGAACAGCACGATCGCCTCGTCGTGCGAGATGAAACGATCGTGCAATTCCACATCGGGTTCACGAAGGCGCGGCGCCAGGCGAGCCAGCTCGGGCCCACGGCCCGCGACGATCAGCCGAAACGTGCGGCCCTGCGCGCGGAGCATGTCCGCGGCGTCGAGCAAGGTCTCGAGTCCCTTGTAGGCCTCCATCCGGCCGAAGAAGAGCAAGCTGAGCGGTTCACGCGGGCGCCTGGTGTCCGGGGTCGGTATGAACATGGCACCGTGGGCGGTCGAGATCAGCGGGCGATCGACCTGCCGCGTCGCTCGCAGCTCTCGTTCGCAATGAGGGCCATGCACATGGTAGGCGGCGGCATCCGCGCGCAACCGCTCGCGGAACACCAGACCGCGCGCGACGAAATCCGCGTCGGACCCCGTATGCGGGCGTGGGTCGTGCACCGTGAGCACGACGGGCACGCGGC
Organism: uncultured Janthinobacterium sp.; assembly: GCA_964658025.1. Taxonomy (GTDB): domain Bacteria; phylum Vulcanimicrobiota; class Vulcanimicrobiia; order Vulcanimicrobiales; family Vulcanimicrobiaceae; genus CAZZXB01. The sequence continues at coordinate 938 of CAZZXB010000078.1, forward strand.
GCGCGCGCGCGAGGTCCGCGAGCAGGCCGTCCGCCGTCGGCGAGCCCGCATCGATCAGGCCGCCGCCGCGTGCGAACGCGCGCAATCGCGCCGCGACGACGGGCTCGAGCGGCGGTACCGTCGCCACGTGCGGCGCGGGTGCGATCAGCACGCGAAACGGCCGCAGATCCGCGACGCGCGGATCGACGACCGCGCACGAGAGACCCGCGGCCCGACACGCGGCCTGCGCCTCCTCGAGGCGCGCCGCCGCGTCCCCGATCAGTTCGTTCGTCGTGCGCGCGGGCGCGAAGCTCCCGCCGAAGTACGCGATCGCCGCATCGCGCGCGACGGGCGCCGCGGCGAGTTCCGCGTTGAAGCGCCCGACGAACGCACCGAACGCCGCCGTCGGTGCGTACCGCGCTCCGGGCGTCCCCGCGAGATCGAGCGCCGCGTCCCAGGCGTAGAAAGCGTTCGCGAACGGGGCCTCCCACCCGGGCGGGTCGAGGGTGTCCTGCGCCGGGAAGTTGACGATCCCGCGCGCGCCGTCGCCGAGCATCGTCGCGAGCGCGAGTTCGGTGTTCGCGGGATCGGCCGCGCGCGGTCGGGCGTCGCCCGCGCCTTCGAGCCAGCCCGCTTGAAACTCGCTCGCGAAGAGCGGTTGGTGCGGACGCGTCGCGAGCATCCCGAACGAGAGCTCGAGCTGCGCGAGATCGTGTTCGCCGAGCGCGTAGGCCTCGCTCTGATACCAGTTCCCCATCGCCCAGACGGGCGACGACGAAGGGACCTTCATCTGATACGTGTTGACGAACGTGAGCTCGTCGTCGCCGGTGACGCCGTGGACGACGCCGCGCAACCACGCGAGGTACGCGCGGAGGTGCGGGGCGGGGTAGGTCTGGTTGTCGATGTAGGCGCCCTGATCGTCGTCGAGCGCGACCGCGAGGATGCGATCCGCGACGGGCGCGCATTCGCGCAACACGCGCTCGAGCCAGCGGCGCGCGTAGTACGTATGCGTCGCGTTGGCCATCCACGCGCGCGCGGCGTCGTCGGAATGCGCGTTCTGCAGGGTCGCGATCGGCGGATAGCGCCCCTCGAGTAGATCGTGCCGCGGCATCGCGTATTCGGGCCGTTCCAATAACCACGCGGGATAGCCGCCGTTGCGCCACTCGTTGCGTACGACGGGGCCGGGTCGTAACACGATCGCGAAATCGTGCGCCGCGGCGAGCCGTAGCACTTCGTGCAGGTCGCGACGCGGGTTCGTGCGCCCGTCGAAATCGAAATCGCCGTCGGAGAGCTCGTGCCAGTTCCACGGCACGTAGAGGTCGAGCGTGTTGATCCCGATGCGCGCGAGCGCGTCCATCGACGCATCCCACGACGCGCGCGGTAGTCGCTCGTAGAAGAACGCCGCGCCGTAGAGAAAGAACGGGCGCCCGTCGCGTTCGAAGACCGTCGCGCCGTCGCGCTCGACGATCGCCGCGTGACCGTACCGCGGCGCGGCGAGCGCTGGATCCGCGACGCTCGACGCGAGCACGAAGAGCGCGGCGGCGAGCGCGTATGCGGCGCACCGGGCCCGGCGCGCGAGGAAGCGAGAGATCACGCCCGAGACGCTATCGCGCTGCGGGACCGCCATCCTCCAGCCGCGTAGCACGGCCGTGATGGCGAGCGACTACGCGCGGCTCCTGGGTCTGCACGGCGATCTCCGCATCGACTCGGTGACGTCGCCCGCGCTCGAGAACAATCCGCTCGGCGATCCGGCGACGCGACCGCTCGCCGTCTACGTTCCGCCCGGCTTCGATCCGCAGGGGTCGCGACGGTATCCCGTCGTCTACGTCTTGCCGGGATACACGGGCGACGTCGCGTCGCAGATCGCCGCACGACCTTGGGAGCGCAACGTCGTGCAGATCGCGGATCGCGCGATCGTCGCGGGCGAGATGCGGCGGGCGATCGTGGCGATCGTCGACGGGAACACGCGTCTGGGCGGATCGCAGTACGTGGACTCGATCCACAACGGCGCCTACGCGACCTACGTCGTGCGCGACGTCGTGGGATACGTGGACGCGCGGTATCCGACGATCGCGAGCGAGGGCGGCCGGGCGATCGTCGGCAAATCCTCGGGCGGCTTCGGCGCGCTCTATCTCGCGATGACGCGCCCGGGCGTGTTCGGCGCGTTCGCCTCGCACAGCGGCGATGCGTATTTTCGATACGCGCTCGTCCCCGGATTCGTCGAGGCGCAGCGGACGCTCGAAGCCCACGGAGGCGACGCGGCCGCTTTCGTGCGCGCCTTCGAAGCGAAACGCAAGCGCGACGGCGCCGAGATGATGACGATCCTCATCCTCGGTCAAGCCGCGGCGTACTCGCCGCGCGCGGCCGAGCCGTTCGCGTTCGATCTCCCGTTCGACGCGCGGACGGGCGAGATCCGCGAGGACGTATTCGCGCGGTGGGAGGCGTTCGATCCGGTCGTCCTCGCGCCGACGTGTCGCGACGCGCTCGCGCGGGCGCGCGTACGGTACGTCGATTGCGGGCGACGCGACGAGTACGCACTCGATCTCGGGAACCGGATCTTCGTCGAACGCGTTCGTGCGATGGGACTCGACGTCCGTCACGAAGAGTTCGACGATGATCATCGGGGCGTCGGGTACCGATTCGCCGTCTCGTTACCCGCCCTCGCCGACGTCTTGGAGTCGCACGAATGAAGGTTGCGTTACGAATGAAGATTCCGTTTCGAACGAAGCTCGCGTGTCGAACGGTCGCGTCGCTCGCGTGCGCGGTCCTCTGCGCCCTCGCGCTCCGTCCCGCGGCGCGCGCGGACGATCGCAGTTTCGACGATCCGGGGATCCACTTCTCGCCGCCGCTCGGATGGCAGAAGCTCGCCGCGCCGCCGCCGAACGGATCCGGCGAGGCGGGCGATCAGCCGCCCGTGGCGGTTTTCGCGTACGACGTCGGCAAGCCCGATCAGCGCGCGATCCTGATCACGATCGAGGATTTCGACGGAACGCTCGACGCGTTCGAGACCTCGCACGAAAGCAAGATCCATCAGAGCGGCGACGGCGTGTTCATCAAACCGAAGAAGGCGATCGCGCTCGCGAACGGGATGCCGGGCTATCTCATCTCGGTAACCTCGGGCGCCGAGGCCGGAAAATTCGTGATCCATTACGACGAGTCGTTCATCGACGGTCAGCGCGGTATCGTCGTGTCGTACGTCGGCCGCCAGGGCGATTTCGACGAGACCGCGGTGACGAGCGCCCTCTCGTCGCTCTACATCGTGCGATATCCGGGCTCGCGGAATTAGCGAGTGCGTCCGCGCGAACGCCGCGCGCCGACGAAGCGCCAGAGTCGCGACGGTTCGTAGCCGACGCCGTGGGCGCGCGCGGTCGCGGCGTGGACGCGATCGAGCGGTGCGGCCGAGCCGTCCGTCGGCGCGAACGCGACGACGCCGCCCGAGCCGCGAAACCGCGCCGCGACCGCGCTCGGCGTTCCGACGGCGAGGCATCCGGGGCGTTCGATGCGGTCGATCGGGACGTCGTGCGCGAGCGTCGCGACGAGGACGAGAAGCGATTCGTCGTTATCGACGAAGCAGAGTCGGGCGCCCGGCGTCGCGTCGATGTGTCGCGCGATCGCGACGAGCGGGGCGTCGTGCGAATCGATCCACCACGATTCGCGCGGGGCGCTCGTGGCGAGCGAGAACGCGCCGCAGAGGACGAGCGCGCCGAGACCGGCGCTCGCCGTTCGCGGTCGCGAACGTGCGATCGAAGCGATTCCCGCCGCGACGAGGAGTTCGATGCCGAGCCACGTCGGGGTGAGGTAGCGCGCGGCCGTCGAGCGGCTTTCGTGAAAGAGCAGATCCGGGACGACGAGCGGCAACGTCGCACACGCGACGACGAGCCACGCGAACGCGTACCCTTCGTCCGTCCGCCCGTCTCCATGCCGGAGCGCGCGCGTGCCCGCGACGATCGCGGCGACCGCGATCCCCGCGCCGAGCAACGCGACCGGCGCGTAGACGAGCGAGGCGTACTCCGCGTCGACGAACACGGCGCTCGTCTCGAACGCCCATTTTCCGAGCATCAGGGCGAGCGGGAGCGGCACCTCGTTCCACGCGGTCGTCGACGAGATGACGTGCCAGCCGCGGGCGATCACCGCGAGCCACGGCGCGTAGGCGACGAGCGCGAGGACGAGCGTCGCCGCGAACGCGAACGCGCCGCTCGGTCGTCCGCGAGCGACGCGATAGACGACGAAGAGCGCGTGCGCCGCGAGGACGTACGCGAAGAACGGGTCGGTGTAGAGCGCGAGGATCGAGCCGACGCCGTAGAGCGCGAATCGCGCGAGCCCGCCGACCCGCAGCGCGTCGACGAGCGACGCGCTCGAAACGACCGTCAGCAACGCCCACAGACTGTATTCGCGATTGTATTGCGCGAAGACGACGTGGAAGGGCGAGACCGCGACGAGCGCGACCGTCGCGAGCGCGGCGCGCGCGTCGAAGAGGCGCCGCGCGAGCCAGTAACTCGCGGGGAGCAAGAGCATGCCGAAGACGACCGCGAGCGATCGTTCCGTCGCGAGCGAGGTCCCCAAGCGCTGCCACCCGCGTTCGAGCAGATAGTACAGCGGCGGATGCTGCGGATCGTCCGTCGCGAGCGAACGGATCGTCACCGCGGCCGTATCGCCCGGTCGCACGCGCTCGAAGCGCGCGCGTGCGTCGCCCGTGCTCGCGAGCTCGCCCCGCGAGAAGGCGCGGACGAACTCCGGTAACGTCGCCCCGCTCATGCGAACGAGCGTCACCGATTCGTCGAAACCGTACACCTTGCGATCGAGATGCGTGCAGCGGAAGAAGGAGCCGAGCGCGATCGCGATCGCCGCGACGACGAGCATCGCGCGCGTCCCGGCCGGATCGGCGGAGCGGGTGAGGTTCCCGCGTTCGGTCAGCGCGCCACCGGCGCCGGACGGGTCGCATCGAGTGCGGCGGCGAGATCGTCGACGAGGTCGTCCGCGTCCTCGATGCCGACGGAGATCCGCACGAGCCGATCCGTGATCCCGCGTCGCTCGCGTTCGGCCTGCGGGATCGACCCGTGCGTCATGCGCGCGGGGATGCTCACGAGCGATTCCACGCCGCCCAGACTCTCGGCCAGGCTGAAGAGCTTCGTGGCGCGCGCGAAGGCGAACGCGCGCGCGCCGTCGCCGCGGAGCTCGAACGAGAGCATCCCGCCGAAGCCGCGCATCTGCCGCGCCGCGACCGCGTGACCCGGATGCGACGCGAGCCCGGGATAGTAGACGCGTTCCACGTCGTCGCGGCCGCCGAGAAACGCGACGACGGCGCGCGCGTTGCGCTCGTGCTCGCGCATGCGCAGCGCGAGCGTTTTGGCGCCGCGCATCGTGAGCCACGCGTCGAAGGGTCCGGGGACGCCGCCGACGGCGTTCTGATGGAATTTGATCGTCTCCGCGAGTTCGGGATCGTCGGTCATCGCCGCCCCGCCGACGACGTCGGAATGGCCGCCGATGTACTTCGTGGTCGAATGGACGACGACGTCGGCGCCGAGCGCGAGCGGATTCTGGAAGTACGGCGTCGCGAACGTGTTGTCGACGGCGAGCACGGCGCCCGCGGGGCGCAGCGCCGCGAGCGCGGCGATGTCGATCACGCTCAGGAGCGGGTTCGTCGGCGTCTCCGCCCAGATGAGTTTCGTCGTCGGACGCAGCGCCGCGCGCGTCGCGTCGGGATCGCGGAGATCGACGAACGAGAAATCGATGCCGTAGCGCGCGTAGACCTTCGAGAAGAGCCGATACGTGCCGCCGTAGAGATCCTCGCCGACGACGACGTGATCGCCCGCCGAGAGGAGGTTGAGCACGGCCGACGTCGCGGCGACGCCGCTCGCGAACGCGCTGCAGTACGCCGCGCCTTCGAGCGAGGCGAGTTGCGCTTGGAGCGCCGTCCGCGTGGGATTCACGGAACGGCTGTAGTCGTACCCCTTGTGCTCGCCGACGGCGTCCTGCGTGTACGTCGACGTCGCGTAGATGGGGACGATCGTCGCGCCGGTCGAGCGATCCGCCTCCTGTCCGACGTGGATCGCTTTGGTGCTGAACTTCACGGCGTCGGCGGTGCGATCGCCGAGAGATACGAGATGATGTCCTGACGCGTGACGACGCCCACGGGTCGGCCCGCATCGGTCACGACGATCGCGGAGTTCGCGAGCGAGAGCAGCTTGTACGCGCGGTCGATGTCGGCGTCTTGTTCGAGCGACGGAAAGGGCCGCCCCATCACCTCGCGGACCGCGCGGTGGAGGATGTCCGAACGATCGAACACCGCCTGCATCACCGCGACGTCGTTCACGCTCCCGACGATGCGGTCGCCGTCGACGACCGGGAGTTGCGAGATCTCGAAGCGGCGGAGTTTGTCGAGCGCGTCGCGGACGGCGTCGCCGTCCTCGACCGTGATCATCGGCGGGAGCGGTTCCTTACTGCGTAACACGTCGCCGACGGTCGCCGCGCGCTTGCCCTCCGCGAGAAAGCCGTTCGCGATCATCCACTCGTCGTTGAAGATCTTCGACATATAGCCGCGACCGGAATCGGGGAAGACGACGACGAGCACGGCCTCGGGCGGCAACGTTTTCGCGAGCTTGATCGCGGCGACGGCCGCGGTCCCCGACGATCCGCCGACGAGCAGACCCTCCTCGCGCGTGATCCGACGCGCCATGAGGAACGACTCGCGATCGGAGACGCGCGTCATCTCGTCGATCACCTTGAGATCGACGGTCTCGGGAAGGTACGACATGCCGATGCCCTCGACGGCGTACGACTTCGGCGTATCGCCCGAATAGATCGACCCTTCGGGATCGGCGCCGACGACGCGGATCGCGGGATTCTTTTCCTTGAGATATCGCGCCGTCCCCGAGATCGTGCCGCCCGTCCCGAGTCCCGAGACGAAGTGGGTGATCGTCCCGCCCGTCTGCGTCCAGATCTCGGGACCCGTCGTGTGGTAGTGGGCGTCGGGATTGGAGTGGTTGTGCCACTGGTTCGGCATGAAGGCGCCGGAGATCTCGCTGACGAGACGCGAGGCCACGCCGTAGTAGGATTCGGGCGAATCGGACGACACGTTGGTCGGCGTGACGACGACTTCGGCACCGTACGCGCGCAAGAGATCGATCTTTTCCTTCGACATCTTGTCGGGCATCACGAGGATGCAGCGGTAGCCGCGGATCGCGGCGGCCATCGCGAGCCCCGTCCCGGTGTTGCCGCTCGTCGCCTCGACGATCGTCGAACCCGGACGGAGCAGACCCGCGGCCTCCGCCTCGCGCAGCATCGCGACGGCCGGCCGGTCCTTGACGCTCCCGCCGGGATTGACGTACTCGACCTTCGCGAGGACCAGGCACGCGGCGTCGTCGACGACCCGCCGCAGGCGGATCAACGGCGTGTTCCCGACGGCGTCGAGCGCGCTCTCGAAATAGTGCAGGCTGCTCTTGTCGACGACGGTCATCGTACTCCTCGAACTCGGTGTCGCCGCATCTTCTGCGGCCCGAAAGCGTTTTCATGGAACGACTCGCTTTTGGGAGGACGATCAGAATGGCAACCGATTTTCGCAGCGGCACCGCCTTTCCGCGCCGCGGTCGCGAGACCGCCGACGGCTACATGTGGATCTTCCGCGCGTTCGACAAGGCGCGCGCGGCGGCGGACGGCACGCTCCACGATTACATCTATCCGTGCCCGATGGACAAGGGCGTGATGGAGCGGTGGGGGATCACCCCCGCGGAGTTCGACGCGGCGATCGTGACGCGGCGCACGGACGACGAGATCGTCGCCTGGTTGCGCGAACGCGTCGACGCGGCGCATCGCGACGCGGCGAACGCCTGGCTCCAGAACGAGAAGTCCTCGAATTTGGACCGACAGGATCGCGAAGAGGGCGTCGTCGCGGCTTGAATGAACACGCGACGCCATATGGTGCGTCGCGTATCGTTGCTCGTGGCGGTCGCTTGCATTCTCGCGGGATGCGGCGACGGGATCCCGCCCGTCGGAAAGTACGCGACCGTCTCCGGTCGTCTGACCGACGGCAAGACCGGGTCGCCGATCGCCTTCGCGACGGTGACGGTCAACGGCGTGCAGTACGCTCGGACGGACGAAGAGGGAAACTACAAGATCACGACCGTGCCGAGCGGTCCGTGGTCGTGGTCCGCGCACGCCGAAAACTACGCCGACGGCGGCGGTGAGGGTCCGACGCCGCTGGCGCCGGGCGAACAGCGGACGTTTCCGATCGCGCTCGCCCATCTCTGAGCGCGGCGCCGACCGCGTCGTCGTCGCGCCGGACAAATTCAAGGGGAGCCTGACGGCGAGCGAAGCGGCCGACGCGATCGCCCGGGGCGTCGTGCGCGCCGATCCGCGACTCCGGTGCGTCGCGGTTCCGGTCGCCGACGGCGGCGAGGGGACGCTCGACGTCTTTTTCGCGCGCGGTTGGCGGCGCGTGGAACGGACCGTCCGCGGACCGCTCGGGGAGCCCGTACGGGCCGCGTTCGCGATCCGAGGGACGCGAGCGGTCGTCGAATCCGCGCAGGCGTCGGGGCTCGCGCCCGCGGGCGAGCCGCGCGACGTCTTGCGCGCGTCGACGTACGGGACGGGCGAACTCGTGCGCGCCGCGCTCGACGCCGGCGCGCGCGAGATCGTCGTCGCGATCGGCGGGACGGCCACGAACGACGGCGGCGCGGGGATGCTCGAAGCGCTCGGTCTGCGCCTGACGCGCGAGGACGGCGCGGCGCTCGAGCCCGGCGGCGGCGCGCTCGCGCGGCTCGCCCGCGTCTCGCGCGACGGGCTCGATCCGCGACTCGCCGAGAGTACGTTCGTCGTCGCGAACGACGTCGCGAGCCCGCTCGTCGGACCGCACGGGGCGAGCGCGGTCTACGGTCCGCAGAAGGGCGCGAGTCCGGCCGACGTGCGCGTCCTCGACGCGGCGCTCGCGCGCTTCGCCGACGCGTCGGCCGTCGCGCTCGGAAGCGACGTGCGCGACGAGCCCGGAACGGGCGCGGGCGGCGGGCTCGCGTACGGATTGCGCGCCTATCTCGGCGCGCGCTTTCGCGCGGGCTTCGAGATCGTCGCGGAGGTCGTGGGACTCGCGGACCATCTCGCGGGGGCACGTTATTGTTTTAGCGGTGAAGGCTCGATCGACGCGCAGACCCTCGCGGGAAAGACCGCCGACGGCGTGACGCGTTTCGCGCGCGAGGCGGGCGTCCCCACGGTCGTGTTCGGGGGACGCGTCGATCCGTTCGCCGAGCGCGCGTTCGCCGAACGGGGCGCGCTCGTCGTCCCGATCGCGGACGGCCCGCTCGATCTCGCCGAATGCTGCGCGCGTGCGGGCGAATTACTCGAACGCGCCGCGTTCCGCACGACGCGCCTGCTCGGGGTCCGCTAAGCCGCGTCGCCACGGCGCGCGGGCCGCACGCTCGCACGGAGGGCCGCAGGGAAGCGGCATCGCGAAGGGCACGAGCGGCGATGCGGACCCGCCGCCCGTACTTCGGAGGACGGATTGCACCCTACCGAGCGAGAACGGACACGCGCGCGTCCTAGCGCGCAACATCGTGCGTTCGCAGGAGGAGCCCTTACGTGAAGCGATTCTTTCTCGCGCTAGTCCTCGTCGCCGTCGCCGTTCCCGCCGCGGCGGCCGAGCGCGTCGCCGTTCCCGGCAAAACCGCGATCCGACTCATCTCCGATTCCGTCATGGTGTCGACCGTCGCCGTCAATCCGGGCGACGTCATCGACTTTCACGTCGCGGATCCCGTCGTGGTCGACGGCTGGGTCGTCATTCCCGCCGACGCGAAAGCGTTCGGTCACTTCGTCTCCGGCGGTGGCATGGAAGTGCACCAGCGTCTCTTCAGCGCGGACGTGCATGCGCGCAATATCGTCTTCGCGCTCGACTACGTCGTGAGCGCGGACGGCGGAAAGATCAAACTCGACGGGGCGAATCAATCGCCGCCCGTGACGAATCAGGGCGAAGCGCAC
>CAZZXB010000078.1:10979-14269 GCA_964658025.1 uncultured Janthinobacterium sp.
GCGACGTGTTCGTCGATGAGGCGTAGGACGACGTCGGCGAGTCGCGTCGGATCGTGGCGGACGGTCTGCGTCTCGCTGATGACGCTCTCGCCGACGACGCGGACGCCGAGCGCTTCGATCGCGGCACGATCGGGATCGACCGGCTGCTGACCGCCCTCCGCATACGCTTCGAGTAATTTTTCCGGCGGTTGCTCGTTGAGGATCGCGTAGTCGCACACGCGCGTTCCCGCGAGCGCGAGGAGCGTCCGCACGTGCGCGGAGGCGGTGAAGTCGTCCGTCTCGCCCGGTTGGGTCATGACGTTGCACACGTAGATCTTGATCGCGCTCGATTCGGCGACGGCGCGCGCGACGCCGTCGATGAGAAAGTTCGGCAGGATCGACGTGTAGAGACTCCCCGGTCCGAGCACGATCGCGTCGGCATCGCGGATCGCGTCGAGCACCTCGCGTAGCGGTTTCGCGCCGGAGGGCTCGAGAAAGAGCCGTTCGATCGGTTCGGGCGAGCTCGAAATCGTCGTCTCGCCGCGGACGATCCGTCCCGACGAGAGCTCCGCGCAGAGCCGGACGTTGTCGAGCGTCGACGGCAACACGCGGCCCTTGACGTTGAGCACCCGACTCGATTCCTTCACCGCTTTATCGAAGTTGCCCGTGATGCCCGTCATCGCGGCGAGGAAGAGGTTCCCGAACGAGTGTCCCGTGAGCCCCTCGCCCTCGTTGAAGCGATATTGGAAGAGATCGGTGACGAGCGCTTCGTCGTTGGAGAGGGCGACGAGACAGTTACGGATGTCGCCCGGCGGCAGGATGCCGAGTTCTTTCTGCAAGCGGCCCGAACTGCCGCCGTCGTCGGTGACGGTGACGACCGCGGTGAGATTACTCGTCGACCGTTTGAGACCGCGCAGGAGCGTGGAGAGACCCGTTCCGCCGCCGATCGCGACGATCTTGTAGCCGCCGCGCAAGCGGCGATCCATGAGCGCGTCGACGATGCTCCCGCGCTCCGGCGGCGAGACCGCGGCGACGATCGCGCGCATCCACTGTCGGATCCCGAACACGATCATCGCCGCGCCGACCGCCATGAACGCGTACGAGAGCGAGCCGAGCGGAAAACCGAAATCGCTCGCGAGCGCGTCGACCGATTCGTTCGCGTGGATCTGCGCGCCCTCGGCGACGAACCAGCGCCAGATACCGTTATTGAGAAACGCGGCGCCGACGAGCGAGAGGAGGAGCCAGCGTTTCACGCCGAGACCGACCGTGAACCAGCGTGCGAGGTTGGTGACGCGCGCCCCCGTGCTCACGACGTCGCGAGCTCGCGGAAGTCGCACGCGACGGTCGTTCCGTCGCGTCGCGCGAGATGCGCCTCGAGGCGTTTCGCGACGTAGACCGAGCGATGTCGGCCGCCCGTACATCCGATCGCGATCGTGAGCCGCGCCTTCCCTTCGTCGCGATAGCGCGGCACGAGAAAATCGACGAGTCCGAAGAGGCGCTCGAGAAACGGCGCCATGTCGGGGAGCGCTTCGAGAAACGCCGCGACCTCGGGATCGACGCCCGTGCGTTCTTTGAGCTCGGGCACGTAATTCGGATTGGGGAAGAAGCGTACGTCGAAGGCGAGATCGGCGTCGATCGGGATGCCGAATTTGAATCCGTACGCGACGATGCGGATCGCGAGCGTCTCCGATTCGCGCGGTGCGAACGTCTCGGCGATGCGTTCCTTGAGCGCCGCGTGCGTGAGGCGCGACGTATCCCAGATCGCCGTCGCCCGCGCGCGCATCGTCGCGAGCGTGTTCCGTTCCGACGCGATCGCGTCGGCGAGCTTTCCCGCGCCGTTCTCGCGCGGGTGGCGTCGGCGCGTCTCGCTGTACCGTCGCACGATCGCGTCGTCCCCGGCGTCGAGGAAGAGCAGTTCCAGCGCGACCCCGCGCCGCTCGAGCGCGTCGAGCGCGCCCGAGACGTCGCCGAACGCGCCCTGCACGCGCGCGTCGAGCGAGAGCGCCACGCGTTCGATCCCCGCGCGCTCGGCGAGCGTCACGAGTTCGGGGACGAGCGCCGGAGGCAAGTTGTCGAGGCAGTAGAAGCCGAGATCCTCGAACGACTTCATCGCCTGCGTCTTTCCGGCCCCGGAAAGCCCCGTAACGACGACGAAACGCGAGAACGTCACTGGACTCGGTCGGAGTGCGCGCGCATGAACTTCTTTTCGCCCGAAAAAGTCAACGCCCTCATCCCCACGTTGTTGCCGCTTCTCGAGGAGTTGTGGTCGACGCGTCGCGACCTCGCGATCCGCCTGCTCGAGATGGATCCGGCGCTGCGCAACGTTCGGGGTCGGACGGGCGCGCCGACGGCCGAACGGCGCGGCGACGCGCGCCGCACGACGGCGCTCAAGGCCGAGATCGTGCGCGCGATCAACCGCATCGAGAGTTACGGCTGCATCGTCAAGGACATCGATCTCGGTCTCCTCGATTTCCCGGCGATCCGGGACGGACGACCGGTCTATCTGTGTTGGAAAGCGGGCGAATCGGAAGTCGAACATTGGCACGGCACGGATGAAACGTTCGTCGATCGCAAATTGCTTCCGTAGGCGCGCGAAATCGCAAAAAAAGACCCTCGCGATCGGCGAGGGTCTTTTTGCGTTCCGTCCCGCGCTCGACGTTACGCGGACGCCGTGGCGTGCTCGACCTTGATGAAATCCTCGGCGAGCCCCTGAAGGCGAACGTCGCCGAATTCGACCGTGTAGGCCCCGGCTTCCAGACTCCGGACGTCGCCGATCTCGGGAACGTTCGCGAGCTGGGGGATCTTCGAGCGGATCTCGTCCGGGAGGCGGACCTTGTCGCCGACGTCGAGCGTGCCGTGGGAGAAGAGCGTCTCGAGCTCGTCCATCAGCATCGGAAGCGGGATGCCGTAGCCCTCGCTCACCTGTTCGATCGTCTCGGTCTCGCTGATCGCGCAGTTCGAGCAACCGCCGAGATGGAATTTCGCGAACACGCGACGCGCGCCGGCATGCGTCTTGAACGCATTCTCGACCGTCATGTCCTTGTTGAAGTGAGCGCTCAAACGATATCTCCTCGGGACGACCCGACACGAAAACTTCTGCGGGGATGTTACCCGCAAAGACCGCCCGCTCCCGTGCCCGGTTGCAGATCCGATCCGGCGGCGTCGCGACGCCGGTATGCAGGGCGGTCGCGAGGCGACGCACGGTCGACGAATAGCGAAGGCGGTTGCAGAGCTAGCGGCCCTTCCGCGTACGGTTCGCGTAGCGAGCGGGGCCGTTGCGAAGCGACGTACGGCCGACGAACGACGCACGG
>CAZZXB010000079.1:0-14257 GCA_964658025.1 uncultured Janthinobacterium sp.
TCATCGCCTCGATCTGCGCGCTCGAGTATCTCGCAAGCCGCGCGCTCGCCGGTCCGTCACGGATCGCGCGCGGGCGTCGGTCGATCTCCGAACCGGAACCCGAAGCCGGCCGCTGATCGAACCCGGCCGCACGCGAGACGGAGTTGGCCGCGCGCATCGCGCCACGAGCACGTACGGCCGCGTCAGACCGTGGCGATCGGTCCGTGATCGTCGCAGTGATCCGCGTGGATGCGGTGGACGTGGCCGTCGACGACGTAATCGATGTGTCCGTCGTGCGGTACGGCTTCGTGGCCGCAGCCGACGCCGTGATCGTGTTCCGCTTCGTGCGACGAACAGGCGTGATCGGTCGCGCACGCGGCACCGCCCGAGTCCGCGGGGAGTTCGTGCTCGTCGACGTGGTCGCCGTGTACGTGGTGCAAGTGCCCGTCGTGAACGTAGTCGACGTGATCGTCGTGAACGATCGCGACGTGACCGCAATCCTCGCCGTGAAGATGGTCGTGGCGATAGTGGACGTGGTGCTCGATCGCGTTCATGCGCTCCCTCGGGCTCTCGGACGTTTGCGCGATTCCGTCGCGCACGCGGCGCAGCTGCCGTACAGCGTTACTTCGTGGTGGGTCGATTCGAAGCCGTGCGGCAGAGCGAGATCGACCGAGGCGCATCCTTCGAGTTCGTACACGCGACCGCACGTCGTACACGAAAAATGATGGTGGTGTGCCTTGCCCGCGACTTCGTACAACGAGACGCGACCCGGAACTTCGACGACGGAGAGCCACCCGTCGTCGAGCAGCGATTTGATCGAGCGGTAGACGGTCGCCATCCCGAGCCCGCTACTCGAGGAAGCCGCGGCGACGTGGACTTCCTCGGTCGAGAGCGGGCGTGCGGCGCGTTCGAAGGCCGACCGGATGGCCTGCTTCTGACGGGTGTTGCGCTCGGAGGAGAGCTTCGGCACGGAGATACGAATTCGCGAGCGCTTCGCCGGCCCTTGCCGAGACTTAATGATATTGATTTCTCGTTAGCAGGAAGGCGTCGGAGCGGGGATAACAGCCGAGCGATGTCACGTTTCGTCCGCGCATCCATCGCCTTCACGATCGCGCTCCTCGCCGGAGCGAGGTGCGCGACCGCCGCGCCCTCGGGCGCCGATCTCGCGGGGACGATCCTCCGCGACGGGACCGCGCTCGCGAACGCGACGGTCCGCGCGACCGGAGACGGGCTGACGGCGAGCGCGCGGACGGACGCACGGGGTCGCTTCGACTTCGCATCGCTCCCGCTCGGCACGTACGACGTCGAGGTTCGCGTCGGCAATGCGGCGGCGAGCGCGCGCGTCGAGCTCGGTCGCGACGGCGTGACGGTCGCCCTGAACCTGGCCCCGATCCGCGATCTCCGGACGATCGGCATCGTGCGGACGACGCGCGCGAACGCCGTGCGCGGAAGCGGCGCGGACGTGGCTTGGGACGCGAAATTTCTCGATCGTGCGCCGAGCGGCGGCAGCTTCTCCGAGGCGTTGATCCAACTGCCGGGCGCGGTGCGCGGCGCGAACGGCGTCGTCCACATCGACGGCGATCACGGCGTGCTCGACTACGTCGTCGACGGCGTGCCGCTCCCGCAAGATCTCAATCGCGCGATCGGCGGCGAGATCGATCCGAACGACGTCTCGCACGTCGACGTGCTCGAGGGCGCGTTCCCCGCGCAGTACGGATTGCGCTTCGGTTCCGTCGTCGACGTCGCGACGCGCAGCGGAAGCGGGCCGGCCGGGTTTTCCGGATACGCGCGCGCGGGATCGTACGCGGATCTCGACGCGAGCCTCGCGTATCACACGCCGCTCGCGAACGGCGGCGGACTCACGGTCGGCATACGCGACGAGCGTGGGACGCGCGGTCTCGATCCGCCGAATTTCGACTCGCCGCATAACGACTTCGGCGACGCGAACGAATTCGTCCGCATCGTCCGGCCGCGCGGGCCGCAAGACTTCACGAGCCTGACGGTCCTGCATAGCTATCGGACGTACCAAATTCCGAACGATGTCGCGAACGGTCAACCCGCGACCTCGGACGATAACGAGACGCAAGAAGACACGTTCCTCAACCTGCAGTTCCACCAGCATCTCGGCGCGGGCGGGAGCCTGACGTTCGGCCCCGCGATCAAGATCTCGCGTATTCGCGACTTCGGCGATCCGCGCGACGATTATGCGTTCGGCGAGGCGTCGCATCTCGCGAGCGGCGGGGCGTCGGACGACTGCGCGAACGCGCTCGCGAGCGGATCGTACGGTCCGGGGACGTGCGCGTTCTCGCTCGCGGGCGATAAGACGGCGACCGATTATCGCTTCGGCGCCGATTACGTCGGCCGTGCGGGAGCGCACGAGCTGCGCGCCGGGTTCGCGTTCGACAAAGCGGACGTCGGCAAACGCTACGCGATCTCGCTGCAGCCGGGCAATTTTCTCGCACCGCTCGTCACGCCCCGTACGCCGGGCTCCGCGACGACCGTCGTCGACGCGAATCCGAACTCCGGCAACACGTACGAATCGTACGTCTCGGATCTTTGGAAAATGGGAGATCGCTACACGCTCGAATCGGGTCTCCGCTACGATTATTTCGACATCGCGTCGACCGGTTTCGATCAGGGGTTCGGCGCCTTCGGTCCGCGGTTCAAATTCACTCGGTCGTTCGGTCCGCGCGCGAACGTCTACGCGTACGTCGGACGCCTGTTCGAGCCGTTTTCTTTCGAGAACGTCGATCCGCACGTCGCGCAATTATTGAACCTCCCGCTCCAACCGAAGCTCGCACGATTCGATCTCAAACCGGAGCGCGATACGCTCCTGGAACTCGGCGGGCACGCACCGCTCGGCGCGGGGACGCTCGGCTTTCGCGTGTGGCAAAAGAATGCGAACGATCTCATCGACGACACGCAAGTCGGCGTCACGCTCCTGCATCAGGATATCAATTACGTGCTCGGACGGATCTCCCAGGAGACTGTCGCGTACGAGATTCCGCTCGCGCGCGGCGGACGCGCGTACGGTTCGCTCGCCCACACCGTCTCGCTCAACAAAGGCTGCGAGACGCAATTGCTCGCGCCGTGCTTCGGCTCGCCGACCGATTTCACGCCCGCGGATCACGATCAGACCTGGAGCGCGAACGGCGGCTTCGTCGCGAACGACCGTCGCGACGGCTGGCTCTCGTTCGAAGGCGAATACGGGAGCGGGCTTTCGTCGGCGAGTTGCGCCGCGACGGTCGTCGGGTCGTGCAAACGAACGCCGCACGTCGTGTTTTCCGGGGAGAGAGGGATCGCCATCGCCCCCGGGCTCGCGCTGACGCTCCGCATCCGCAACCTCTGGAACGATCGCTATTTCGTGACGCTCGACAACGCGCAAGGCAATCATTACGCCGAACCGCGGACGTTCGCGGCCGGATTGCAATTCGGGCGCTAGCTCGCGAACCGTCGCAACCGGCACCGCACGTCGCGCACGGACGCCGTGCGGTATGCCTTCGCGCACGAGGCTCCGCGCGAACGATGTGGGTATACGAAGATGCGCATGAGTAGCGGACGGATCGCGACGGGCATCGAGGGTTTCGACGAAATCCTCGGCGGCGGCTATATGGCCGGCGGAACCTACCTGCTCAGCGGCGCGCCGGGGACCGGGAAAACGACGCTCGGTTGGCACTTTCTCACGGCACGTAACCGAGGCGAGGAAGCGCTCTACGTCACGTTCGCGGAGCCGGAATCGGAGCTGCGCAAGAACGCGAGCGCGAGCGGTTTTCGCATCGACGACATCCGGATCATCGATCTCTCCCCGAGTGCCGAAGTCTTCGCGCGCGGCGAAGTCTACGATCTCTTCTCCGCGAGCGAGGTCGAGCGCGAGCCCACGACCGCACGGATCGTCGAAGCGATCGAGAGCTTCGCGCCGAGCCGCGTCTTCGTCGACTCGATGACGAGCCTGCGCTTTCTCACGAACGACGCCTTCCAATTCCGTCGACAGGCGTTGTCGTTTCTCCGATTCCTCTCCGCACGAGGTGCGACGGTCGTGGTGACGTCCGAATCGACCGTCGAGACGCCCGACGACGAGTTGCGGTTCATCGTCGACGGCGTCGTCGAGCTCGAGATGACCGATCGCAACTGGGCGCTTCGCGTTTCGAAATTTCGCGGCTCGTCGTTCCGCAAAGGTCGTCACGGCCTCGTGCTCGGCGAGTCGGGTGCGAGCGTCTTCCCGCGCTTGCTACCCGAACGATTCGACGCGACGACGACGGCCGACGTCCTGCGGACCGACATCCCGGAATTCGACGCCATGCTCGGCGGCGGGATCGAACGCGGTACGGTCACGATCCTGAGCGGCCCGACGGGCGTCGGCAAGACGACGCTCGGCATGGAAGTGCTCGCGAACGTCGCGCGGCGCGGCGGCCGAGCCGCGCTCTACACGTTCGACGAACGGATCGGCACGGTCGTCGGTCGCTGCGAGCATCTCGGCATCCCCGTCGGCGATCTCATCGAGCGCGGCAACCTCGTCGTGCGCGCGATCGAACCGCTCCGTTACGGACCCGACGAGTTCGCGAGCATCGTCCGTCGCGAGGTCGAAGAGCACGGCACGACGGCCGTGATGATCGACAGCGTGAGCGGTTACAAGATGACGATCGAAGGCGCCGATCTGCTCGAGCGGATCCACGCGCTCGGGCGTTACTTGCAGAACGTCGGCGTCACGACGTTCCTCATCGACGAACTCCCCGACATCGCGACGTTCCGTGCCAGCGGTATCGGCATCAGCTATCTCGCCGACAACGTCGTCTTCTTACGCTACGTCGAGCGCGTGGTCGACGGCCGGTACGAACTCGGGCGCGGGATCGGGATCCTCAAGAAGCGCCTTTCGGATTTCGAAAAGGGCGTGCGATTGTTCGAGATCACCTCGCACGGCATCGCGATCGGCGATCGGATGCCGCTCACGACGCTCTTCTCGTCCACGCCGCCGGCCGATGAACACGCTCCCGAGAACTGAAACCCGCGCGCGCATCGCCGTCCTGCTCGCGAACGCCGAGAACCGGCGCCTTCTAGGACAGACGCTTCGCGACCGCTACGACGTGGTGACGGAAATCGATCGCACGCTCGGCTTCGACGAGCGGGGACCGTTCGATCTGTGCATCGTCGACGAACTCTCGGTGCGCGGCCACGAGAACGCCCTCGCCTTTTTCCGACGCTCCTACGATCCCGTGTATCTGCCGGTGCTCTTACTCGCGGACCGCCGCACGACCGATCTGCGAAGCGGACGGCTCTGGGATATCGTCGACGACGTGCTCTTCCGTCCGGTCGAGCGCATCGAACTCTCGGCACGCGTCGAAGCGCTCCTGCGAACGCGCGCGCTGTCGCTACGCGCGCAGCGCATGACGTCGCTGTACGAACACGAGCGACTCGTCGCGCAGCGCTTGCAGGACGCGGCGTTACCGAACCTTCCGACCGAGCTCGCGGGACTGCGACTCGACGCCGTCTATCGCCCCGCCGACGACGCGTCGCGCGTCGGCGGCGATTGGTTCGACGCGCTCCGTCTCCCCGACGGCCGCATCGTCGTGACGATCGGCGACGTCTCGGGTTCGGGGCTCGACGCGGCCGTGACCATGTCGCAGATGCGTCACGTGTTGCGCGCCGTCGCGAACGTCCACTCCGACCCCGCGCTCATGATCGATGCCGCGGAACGAACGCTGACGGGCGCGGATTCGTACCGGCAACTGACGTGTTTCGTCGGCGTGATCGATCTCGTGAGCGAAGAGATCACGTTCGCGTGCGCCGGCCATCCGCCGCCGCTCTTACGCGATGCGAGGGGGAACATCGAGGCGCTCGCGTGCGACGGGATGATGCTCGGGACGTCGATCCGCATCCCGCGCGATGCGATGACCGCGGACTTCGAGCCCGGTGCGATGCTCGTGCTCTACACCGACGGCGTGACCGAAGCGGAACGCGATCCGATCGCGGGCGAAGAAAAACTCATCGCCGCGACCTCGGCGCTCGCGAAGCACGATCCGCGTCCGGCGACGACGCTCGCCGACGCGATGCGCGTGTCGAGCGCGAACGACGACGTCGCGCTCCTGACCGTATCCTATGCCGCCGGCGACGCGAACGCGTCGCTCCGGCGATGGTCGTTCGACGCGCGCGATTCGGAGCGCGCGCGCGAGGTGCAAGAAGAGTTCCGGATCGCGCTCGTCGAGCGCAATTTCACGCGAGCGGCGACCGCGCTCGCGCAGACCGTGCTCGCCGAATTGCTCGGAAACGTCGTTCGCCACGCTCCGGGACCCGCGGACGTGGTGCTCGACGCCGACGGCTCGCACGTCGTCCTCAACGTCCTCGATCGCGGCCCGGGCTTCGCGTACTTTCCGAAGCTCCCACAAGATCCGCTCGCGGAACGCGGGCGCGGCATCTTCATCGTCTCGCGTTTGGTCGAAGAATTCTCGGTCCACCGCCGCCGCCGCGCGGGCAGCCACGCCCGCGCCGTTTTACGCTGACCCGCACGCCGACGGACGCCGCTAGGCGCTCGGGACGTAGACCTCGCTGCCGAGTTCTTTGAATTCCGCCGATTTTTCCGCCATGCCGCGTTCGGCGTATTCGCGGACTTCTTGGGTGATCTTCATCGAGCAGAAATGCGGGCCGCACATCGAGCAGAAATGCGCGACCTTCGCCCCGTCGGCCGGGAGCGTCTCGTCGTGGAAGGCGCGCGCGGTTTCGGGATCGAGCGAGAGATCGAACTGGTCTTCCCAGCGGAATTCGAAACGCGCCTTCGAGAGCACGTCGTCCCAGTGGCGCGCGTGCGGATGGCCCTTCGCGACGTCGGCCGCATGGGCGGCGATCTTGTAGGCGATCACGCCGTCCTTGACGTCTTGCTTGTCGGGGAGTCCGAGGTGTTCTTTCGGCGTCACGTAGCAGAGCATCGCGGTGCCGTACCAGCCGATCATCGCCGCGCCGATCGCGCTCGTGATGTGATCGTACCCGGGTGCGATGTCGGTCGTGAGCGGTCCGAGCGTGTAGAACGGCGCTTCGTGACAGACCGCGAGTTGGCGGTCCATGTTCTCTTTGATGAGGTGCATCGGCACGTGACCCGGACCCTCGATCATCGTCTGCACGTCGTGCTTCCACGCGATCTGCGTGAGTTCGCCGAGCGTGTCGAGTTCGCCGAACTGCGCCTCGTCGTTCGCGTCCGCGAGACAGCCGGGCCGCAAGCCGTCGCCGAGCGAGAACGTGATGTCGTACGCCTTCATGATCTCGCAGATCTCTTCGAAGTGCGTGTAGAGAAAATTCTCCGCGTGATGCGCGAGACACCACTTCGCGAGGATCGAGCCGCCGCGCGAGACGATCCCCGTCACGCGTTTCGCCGTGAGCGGCACGTATCGCAGTAACACGCCCGCGTGGATCGTGAAGTAATCGACGCCCTGTTCCGCCTGCTCGATCAGCGTATCGCGATAGAGTTCCCAGGTGAGCTCTTCCGCCTTGCCGTCGACCTTCTCGAGCGCCTGATAGATCGGCACCGTCCCGATCGGCACGGACGAATTGCGCAAGATCCACTCGCGCGTTTCGTGGATGTTCTTGCCCGTCGAGAGATCCATGACGGTGTCGGCGCCCCACTTCGTCGCCCACGTCATCTTCTCGACCTCGTCCTCGATCGACGACGCGACCGCCGAGTTGCCGATGTTCGCGTTGATCTTCACGAGAAAATTGCGGCCGATGATGACGGGTTCGAGTTCGGGATGGTTCACGTTCGTCGGGATCACGGCGCGGCCGCGCGCGATCTCCTGACGGACGAACTCGGGATCGACGCCCTCGCGGATCGCGACGAACTCCATCTCGGGCGTGATCCGACCGGCGCGCGCGTAGTGCATCTGCGAGACGTTCGCGCCCGCTTTCGCGCGGCGCGGCTTGCGCCCGGCGGTGAATCGGATCGCGTCGAGCTCGGGCATCGCCTCGCGACCCAGGCGATAGATCGACGATGCGCGCGCGAGTTCGACCGTGTCGTCCCGGCCCTCGATCCACGGCGACCGAAGCGGATCGAGTCCGCGGCGCACGTCGGTCGCGATATCGGCGTCACCATAGGGACCGCTCGTGTCGTAGAGCACGTGCGTGTCGCCGTTGGTGAGCGTCACCCGGCGCATCGGCACGCGAATCGTCGGATCGCTCCCGATCGCGTACGTGCGCTGCGTACCGCGCTGTTTGGTTCCGAGTCCGTCGACGGTTGCGGCCACGATCTCCATCCCATTCCGCCGCGACCGCCTCTCCCTACGCCGGTATGGACCGGATCAGGTTCGGCGGTCGGCGACAACATCGCCCTCTCAACTCGTTCGTGCGAGTTCCCGCGAGGATGCGCTCACTCTACGGCGAGGGTCGCACGATGTCAATGCGAACGTGCGGGAACGTGGCGCGACCCTCCGGCGCGATCCTCCAATTGCTCGGCGCCCAGGTCGCGATCGGCGCCGCCGCGATCTTCGCCCGCTTCGCGCTCGCGGGTGCCGGACCGCTCGTCGTCTCGGCGCTCCGGCTCGCGATCGCGACGGCGATCGTCGCGGCGTTCGCGCTCCCGCTCGAGCGGATCTCCCGGCGCCGCGAGGTCGCCTTCGCGGTCGCCGGGCTCGCGCTCGCCGCGCATTTCGCGCTCTGGATCGGCTCGCTCTCGTACACGACGGTCGCCGCGTCGACGCTGCTCGTCACGACGACGCCGCTCTGGACGACGCTCTACGACGCGGCGCGAACGCGACGCGTCCCGAGCCGCCCGTTCCTCGTCGCGCTCGGGCTCGCACTCGTCGGCACGATCGCGATCGTCGGCTCGCGGACGCCGGCCACCGTCCCGATCCCGGGACGCACGCTCGTCGGAGACGCGATGGCGCTCGCCGCGAGCTTCGCGATCGGCGTCTACCTCGTCGTCGTCCGCGATGCCGGGGCGAAGCACGAACGACCGCTCGCGACGCGCGGGATCGTGACGCGAACGTACGCGTGGGCGACGCTCGCGCTCGTCGTCGGAAGCCTGCTCGGCCGAGAGGCTCCCCCGCCCCCGGCGGACGGACGCGCGTGGGGCGGCATCCTCGCGATGGCGCTCGTCTCGCAGACGATCGGTCACACCGCGCTCAACGCGGCGCTGCGCTCGTTCTCGCCGAGCGTCGTCGCGCTCGCGACGTTGCTCGAACCGGTCGTCGCCGCGCTCCTCGCGATCGCGCTCTTTCGCGAGGAGCCTTCGTTCGCGACCACGATCGGCGGCGTCGTCGTCCTCGTCGGCGTCGGGATCGCGCTCGCCGATGCGCGGACCGCTAACGCACCGGCGTCGATCCCCGCAATCGACGGAGCGTGACCGAACATCAACCGAACGGTGGATACGCCGGATGGTTTTTTCTCCAGGATGCGTCGCGCGGCGGAGCGGAATCATGGTGATGCGCGCGTCCGTTACTGCGAGGGCGCCGGAGGGAACAAAACTACATGGCATACGAGCGATTGAGCGAACCGATGGTGCGACGCGACGGCGTGTTGACGCCCGCGACGTGGGACGAGGCGCTCGACGCGGCGGCGGCGGGATTTCGTCGCGTGCTCGACGCGCACGGTCCCGACGCGCTCGGCATCCTGAGCTGCTCGCGGACGACGAACGAGGTGAACTACCTCAATCAAAAACTCGCGCGGACGGTGTTCGAGAATCACAACATCGATAGCTGTAACCGAACGTGACACGCGCCTAGCGTCGTCGGTCTGGCGACGGTTTTCGGTGCCGGTGGCGGTACGAGCAGTTATCTCGAAGCGGAAGAGACCGACGTCATCTTCCTCTGGGGTTCGAACGCGCGCGAAACGCATCCGATCTTCTTCCACCACGTGCTCAAGGCCATCCATAAGGGCGCGAAGCTCATCTCCGTCGATCCGCGCGAGACCTCGAGCGCGCGCTGGGCGCACCGTCATCTGGCGCTCGACGTCGGTACGGACATCGTGCTCTCGAACGCGATGGCGCGCGAGATCATCCACGCCGGTCTCGCGAACGAGACGTTCATCGCCAACGCCACGTCGGGTTTCACCGAGTTCGCCGCGTCGGTCGAATCGTTCACGCTCGAGTACGCCGAACGCGAATCCGGCGTACCGGCGGAGACGATCCGCGAGGTCGCGCATCTCTTCGCGAAAGCCGATCGCGCGATGATCTGCTGGACGCTCGGTATCACCGAACACCACAACGCCGTCGACAACGTGCTCTCGCTCATCAATCTCGGATTGCTCTGCGGTCACGTCGGAAAATACGGCTCGGGGATCAATCCGCTACGCGGACAGAACAACGTCCAGGGCGGCGGCGACATGGGCGCGATCCCCAATCGCTTCGTCGGTTTCCAAGACATCATGGACCCTGCCGTCTGCGAGAAATTCTCGCGCGCGTACGGCGTGCCGCAACGCAACGACTACGGCATGACGCTCACGCAGATGTTCGACGCGATCGATCGCGGCACGATGCACTCGCTCTTCATCGTCGGCGAGAATCCCGTGCAGTCCGACGCCGATCAGAACCACACGGAACACCTGATGGAAGCGCTCGACCATCTCGTCGTGCTCGACATCTTCCTCACGCGCACGGCGGAGTTCGCCGACGTCGTGTTGCCCGCGGCCTCGGGTTGGTGCGAATCCGACGGGACCGTGACGAACAGCGAGCGCCGCGTCCAACGCGTGCGCAAGGCGTTGGATCCACCGGGCGACGCGCGCGACGAGATCTGGGTGATCTCGCAGATCGCGAAACGCCTCGGCACCGACTGGGGCGACCCGACGGCGGAATCGGTGTGGGACGAAGTCCGCGAGCTCGCGGGCGAGATGTTCGGCGGCATGAGTTACGAGCGGCTCGCCGAGATGAAGGGCATCCAATGGCCGTGCCCCGACGAATCGCATCCGGGCACGATGTTCTTGCACGAACGGCTCTGGACCGAACCGAACGGCGGTGGGATGCGCGCGCCGTTCACCCCCGTCGCGCACGAACTCCCGATCGAACGGCCCGATACGGAGTATCCGTTCCTGCTCACGACGGGACGGCGACTCTCCGATTACAACACGGGCGTGCAGACCGAGGGCTTCGCGTCGCCGCTACGCCGCACGGAATCGATCGATATCTTTCCGAGCGACGCGGAGCGGATGGGCTTGTCGGAAGGCCAGCTCGTGCGGATCTCGTCGCGCCGCGGAACGCTCGTCGCGCCGATCCGTCTCGATCCGTCGCTCAAAGCCGGACTCGTCTTCATGACGTTCCATTTCGGCGACGCGTACAGCGTGAATCGCCTGACGATCAACGTCGTGGATCCGCGTTCGGGGACGGCCGAGTTCAAGGCGTGCGCCGTGAAGCTCGAGCCGTTATCGGTCGGACACGAGCGCGTCGCGCACGAGGAACTGCCGAGCGGTCTCGAAGCGGCCGCGGCCGGCGACTGACGGAGGCACTTTGGATCTCAAGCTCCTCGACGCGAACCCATCTCCCGAAGAAGAAGAGGCGATCGCGACGGCGATCGCGCCCCTTTCCCGACGAGGAGCGACGGGCGTCCATCACAAGCGCCATCTGCTGTTGCCCGCGCTGGAAGCGGCGCAGGCGCGGATCGGCTGGATCTCCGAAGGCGCGTTCAACTACATCTGCAAGACGCTCGAGGTCGCGCCGGCGGAAGCGTACGGCGTCGCGACGTTCTACGCGTTACTGTCGATGACGCCGCGACCGCGTCGCGTGCTCCACGTCTGCGAGGACGTCGCGTGCATGCCGCGCGGATCGACGGAACTCATCGCGGAGATCGAGCGAAGCGTCGGACCCGCGCACCACGGACCGACGGGCGATTCCGTCGAGATCCCGCCCGATGCCGCGACCTGGCTCCGTTCGCCGTGTCTGGGACTCTGCGATCGCGCGCCCGCCGCGTTCTTACAGGTCGCGGGCGAGACGCCGCGCGAGACGCTCTTCGGCGACGTGACGATCGAGACGGTCCGCGCCGCACTCGGCGGCGCGTTCGATATCGGCCGCGTCGCGCGACCGCCGTTACCGCAGGCGGGCGAACCCGGACTCAAACTCTTGGGGCGCGTCGACGTCGTCGATCCGACGAGCCTCGACGATTATCGCAAACACGGCGGATATTCCGCGCTGCGGCGCGCGATCGACATCGGCCCCGAAGCCGTCGTCCGCGAAGTCACGGACGCGAAGCTCATGGGACGCGGGGGCGCCGCATTCCCGACCGGCCGGAAATGGGAAGCCGTCGCGAAGCAGACGGTGCGGCCGCATTACTTGATCTGCAACGCCGACGAGTCGGAGCCGGGGACGTTCAAGGATCGCGCGATCATGGAGGGCGATCCGTACGCGCTCGTCGAGGCAATGACCGTCGCGGCCTTCGCGACCGGTTGCGATTACGGGTTCATCTACATCCGCGGCGAGTATCCGCTCGCGACCGAGCGGCTGAATAACGCGATGACGCGCGCCCGCGCGCGCGGGCTCCTCGGCGAGAACATCCTCGAATCGGGATTCTCGTTCGACATGGAGATCCGCAAGGGCGGCGGCGCGTACATCTGCGGCGAGGAAACCGCGATCTTCAACTCGATCGAAGGCTTCCGCGGCGAACCGCGCAACAAACCGCCGTTCCCCGTGCAGTCGGGCGTCTTCCACAAACCGACCGCGATCAATAACGTCGAGACGCTCGTGAACGTGTTACCGATCGTGCTCGAAGGCGCGCCCGCGTACGCGCGCATCGGCACCGAGGCGTCGACCGGACCCAAACTCTTCTGCCTCTCGGGATGCGTCGAAAAGCCGGGCGTCTACGAAGTACCGTTCGGCAAGACGCTGCGCGAGATGATCGATCTCGCGGGCGGCGTCGCGGGCGGGAAGGACCTCGGGTGCGTGCTCCTCGGCGGCGCGGCGGGAGTCTTCGTCGGTCCCGAAGATCTCGACATGCCGCTCACGTTCGAGGGCGTGCGCGCCGCGAAGGCGACGCTCGGGTCGGGCGTGATCGTCGTGCTCGACGATAGCGTCGAGATGCTGCCGATCTTGCGCCGCGTCGCCGCGTTCTTTCGCGACGAGTCGTGCGGACAGTGCGTGCCGTGCCGCGTCGGGACCGTCCGTCAGGAAGAGGCGCTCGCGCGCATCGCCGCGGGGACGCCGCGCGGTTCGAACGCGATCGAGATCTCGTTACTCGACGAGATCGGAACCGCGATG
This sequence comes from uncultured Janthinobacterium sp., assembly GCA_964658025.1. Classification (GTDB taxonomy): domain Bacteria; phylum Vulcanimicrobiota; class Vulcanimicrobiia; order Vulcanimicrobiales; family Vulcanimicrobiaceae; genus CAZZXB01. Next base: position 13,133 of record CAZZXB010000079.1, read on the forward strand.
AAGGACGCCTCGATCTGCGGGCTCGGCCAAACCGCGTACAGCGCGATCGAATCGGCCATCCACCGGCTGGAGCTCATCACGTGATCACGATCCTCCCGCCGAACGCGCCGCCGCGACTCGTCGAACTCGAGATCGACGGCGTCACCGTCACCGCGCCCGAAGGCTCGACGATCCTCGACGTCTGCCGCGCGAACGCGAAGACGATCCCGACGCTCTGCTTCCTCGACACGCTCCATCCCGTCAACGTCTGTCGCATCTGCGTCGTCGAGGTCGAGGGTGCGCGCGTGCTCGTGCCGTCGTGCAATCGCACGATCGAACCCGGGATGAAGGTCAAAACCGATTCGGAGCGCGTCCGACACAGCCGCAAGATGGTGCTGGAATTTCTCGATTCGTCGACCGACCTCAGCACGACCGAAAACGTCGCGGAGTGGAAACGCGACTACGGCTGCGACAGCGACCGCTACGGACCGCCCGAGCCGCCGCACGCCGCGGGCGAACGCGACGAAGCGCACGCGGGTCATCACGCGGAGCCGAGCACGACGCACCGCGCGACGGTCGCCCAACCCGTCAAGATCGACAACGACCTCTACGTCCGCAGCTACGAGAAGTGCATCCTGTGCTACAAGTGCGTCGAGGCGTGCGGCACGGATTTTCAGAACTCGTTCGCGATCGGCGTCGCCGGCCGCGGGTTCGACGCGCGCATCTCGACGGAGTTCGCGGTCGAGCTGCCCGAATCGGCGTGCGTCTATTGCGGCAACTGCATCGCGGTCTGCCCGACGGGCGCGCTCATGTTCAAGGCCGAGTACGACAAGCGGCAGGACGGCACGTGGGACGAATCGCGCCAGACCCAAACCGACACCGTCTGCCCGTACTGCGGCGTGGGCTGTACGCTCACGCTCCACGTCCAGGACAACGAAATCGTCCGCGTCTCGTCACCGTTCGATCAAACGGTCACCCGCGGCAATCTCTGCATCAAAGGGCGCTTCGGCTGGAAGTACGTGCAGAGCGGCCGCGATAAGAAGCGCCGCGACGGCGAAGCGCGCGATTAGCGGCTCGGCTCGACCTCGGATCGCGACGCCTGCGTGAGATCGACGTCCTCGTAGATTTCCGCGACGTCGACGATCA
>CAZZXB010000080.1:0-4967 GCA_964658025.1 uncultured Janthinobacterium sp.
GGCCGCATCGACGATGCGGCCGTTTCGTGCGTTCGAGCGATGAAGTCGAAGCGAGACGACGGCGGATTCGCGTACGAGGATCTCATCGCCGAACCGCTCGACGTCGGTCGGGCGCACCGGCTCCGCGCTCGCGCGGTTCACGTCGTCGAGGTGGGCGTCGGAGCGTCGGGATTTCGCGCGTGCTTTTCGGATCGTGACGTCGCGCGGGCCTTCGCCGATCGTTACCGCGATCAAGGTCCGCGGGGCGCTCCGATCGCCGACTTCTACGCCGTCGAGGATCGCGACGGGGTGCGATTCTGGTGCGATCGGGCGCCCGAGCGGGCGCGGCGCTACGACGATCGCCTCGGCGCCGATTTCGCGGCGTTCTTCGCGGACGCCGGAGCGCAGTACGAATTCTTGCGGGCTTCGCCGTATCTCGGTCTCCATGCGGCGGTGCTCGCGAACGAGCGTGGCGCGATCGCGATCGTCGGCGCGACGACGGCGGGGAAGACGACGACCGCGATCGCGTGCGCGCGACGCGGCCTGTCGTTCTACTCCGACGAGCGTTGTATCGTGCGGGACGGCCGCGTCGTACCGTTTCTCCGTCGCCTGACGCTCCGGGCGGGCGGGCGCGAGCTCTTGCTCGCCGATGCGATCGACGACCCGATCGCCGCGTGCGTCCGCGCGCTCGGAAACGCGCCGGAGACGCCCGTCCACGCATCGACGTTGTTCGGCGACGCGATCGGCGGACCCGAGCGGACCGTGCGCGCGCTCTTCGTCATCGCGGACCGCGCGAGCGCGCCCGTCGTGGAGCGCGCGGGGCTCTACGGCGTGTTGCCGTCGCTCCTGCGCGCGACGGCGAGCGGCGAGGGCGGCATCGATCGCATCGCGCGCCTCGATCGGGAGTTTCGCGATGCGGCCGTCTTCGCCGTCCGACTCGGCACGCCGGACGCGACGGCCCGAGCCATCCTCGCCGCGCTCGATTGAGCGCGAGAAAAAAGGATCGCCGACGAGCGGCGATCCCTTCCGCCGACATCGTTCGGACGAACGATGCCGGTCCTCGCATGATCGTTCGGAGGCGAACGATTCTATGCGATCGAGAAATACTTCGGTAACGAACTACTTGCGGTAGAGGACGACGATGGCGTGGAGCCCGCCGTTGAAGGTGCCGCCCGGCGGCTTGACGCCGATCGAGACGGAGTGCTTCGCCGCGTTGAGGGTCGCCGTGCCGCTCTGGATCACCGCGTCGTTGAACTCTTTGACTTGAACCTGGAACGGATACGTGTGGCCCGCGATGATCTTCGAGACCGACGTCGTGGTCGAAGCGATCGCCGCGGTCGAAGGCGTGAAGTTCACGGTCGCCGACGGCGAGAGGCTGACGTAGCCGATGACGGTGCCGAGCGTGGTGGACGGTTTGGCGCCCAGATTCTTATCGCTCGAATTCGCCGTCACGACGGTGATCGGTTTCGCGGTCGTGCTGTTGTTCGCGGGGACGACCGCCGAGATGTGAATGTCTTTGAAGCACGGGAGCGTGACGCTCTGCGCTTTGCCCGTCAACTTGAAGGTCAGCGTGGCCGGGTCCGGCGGGGGCGCGCACGTCGCGTCGGGCTGGATCGCCGAATCGTCGACGGCGGAGATCTGCGTCGCATCCTGCGCGACGGGCTGACGGGCGTAGGTCTGGGGCACGACGGGCGCGGACGATTGCGCGCCGCCGCCGCCGCATGCGGCGAGCGAAACGGCTGCGACGAGCGCCGCGAGCGTGGTCCCGATGGCACGGGAGGCGTTGACGTTCAGATACACGGGAAATTCTCCAGGCGGGAGAGCGACGCGAGGCGATCGCTCGAGGGAGTATTTCTGTCGACCGGACTTACAGAAAAGTAGGGATACGAGTGCCAATATGCCGCGTTCGCCGTGAAAACTTTCTCGATTCTAATCGGAGCGTAATATATATTTTAGTATTGCGAGAGGGTTCCGTCGCGTCTTCCGTTTTCGATGACGCGTCGCAAAAACCAGAACGAGGTGGGGACGAGCGCGATCGCGGCGACGCCGAGCCACGTCGCGTCGCCCGCGAGCGCGCCGAGCGATTCGCCCGCGATCGCGCCGCGCAGGCCCGCGAGCGAATGCGTGAGCGGCAGACACCAGGAGACGACGCGGAGCGGCGCCGGAAGGAGCGAGACGGGGAAGAGCGTCCCCGCGAGCATGGAACCCGCGCCGCCGACGAGGTAGCCGCTCGGCGGCATCTGTTTGAACGCGATCACGGCGCCGGCCGCGAACATCCCGAGCGCGGCCATCGTCGCCGTGCTCAAGAACGCGAACGCGGCGAGCGTCGCGACGTCGGTCGCTCCGACGTCGAGACCGAAGACGAGCGTCGAGACGCCGAGCGTGAGCGCGATCTGAATCGCGCTCATGATGAGCGGAAAACATCCGCTCGCCATGACGTACGCACCGGGCGCGATCGGCGTCGCGAGAATCGGCTCGAGCGTGCCGAGTATTTGGTCGGTACGCAGCGATTGTGCGAACGACTGCAGCGCGCTCGTCTGCAACGCCATGAAGATGAGGTTCACGCCGACGTACGAGAAGTACCCGCCGCGATGTCCCGCGCCGAACGAGAGCGCGCGATGCGGATCGACGAATTTCGAGACGAAGTAGAATCCGGCGACGCCGATCACGGAACCGAGTAATCGCGTCGCGAGGCCGATCGGCTGCGTCGCGGCGATCGCGAAGTCGCGCCGGAGGACGGCGACGACGCCGCCCAGTGCCTCACGCACGCGACGGTGCGCCGAAGAGGATCGCGGGCGGCGGAAGTGCGTCGCGACCGGCGCCGACGTCGAATTCGTGCAAGCGCGCCGCGCGCAAGACCGCGCCACGATCGGCGAGTTCGAAGGCTTCGTCGAGGAGGTTCGTCGCCACGATGACCGTCTTGCCGAGACCGCGGACGAGCGTCTCGCGGACGAACGCGCGCAATTCGCCCGCGTGTAACGGATCGAGCGCGCGCGTCGGCTCGTCGAGCAAGAGGACGTCGGGATCGCCGATGAGCGTGCGCGCGATCGAGAGCCGTTGCCGCATGCCGGTCGAGAGATCGGCGAAGCGCTTTTCCGCGGCGCGCGCGAGATCGACGATCTCGAGCGAGCGTTCGACCTGCGCGCGGCGCTCGCCCGAGCCGAGCCCTTCGAGCCGCGCGAAAAAATCCAAGTTCTCGCGCGCCGTCAGGCGATAGTAGAAGCCGCGTTCGCCGCCGCCGTAACTCACGCGCCGCCGCAATTCGGGCGACGAGCCCGGTTCGCCGTAACCGAAGAGGCTCACGCTCCCCGCGTCCGCGCGCGCGAGTCCGGCGACGATCTTGAGCAGCGTCGTCTTCCCCGCACCGTTTTCGCCCAGGAGCGCGAAGATCTCGCCGCGCCGCACCACGAGATCGACCGCGTCGAGAACGGGCGCCTTTTCGGCCTCCGCGCGCGGTCGGAGAAAGAACCAACGTCGCCGTTCGGGCCAGCGTTTCGTGACGCCCGCGACGACGATCGGCGGCGGCTCGCTCGCGGGGACCGTTTCGGTCACGAGGCGCGCGTGCGCCCGAACGGCGCGAGCGCGACGGCTCCGAGAACGCAGAGAAACGCGAGACCGTAGACCCGCGTCGACTTCGCGTGCTCGGCGTCGTAACGCATCCGGCGCGGATCGCTTTTGGGCACGCTGTCGAGCGCGCCCGGAATCGCGCGCGCGGTCGCTTCCATGTTCGGAACGATCTTCGCGTTTTCGTAGGCGGACGCGGCGAGACCGACGGCGACGAGCCCGATCCGTACCGACGCGAGCGGACGTGCCGCGACGGCGGTCGCGCGCGCGAGGGCGAGCACGATCGCGATCGAACCGCACGCGGTTCCGAAACCGCCGAGTCCGCGGATCACGGCTCCGATCAGCGCGCCGAACGTGTCGAGGTTCGGTACGATGCGGATGGCGATCGGCGCGAAGACGAAGGCGAAGCCGGCCATCGCACCGGCCCAGAGCGCGAGGACCGTCGTTTCGATCGCCGTAAGGACACGTTGCACCATCGCCGGTGCTCTTCTCGCTCCGGAGGCCGATGGACCCGCTTCGTTTCGCCGTGGACGTCGCCCGAGAAGCGGGACGCGCGCTGCGCGCCCGCGCCGGCGGGCCGCTCGACGTTCGCGAGAAAGCGCTCCGCGGCGATCTCGTCACCGCCGCCGATCGCGAGAGCGAAGCGCTCATCGTCGCGCGGATCCGCGCGTCGTTTCCGAACGCCGCGATCCTCGGCGAGGAAGGCGGCGTCCACGCGGGGACGGGCGACGAACGCTGGATCGTCGATCCGCTCGACGGCACGACGAACTACGCGCACGGATATCCGATGTATTGCGTTTCGATCGCCTACGAACGAGCGGGCGAAGTCGTCGCGGCCGTCGTCTACGCGCCGGTTTTCGACGAGACGTTCGCCGCGGAGCGAGGAGCCGGGACGACGCTCGACGGCGCGAGCGCGCGCGTCTCGGCGACGCCGCGTATGGGAGACGCGCTCGTCTGCACGGGTTTTCTCCCCGCGAAGTACGAGCGCAACGGCGAGAATTTCGCGCGCGCCTCGCGCGTCGCGCGCGGCGTCCGCCGCGACGGGTCGGCCGCGCTCGATCTCGCCTACGTCGCGTGCGGTCGCTTCGACGGGTTTTGGGAATTCGATCTCAAGGCGTGGGACGTCGCGGCGGGCGCGTTACTCGTTCGCGAAGCCGGAGGTCGCGTGTCCTCGAGTTCCGGCGGCACGTTCGCGCTGGACGGCGGATCGATCGCCGCGAGTAACGGCGCGATTCACGCCGAGCTCGTCGCGACGCTCGTCGCGCCCGACCCGGACGCGCGCGTCGCGCTCGATTAGAACGTCGGCGTGCGGCGCCCGATAAAATCGCGCGCCCGTCGCGCCCGATAACGAGGTGCTCCGCTACTTAGGCCGCGACCGTCCCGCTCTCGCCATCCGCCTTCGCGACGATTAACGCGCGTCGCCG
>CAZZXB010000080.1:4977-13990 GCA_964658025.1 uncultured Janthinobacterium sp.
ATCGCGCGCCCGTCGCGCCCGGTAAAAAACGCGCGCCCGTCGCGCCCGATTACGAAAACGCTCCGCTACGGAAGCCGCGACCGTCGCCGTCCGTCGCCGTCGCGAGGACGGACGCGCGTCGCCGCTCCGTCTCACGGATTTCCGAGTGATACCGTTCCGAGCGATGGGCGCTAGAGCTCGGCGTCGGAGGGCGCGGGGTCGGCGCAGCGGCCGAGAGCGAGATCGTCGCCGAGCACGACGCGGAAGAGCGTCCCCGGATCGACGACCACCTCGCGGCCGCGATGGAGCGCGTTGTAGCCGCCGACCGCGATGCCGAGGAACGGTACGAACGCGAGATTCCCCGGGGCGTTGCGCGTGTCGCCCTCGAGGTACGTCTCGCCGACGCGCGGATCGGCCATCGCCGGAACGCGGACGTCGTCGCGGAGCCCGACGAAGCGGGGCTCGAACGCGACGCGGCCCGCGCGGCCGTTCGCGCCGGCGTGTTCCGCGACGACGATGACGCCGAACCCGAACGCGCCCGCCGGAATCTCCGGCACGTCGCCGCTCGCCGGAACGCGCGCGACGATCTTGAACGTGAAGCGTCCGCCCGGAACGACGTGTCGCGTGTCGAGTCGGCTGATGAGCTTCGCGTCCGCCACGACGCAGGGCGGAAGCGGGACGGGCGACGGCGGCGCGACGTCGATCAGCGCGGACGCACCGCGTCGAGTTCGGAGAAGAACGCCCGGACGTCGTCGTCCGAGGAATAGAAATGCGGTCCCACGCGGATCCCGCATCCGGGTCGATAATCGACGAAGACCCGTCGCCCGACGAGCGCCGCTGTCGCGCGATCGGCGCCGGGAAAATCCATGCCGATCCAGCCGGTCCGTCGCGCGGGATCGAGGGGCGTCGGAACCGTGAAGCCGCGCGCGAGCGCGCCCTCGGCGAGCGCGTCCGTGAGTCGGACGTTGTGCTCGCGGATCGCTGCGACGCCGATTTCGGCGATCGCGTCGTGCCCGGGCTTCGCCACGAGAAATCCGGGGACGGTCGGCGTCCCCGTGTAGTAGCGCTCGGCGCCCGTCGCGAGTTCGATCGGCGGATCCGCGAACGCGAACGGATCGGCGTGCGCCATCCATCCGGTCGTCGCGGGCGCGAACCGTTCGCGCAGGCCGTGGCGCACGTAGACGAACCCGCATCCCGGACCGCCGCAGAGCCACTTGTGGCTTCCGCCGACGACGACGTCGAGTCCGAGACGGGTGACGTCGAAGGGCACCGCACCCGCCGTTTGATATGCGTCGAGCACGAAAACCGTTCCGGTTTCGCGCGCGCGGGTGGCGATCGCGGCGACGTCGATCGTGGCGCCGGATTGGTACGCGGCGTGCGAGAGTACCGCGAACGCCGTCCGTTCGGTGATCGCGCTGCAGAGCGCGTCGGTCGACGTCGTCCGTCCGTCGACCGACGGGACCGTGACGACGCGCGCGCCGTAGCGTTCCCATGCGTGCCATACGTAGCCGACGCTCGGAAACTGCAGGGCCTCGATCGCGACTTCGTTGCGGTGCGCGCGAAAGTCCGTCGACGACGCGAGCGCGGCCATCGCGTGCGAGACGTTGGGGACGAGCGAGACCGTCCCGGGAGGCGCGCCGAAGAGCGCGCCGATTCCGTCCGCGATCCGCGCGAGTTCGGGGAGCCACGCGCTCCACGCCTCGGGCCCGCGCGCTTCCCAGGCGTCGGCGTAGCGGCCGAGAGCCGCACGCGCCCCCGTCGGCGCCGCGCCCATCGAATGCGAGACGAGGTACGTGGCGTCGCGCAGGATCGGAAAGCGCTCGCGGAGTCGGGGAACCGTTACGGTCGGCACGCATCGGAACGTTCGACGGATGACGGGCGCCGACTCTCGTTCCCGCGGTCGGGGGAAAGAAAGTCTCACCGGAAAGACTTTTGTTGTTGCGCGCGCTATTCTGCGCGCCATGGCCAATCGCCGTATCGACGCTCGCGTCGAGCTCGAATTTCTTCGCGCGACCGAAGCCGCTGCGATCGTTTCCGGAACGCTCGTCGGTCGCGGCGACAAGAACGCCGTCGATCAGGCCGCCGTCGACGCGATGCGCTCGGTTCTCGGCGAGGTCGACATCGACGGCGTCGTGGTGATCGGCGAAGGCGAGAAAGACGAGGCGCCGATGCTCTACATCGGCGAGCAGATCGGAACGGGCGACGGTCCGAAGATGGACGTCGCCGTCGATCCGATCGACGGCACCACGCTCGCGTCCAAGGGCGGGCCGGGTGCGATCGCCGTCGTCGCGGCGGCGGAGCGAGGCTCGCTCTTCCACACGCACGTCGCGTATATGGAAAAGATCATCGTCGGCAAACAGTGTAAGGGCGTGATCTCGATCGAAGCGTCGGTCGAAGAGAACGTCCGCGCCGTCGCCAAGGCGATGGGTCGTCCGGTCTCCGAGATCACGGTCGCGTTACTCGAACGTCCGCGCAACGACGAGATCACGCGCCGGTTGCGCGAGATCGGCGCGCGCGTCCGACTCTTCGGCGACGGCGATATCGCCAACGGCATCATCGCGGCGCTCGAAGAGCGCGGTCGGATCGACATGCTCATGGGGATCGGGGGCGCGACCGAGGGCGTCGTCGCGGCGTGCGCCGTGAAATCGATCGGCGGCGACATGGAAGCGCGTCTCTGGTTACGCGACGAGCGCGAGGCCGAGATCGCGAAAGAAGAGGGTCTCGATCCGAAGAAGACGCTGCGCCTCGACGATCTCTGCAAATCCGACCTCGCGATGCTCGTCGCGACGGGCGTCACGGACGGCGAGCTCCTCCAGGGCGTGAGCTACGTCCGCGGAAGTGCCTACACGCAGTCGATCATCATCTCGTCGCTCACGAACACGATGCGCATGATCGACGGAAAACACGACGTCGAATCGTTCGTCGCACTCTCCAAATCTCACGTCAACGGCATCTCCACATCGAATCTCTTGAAGGAGCAAGTAAGCTGATGAGCAGCGAACTCGGGCGCAACGCGAAGGCGATGGTCGCACCCGGTAAGGGCGTTCTCGCCGCCGACGAAAGTACGGGAACCGCGAACAAGCGCTTCGTCCCTCTCGGCATTCCGCAAACCGAGGACATGCGTCGCGCGTATCGCGACATGCTGTTCACGGTTCCGGATTTCGGAACGTTCTTCAGCGGCGTCATCTTGTACGACGAGACGATCCGCCAGAACGGATTGAAGAACACGCCGTTCGTCGACGTGCTCGCGAACGCGCATTCCTTTCCCGGGATCAAACTCGATACGGGCGCGCATCCGCTCGCGCTCGCGGGCCCGAACGAGAAGATCACCGAGGGTCTCGACGGACTCGCGGCGCGCGTCGACGAGTACGTGAAGATGGGCGCGAAGTTCGCGAAGTGGCGTGCGGTCATCACGATCGACGAGAAGAACGGCTCGCCGAGCGACGCGTGTCTCTACGCGAACGCCCACGCGCTCGCGCGCTACGCGGCGATCTGTCAGGCCGGCGGTCTCGTCCCGATCGTCGAGCCGGAAGTGCTCAGCGACGGCGATCTCGCGACGCAGTCGATGGAGACGAGCTTCGCCGTGCACGAACGCACGCTACGCATCGTGTTCGAAGAACTCGCGCTCGCGAACGTGAAGTTCGAAGAGATGGTCCTCAAGCCGAGCATGGTCGTCCCCGGGCAGAAATCGGGCAAGACGGCGACGGTTCGCGAGGTCGCGGAAGCGACGACGACCGTGCTCGCGCGCTGGGTTCCGGCGGCGGTCGCGGGGATCGCGTTCCTCTCCGGCGGTCAGGAAGACGAAACGGCGACGGCGCACCTCAACGAGATCAACACGATCGCGCAGGCGACGAACCTGCCGTGGCCGCTGACGTTCTCGTACGGACGCGCGTTGCAATTCGCGGCGATGCACATCTGGAAGGGCGACGAGAAGAACGTCGACGCCGCGCAAGCCGCGATGCACCATCGGGCGAAGATGAACTCGCTCGCGTCGCTCGGCAAATGGTCGCCCGAGCTGGAAAGCCGCAAAGAGCCCGCGCTCGCGCGCTGATCGCCTGGGCGCTCGCCCCCGCCGGGGGGTGAGCGCCGTCCGCGATTCGTAGACTTCCGGATGCGTCCCCGCTACGAATTCACGCTCTACACGATCGCGTCGCACGAGGTCGCGGGCGGCGTCGATGCGACGCTCGCGCTGATGGGATCGCAAGGTTGGGAGATCCGGGGGTGCGCCTACGCGCCGAACGGCGAACTCGCGATCGCCTTGCAACGACCGCTCGACGAAGAGATGCCGCTCCCCGACGGGGCGACGCTCGCGGCGACGCTTGAAGAACCGCTCATCGCACCCGCCGCGCTCGCCGCCGAATAACGCTCGAGCCGAAGGTTCAGAGCGGCAACGCGAGGGCGGGTGGCTCGGTCGCGCCCGCGTCGATCCCGAGCCGATCGAGGATGCTCGGGATCGCGTGGCCGAGGTTGAAGAAGCCGCGCGTCGCGTGCGGCCACGACGACGCGTCGTACGGTCGGACGAACGTACGGTGCGCGATCCCGCGCGCCGCGAGACGTTCGCCGAGCGCCGCGACGACCGGACGGTTCGGACCGACGGGCGCGTAGGGCATCGCGACCGTCGTCGCGCCCGTTTCCGCCGCGACCGTCGCGATCGCGTCGACGGCGCGCTCGAGGTCGGCGACGGGATCGATCCGTTCGCGGCGGTCGCCCGCGGCGCGCGCGAGCGCGTCCGTGACGGAGTCGCGGGCGAACGTCGCCGCGTTCCCGGAGATTGCGCCCGGCGAGCGCAGGCGCGCGGAATCGAACGCGAGCGTCGCGCGCACGCGTTCGCGCGAGATCGCAAACGTCTCGACGCCGAGATCGTCGTCGTGCATCACGAGAAGCGTGGGAGCGTCGTCGGAAGTCGCGTACGCCGTGAGATCGGGGAGCGGCACGGCGGGATACGCCGGTCCCGCGAGACTCGGCGCGGACGAAGCGAGCCCCGTCGCCGGCGGAAAACGGTTCAGCGTGTATCGCGCGATATTACTCGCGCGTGCGAGATACGTCTTCCCGCGCGTGTGCAATCCCGCGACCCAGCGCCACGAGAGCGTGTTCGACGCCGGATCGCCGCAACAGAGTTCGCGCATGAAGAGATCGGCGCCGAGTTCCCACGGAAGGCGGAGCGTGAAGAGCCAGATGCTCGCGAACCACATCCGCGCGTGGTTGTGCAGGTAGCCCGTCTCGCGTAACTCGCGGACCCACGCGTCGAACGGCGCGATGCCCGTCGCGGCGGAGACGGCGCGCTCGTATCGCGCACGCGCGTCGCGGTCCGACGCGAGCGCTTCGGTCTGCGAAGAAACGGCGGCGAGATAGTCGTCCCACACCTGGGGGCGCGATTCGAGCCAGCCCTTCCAATACGTCCGCCAGAACGTCTCCTGGACGAACTTGAACGCGGCGGTTCGCGTCTCGCATGCGAGCACCGCGCGCAGGATCTCTTCTTCGGTCACGAGCCGATGCCGCACGTACGGCGAGAGCGTCGAGACGTTCCGGCGATCGCTCGGGCCGCGATCTTCGTTGCGCGTGGCGGCGTACGCGCGACCCGCGCGCGGCACGAACGCCTGCAGTCGCCGGAGCGCTTCCTCGCGCGTCGCGACGAACGGAGTCTCGGTCTCGATCACGTCATCGGGACGGCGGCGGACTCGCGATGGTTCCCATTCTGCGAAACCAGGCGCCGCATGCGTCTTTCCCCGAATCGTCCGCCATGCAGGGCGCGCGCGTTGGTCTGCGAGCCGGTGTCGTCGTCGCGGTCGCGACCACGCTCAACGTGTGCGCCTATGCGGCGTTTCTCGCGGTCGGACCGATCGGATCGTTATTGCCGACGATCCTCGCGTCCGCGTTCGTCGCGACGGCCGTCGTCTCGCTCGTCCTCGCGCGCGCGTACTCGCTCCCTTCGGCGATGGGCGGGCCCGCCGGCAACGCCGCGGCCGTTACGGGAGCCGCGCTCGCCGCCGTGGTCGCGGGCGATGCGGGGCATCCCGAACGACTTGCCGACGTGCGCGTCGTGCTCGCGCTCTCCGCGCTCTTGCCCGGCCTCGCGATGCTCGCGCTCGCGGCGGCCCGACGCGGGCGGGCCGTGCGCTTCTTTCCATTTCCGGTCGTCGCCGGCTTCCTCGCCGGAACGGGATGGTTGCTCGTATCGGGAGCGGTCCGCATGGCCCCGGCGCCGGCGCCGCTCGCCGTCGCAGTCGCGTGCGCGGTGCTCTTGCGATGCGCGTTCGGACGGTGGAAATCGCCGCTCGCGTATCCGCTCGTCGCGCTCGCGACGATCGTCGGAATTTGGATCGGCCTGCTCGCGTCCGGCATCTCACCAGAAGACGCGCGACGCGCCGGATGGCTTTTCGCGCGCCTCCCGGCCGCGCCGCCGGCGATGCTCGATGCGGCCGCGCTCCGCGCCGCGGACTACGGTGCCATCGCGCATGCGTGGGGCGCGTTCGCGTGGCTCGTCATCGTGGTGGTCGCCGTCTCGATGCAGAACGGTGCGGTCCTCGAAACCGAGACCGGGATCGACGAACGCGTCGATCGCGATCTCGCCGCGTGCGGCGGGGCGAACGTTCTCGTCGCGCTGACGGGCGGATTCGGAAGTCAGGTCGTCCTCCCGACGTCCCTCGCCGCGAATCGGCTCGCGCCGGGTTCGCGCGTGCCGGGTCTGGTCGTCGCCGCGTCCGCACTCGGCGGCGCCTTCGCGAGCGCGAGCGCGCTCCCGTATCTGCCGCGTCCGGCGTTCGCCGGGATCATCGCGTTTTACGGAATCCGATTTCTCGAACAATACGTTCGCGACGCGTCGCGCGCCATGTCGCGCGGCGAACGCGCGATCGTCGTGACGATGCTCGTCGCGACGGCGACGCTCGGGCTCGAAACGGCGTTCGTCGTCGGGCTCGCGCTCGCGTGCGCCGCGTTCGTCTCCGATGCGGCGCGGAGCACGATCGTCCGCGGCGAGACGACGCTGCGGCACGCGCGGAGCCGCGTCGAACGAACGTCGTCGGCACGCGCTCCGCTCGACGCGTTCGGCGACGACGTGCCGATCGTGCGATTCGCGGGGTTGCTGTTTTTCGGTTCGGCGAACGCGATCGAGACGACGCTGCGTCCGTACCTCGATCGCGAACCGCCGCCGGAGGCGCTCGTGCTCGATTTCGCGCTCGTCCGCGGCATCGACGTCACCGCCGCGGCCGGCTTCGCGAAACTCGTCCGGCGCGCCGCACGGCGCGGGTTCGGCGTCGCGTTTGCCGCGGTCGCACCGCGCGTCGAACGGGAGTTGCGCGCCAACGGCGCGATCGGGGAAGGAGAGCGCGCCTATCCCGATCTCGCCTCGGCGCTCGAGACGTACGAAGAGCGGATCGTCGCGCGGCACGACGGGGTGCCAGAGGCGGGTGCGCGCGACGCGCTCGCATCCGAACTCGAGCCGTTCGTCGAAGCCGTCGCGTACGGCGACGGCGAACGCGCCTTCGCGAGCGGCGATCCGGCCGACGCGATGTACGTTCTCGTCTCCGGACGATTCGCCGTCGAACGAGACGGCGTGCGGTTACGGACGCTACTCCCCGGCGCGTTCGTCGGCGAGATGGGCTTCTACGGCGCCCTTCCGCGGAGCGCCGACGTCGTCGCGGTCGGCGCGAGCGTCGCCCTGCGTATCACGCCGGACGTTCTCGCCCGTTTGGAGCGGGAGCGCCCGGCGATCCTCGCGCGCGTCCACCACGCCGTCGTGTGCCTACAAGCCGAACGTCTACGATCGGCGAACGACGACGCGCTAGCCTCATCCCTCTGACGCGGCCGAGCCTCCATTATCGAGTTCGGTCGCGCCGCGTTTGGGAAAACGGAAACCGAGCGCGCGTTCGAGCGCGTCGTTCGCGACGGCATAGCACTCGCACGCGGCGGCCTCGAGCCCCGCGCGATCGCGGATTCCGATGCGTCCGCGCACGTATTCGATGAGACCCGCTTCTTCGAGTGCGGACGCGGCGATCGATACGCCGGGACGGCGGACGCCGAGCATCGTCGCGAGATATTCGTGCGTGAGGAAGAGCGTATCGCCGTCGACGCGATCCTGCGCCATCAGCAACCAGCGCGCGAGCCGTTCGTTGATCGGATGGAGTCGATTACATCCGGTGAACTGGCTGATCGTGTCGATCGTGGAGAGGACGTACGAAGACGAGCGCTGCATCAAAGCCGCGTCGGCGGAGAGGAGCGCGACGAACGCCGACGCGTCGATCGAGAGCATGCGCCCGGGAATCTGCACCATCGCGTCGTTCCCGCTCGCATCTTTGCCGAGGACGAGCGGTATACCGTAGAAGCCCTCGCGCCCGACGAGCGAGACTTCGATGATCGTGCCGTCCAGCATCGTCGTCACGCTCGAGATCGCGCCGTTTACCGGAAAGAACGCGCGTTCGATGGCGATGCGCTCGCGTGCGATCGTGTCGCCCGATGCGAGCGTCGTCTGCTCGAGTTTGGCGACGATCGTCCTCGCCGAATCGATCGGCAACGTATCGAGGAACAGATTTCCGGTCGATCCCGGTTTTACGTCGGCCATGGGCATGAGTCGGTGTGCGCCTCGTCTTCGGGCAATCAGAAAATCCAATCCCCTCGAAACGTCGCGTTCGAAGCGGCTTCGACCCACGCTCGAGCGGAATATCTTTTTGGGCGGCCGACGGCGTTTTTGCGAAGCCGCCTCGAATCACGATGGTATCAAAGCGAAAAGATTTTCGTCAGTACGGGAGCGGACCAATCATAACGGAGCCTTAACGTCGGCTCGAATCGACGCGACATCGCGACAACGATTCGGGGCGACCCCGATAGCGCGAGCATTCCCGACCGACCGCCCGTTTCCGACGATTCTCGATAAGGCGGCGAGGGCGCCCGCCACGCTCGACGCCGACCCGGTCAAGGGTCCGTTCGCGAGGTGACGAAAGTCGTAGGCAATGGATGGGTCGGGATTGTCCCGGTACGCGTTTCTTTGCGCCGTCGCACTCGTTGCGGCCGCGTTCGCCGACCCCATCGTCGAGACGAT
>CAZZXB010000081.1:0-13954 GCA_964658025.1 uncultured Janthinobacterium sp.
TCGTGCCGGGGGGGATGCGTTGCGTGCGCGTCGCCGTTCGGTGTGGATGTGGGGTACGGCTACGGAGACGGATGGGAGCGAACGCTTTCGTCCGTCTTTTTTATTGGGGCGTTTCTCGGTCGGGCTCGTTGCTTCGCAACGTCGCGGCTGGCGGGTAAGCGGTTAGCTCGTTAGTCGATTAGCGGGAGGTGCGGGGGCGGCGGATGGGGCGGTCGGCGGATGCGTCGGGGCGTGGGGGCGGGTCTTCCGACGGCGTGTGGGCCGGGGATGCGGAGATTTCCAGGCTCGTTTGCGTCGGGCCGAAGCCGCTCGATCGGAGCGCGCCGAGCGTATCGTGGTCGGCGGTCGCGGAGCGCTCGCGTTCGAAGCGGAAGGTGAGGATCGCGACGTCGTCCTCGCCGAGGGCGTCGGCGAAGATCATCCGGTGGATGCCGCCGGCGGGATTTTCGGCGTCGGTCGACGCCATCGTCGCCGCGGCCCTCAGGAGTGCGGCCTCGCCGTGGAGGACGTCGCGGCCGTGCTCGATCACGCCGTCGGTGTAGAGCACGAGCACGGAACCCGGCGCCGCCGTCGCCGTGTGATTGCGATACGGAATGCGCGCGACGTTCTCGAGGATGCCGAGCGGGATGCCGCCGTACGGAAGAAAATACGCCGGCGCGTTCGGTGCCGCGAGCACGGGCGGCGGATGCCCCGCGGTCGCGTAGCGGATCGCGCGGGCGACCGGATCGACGAAGCCGACGATCGCCGTGACGACGGGCATGTTCTGCATGACGGCGGCGCGATTCGCGCTCTCGAGGATCGACGCGGGATCGTCGTTCTGCAGCGAAGCCGCGATGATGAATTGTCGCGCGCGATTCATGCTGACGGCGGCCTCGAGACCGTGTCCCGTCACGTCGCCGATCGAGAAGAACACGCGCTTGTCGGGAAGCACGAACGCGTCGTACCAATCGCCGCCGACCTGCGATGCGTTCTGCGCGGGGATGTAGGTGGCGCGCACGCCGAGATTCGGCGTCGTGGGGAGCTCTTTTTGAATGAACGCGCGTTGCAACATGTTCGCGACGTGCTTTTCCGCCTCGAGCGCGACGATCGTTTCGTGGACGTCCGTCGACGTTCCGTACCACTTCACGATCCGTCCGCCCGAATCGCGAATCGGGTGCGCGCGGTTGTCGAACCAGCGATATTCCCCGTCGGCGCGTCGGACGCGAAAGCGATGTTCGAACGGCGAGCCGCTCGCGAACGACGGCTCCCACGCGGCGACGGCCGCGTCGAGATCGTCCGGATGGATGAACGTTCGAAAGTCTTTCTCGTCGCTCGCGAGCGCGAGCCCGGTGTATTCCGTGAAGCTCGCGTTGAACCAATCGAGTCGCGCGTCGGGCGTCGCCGTCCAAACGATCTGCGGCATCGTGCGTGCGATCGTCTCGATGTCGAGGATCCGCTTCCGATCCGCGAGTAGCTGGCCGAGTCGGCGCTGTCTCGCATTCGCGAAGATGACGAAGGCGCCGACGACGATGAGCGCGATCGTATTGATCGCGAAAATCGTGCGGATCGCGCCGATCGACGCGGCGTCGGTCGCCGCGGCGAGCGCGTCGAGATCGCGGCGCAGCGTCGCCGTGTCGATGCGATAGTGATCGATGAGGGCCTTGCCGAGTCGCTCGAGTTCGTCCGCGCTCGGGCGATCGGGCGAACCGTCGACGAGCGGCGCCGCGACGCTGTTGGACCAAGCGTAATACGTCGAACGCATATCGGCGACGATCGTCTTGCGATCGGGCACGTCGAGCGCCGCGAGATCGAGATCGAGCGCCTCGAATCGCTGCGCGTAGAGCGGTTGGGCGCGCAGGTACGGTTCGAGAAAGAGCCGCTGGCGCGTCGCGCCGAAGCCGCGCACGCCCGTCTCCTCATCGAGTAAGAACGTCAGCGTATCCGCTCGCGCGCTCTCGGCCGATCGCACGAGCGTCTGATCGTGGAGCTGTCCGCGCAAGAGCCGGTCGACGTAGATCGCCGAACCGCCGAGCATGCAGAAGAGCGCGACGAGCGCGACGAACGTGATGACGGTCGTCGACATCGAAACGGCGCGATCGGAAGACGACGGAAAGACGGACAGGGGCGACGTCCTTGGAGGCGCGCCGTTCGGACCGAGCCGGCGAGAGCGTTAGCTTAGTCTTCGGCAAGAAAAGTACTCCGCTCGCATGACGCCGTCGGCGATGTGAGCGAGTAATTCGATGGTCGCTTGCTTCTCGCGACGAAGGAGTGATCCGGAGGTCCGCTATGTCCGCCATCGATAACGCTCGCGACACGGCCGCGACGCACGCCGCACACGTGCTCACTCCGTGGGTCGCGCAAGCGACGCATCGCGCGCCGACGATCGTCCGCGGCGTCGGCGCGCGCCTCTTCGACGACGCAGGGCGATCGTACGTCGATCTCTCGTCCGGACTCGTCGCGGCGAACCTCGGACACGCGCATCCGCGCGTCGTCGATGCGATCCGCGAACAGGCGGCGCGGATCTGCTACGTGCCGCCGTCGCTGTTTAGCGACGTGCGCGCCGAACTCGCGCGCGAACTCGCCGAGCTCGCACCGTGGGGCGACGGCACGCGCGTCTACTTCACCGCGGGCGGCGCCGACGCGAACGAAGACGCGCTCAAGCTCGCGCGCGCGACGACGGGTCGCGCGAAGGTCGCTACCGCCTATCGGTCGTTCCACGGCTCGACGCACGGCGCCGGATCGTTATCGGGCGAGAACCGTCGGTGGGCCGCGGAGCCCGGCATACCGGGCGTCGTCCGCTTCTTCGCGCCGTATCCGTACCGCAGTCCGTTCCACACGCGCGATCCGGACGAAGAGACGGCGCGCGCGCTCGCGCACCTCGGCGACGTGCTCGCGTACGAGAATCCGCAGAGCGTGGCGGCCGTGATGATCGAGCCCGTCGTCGGTTCGAACGGCGTGATCGTCTATCCGCGGGCGTACCTCGCGGGCGTCCGTCGCATCTGCGACGAGCACGGCATCGTGTTGGTCTTCGATGAGGTGATGACGGGCTTCGGGCGGACGGGCGCCGCGTTCGCGGCGGAACGTTTCGGCGTGACGCCCGATCTCATCACGTTCGCGAAAGGCGTCACGTCGGCGTACGTCCCGCTCGGCGGCGTGCTCGTCCCCGAACGGATCGCCGCGCGTTTCGACGATCGCCCGCTCGGGATGGGACACACGTATTCGGGTCAACCGCTCGCGATGGCCGCCGGGCTCGGGGCGCTCGCCGCCTATCGCGAGGACGATCTCTTCGCGCGCGCGCGATGGCTCGAGACGATCCTGAGGCGCGAACTCGAGGCGCTCGCGGCGAACCACCCGATCGTCGGCGACGTGCGCGGGATCGGCGCGTTTTTCGCGCTGGAATTCGTGCGAGATCGCGCGTCGCGCGAGCCGCTCGTGCCGTGGCAGGGTGCGGGTCCGGGCGTCGTCACCGCCTTCTACCGGGCGTTACTCGATCGCGGCGCCTACGCGTTCGGTCGGTACAACGTCGCGGTGATCGCCCCGCCGCTCACGATCCGCGAGGACGAACTTGCGGACGCCTTCGCCGCGCTCGACGGCGCGCTCTCGGACTTGGAGCGCGCGCGGTCGAGCTGACGGGCGGGCGCGCGTTACTGCTTTCCGACCGGCTTATTGTTCTGGTTGAGGAGATAGATGCGATCCGCGTGCGCGAGCCCGAGTAACTTGCGATCGTAGTAGACCTTCACGTACTGACCGGGCTTGATCTTCGCGATCTGCGTCGTCTGTTTTTCGGGGGTGAAGACTTGCTTGAATTTCGGGGCGATCGCGAACCCGAGCGTCTGTTTCGTCGCCGGATCGTAGACCTTGATGTTGTTCTCGGAGACGTGCCGTACGATGCCGTTGAAGACCATGGCGGCGTGCTTGGCCGAGACGGCCGTCGCGGTCGATGCGACGGCCAGAACGAGCGCGACGACGCGCGGAGCGATACGATCGATCGTAGTACGTGTCATGCGAGGGTTCGTTCCCGAACGCGTCCGGAATAAACGATGCGATGTGACGTGGCTCCGTTCACACAGCGCCCTGTGGACGACGTGTATAGCTTCCGCCGCGCGACGCGAGAGGGCGCGGAACGCGTTCGTGCCGCTAGCGCGCGGCGGTTCGCGCCACGAGGAAGGCCGCCGCGTCCTCGGCGAGGGCGATGGGAAAATCCGGAAGGCCGCGACCGACCGTGAAACTCCGCCGCAGTCCGAACAGCCCGTACGCGGAGGCGACCGCCCCGACGATCCCGAGGCCGGCACCGACGCGCGTCCCGCCGCCCGCGCGCTTCGCGATCGCGCCCCCGCAGAGGGCGCCCGCGACGACGCGCGCGATGAGACCGAGGGGTTCCAAGCGAGACGGTGCCTGCGGCAGCTTGTCGGCGAGGCATTCGCCGCAGGCGAGCGCCGCGACGAAACCGGCCCAGGGCGAATTCACGAGACGCAGGGTCGTGGCGGGGCCGGCGAAGGTGCGCGACCCGGACGCCGCGCCGATGGCGAGCGCCTTGAGATACGGCGAAGCGGTCATATCGGTCATGTCGTACCCATCGCGGACGGGTCCGACGGGTCCGTACGAGGCGGTCGGGCGAGGAGCAAGACGGTCCACGACGCGACGAGCACGGGCTTCGGCGTCTCCGGAACGTCGATGCGGACGTCCCAGACCAGGCGCGCGCCGCGCTCCGTGCGCTCGCACGAGGCGAGCGTCGCGCTCGCTCGGATCGTCGAGCCCGCGCGGAGCGGTGCGACGAAGCGGACGCGATCGAGCCCGTAATTGATCGAGGCGCGCGCGAACGGAAACGAGACCGAGCGCTCGAGGAGCGTCGTGAGCAGCGAGAGCGTGAGGAATCCGTGCGCGATCGTCTCGCCGAACGGCGATTCGCGACGCGCGCGGCCCGCATCGACGTGGATCCACTGCGCGTCGTCGGTCGCCGCCGCGAAGGCGTCGATCCGCGCTTGCGTGACGACGAACGGCGGCCCGACGGACGTCGTTCCGACGGCCGCTTCCGCCGCCGCGAGGGTCTCGAAAACGACGCGCGGAGGATCCGCTCCCTCGTCCATATCACGTTTTCGTTGGGCGTCGGAAAGACGACGACCCTCCACCCTGTTGGCCACGTGGCTAACGAGACGCCCGTCGTAGGACACGAATTGCCGAATATGCTGGATCTTCGGCCGCGCGATTCCGTGGCCGCGCACTACGACGAGATGTTCGCCGCGGACGGAACGCCGCGCGAGCAGTACGTCCCGCTCGCGCAGACCCTCGCGCGGATCGATCGCGACGAGATCGCCGCGCGCATCCGGTCGGTGAATACCTCGCTCCTGCAGCGGGGCGTCACGTTCACGGTGTACGCCGATTCCGCCGGGACCGAGCGCGTGTTCCCGTTCGACGTCTTGCCGCGGATCCTGACGGCGACGGAGTGGTCGCTCATCGAGCGCGGGATCGCGCAACGCGTCCGCGCCGTCAACGCGTTCGTCCGCGACGTCTACCACGAACAGCGCATCCTGCGCGCGGGGCGCGTCCCGTACGAGCTCGTCTATTCGTCCAAGGGCTTCAACCGCGAGATGATCGGCGTGAACGTGGCGGGCGACGTCTACGTCCACGTTTCGGGGACCGATCTCATCCGCGACGAGAACGGGACGTTTCTCGTTCTCGAGGACAACTGTCGCGTGCCCTCCGGGATCTCGTACGTCCTCGAGAACCGCGACGTCCTCAAGCGCGCGATCCCGCGACTCTTCTACGATTATGCGATCCGGCCGGTCGACGATTATCCCAGTCGCCTGCTCGAGACGTTGCGCTTCGCCGCGCCGCGCGGGAACTCCGAACCGAACGTCGTCGTGCTCACGCCGGGGATGTACAACTCCGCGTATTTCGAACACGCGCTCCTCGCGCGACGGATGGGCGTGGAACTCGTCGAGGGTCGCGATCTCATCGTCGTCGACAATTTCGTGTATCTCAAAACGACGCGCGGTCCCGAACGCGTCGACGTGATCTATCGCCGCATCGACGACGATTTTCTCGATCCGCTCTACTTCCGTTCGGATTCCGCGCTCGGCGTGACGGGTCTGATGGACGCCTATCGGGCGGGAAACGTGACGCTCGCGAACGCGATCGGATCGGGCGTCGGCGACGACAAGTCGATCTATCGCTTCGTCCCCGAGATGATCCGCTATTTTCTCGGCGAGGAACCGTTGCTCTCGAACGTTCCGACGTTCGACTGCGAGAACGACGTGGAGCGCCGACACGTGCTCGACAATCTCCACTCGCTGGTCGTGAAGAATACGAACGCCTCGGGCGGGTACGGAATGCTCATGGGTCCGTTCGCCACGTCGGCCGAGCGCGAGGCGTTTCGCGATCTCATCCTCGCGCGTCCGCGCGAGTTCATCGCGCAGCCCGTCGTGCAGATCTCGTCGTCGCCGACGCTCATCGAGGGCGAGGTCGTCGGTCGTCGCGTCGATCTGCGGCCGTTCGCCCTCTACGGTGCCGAGGTCGAGGTGCCGCCGGCCGCGCTCACGCGCGTGGCGCTGCGCGAGGGCTCGCTCGTCGTCAATTCGTCGCAGGGCGGCGGCAGCAAGGATACCTGGGTCCAACAATAATGCTCAGCCGTCTCGCCGATTTTTCGTTCTGGCTCGGTCGCAACGTGGAACGCGCGGAGACGCTCGCGCGCGTCCTCGACGTCAACCACGCGCGCTCGGTCGATCTCTACGGCGGCCGCGACGGTCGCAGCGATCACCTCTGGGAATCGGTCATGTCCGCGATCGGCTTTCGCGACGACCCGCTCGGCGCGTTCGGAGATCGATCGTCGGCCGTGCTCGGCTACGTCGCGTTCGATCCGGCGAACGCGAGCTCGATCGTCTCGAGCGTTCGCGTCGCGCGTTCGAGCGCGCTCGGGATCCGCTCCGAACTCACGACCGAGGTGTGGGAAGTCGTCAACGTCCTGTACCTCTTCGTCGAGGGCCAGGATCTCAAGTCGGTCCTGCGCGAGGGCCCGTCGCGGTTTCTCCGCCGGGTGCGCGATATGTGTCAGTCGTTCGCGGGCGTGAGCGACGCGACGATGTCGCACGGCGAGGGTTGGAATTTCTTGCAGGCCGGCCGCTACCTCGAGCGCGCCTACCTCACCGCGCGCATCCTCGCGGCGGTCGACGTGGAGAACGAGCCCTGGCACGAGTCGCAGCGATTGCTCGAGATGTGTTGCGCGAGCGTTCCGTTCGCGCAACAGTCGCACCGCGCGCCCGAAGCGCGCGACGCGCTCGCCTTCATCCTGCTCTCGGAAGAGTTTCCGCGATCGGTGCGCTTCGCGACGCGCGCGGTCTCGGATGCGATGCGACGCATCTCGCGCAACCCGATCGGGAGTTCCGGCACGGTCGCGGAACGGCGACTCGGCCGACTCTGCGCCGTGTTCGATTTCACGCCGCTCGAAGAACTCGTCACGCCGTCGGTGGAGCATTTCGCGCACGACATCCAACGCGAGTTCGAAGCGCTCTCCTCCGAGATCGAGAGCGTTTACTTTCCGCGTCTTCCGGTTCCGGCGTAACGATGGAATTCACGATCGAGCACAAGACGTCGTATCGGTACGCGGCGCCCGTGGACCAGAGTTACACGGTCGTCCACCTCCAGCCGCGTAGCGACACGAATCAGTTCTGCACGCGCTACGCGCTCGACATCTCGCCGACGGCGCGGATCAACCGCTACACCGATCGTTTCGGGAACGACGTACAGCATTTCGCGATCCTGCCCTCGCACGCCGATCTCGCGATCACCGCGCGTTCGAACGTCGTGACGCTGCTCTCGACCGATCCGGTCGATCCGGTGGAGGCGACGCGCGCGTTACTCGATGCGGACCCGCGCCTCGCCGAAGCGTACGATTTTTTGCACGAGAGCGTCTACGTGGGATTCGGACCGCGACTCGACCGCTTTCTCGACGAGGTCGGACGTCCGGGCGAACGGATCGGCGAATGGGTGCACTGCGTCTCGTCGCTGATCCACGAACAATTCGAGTACGACAAGGCCGCGACGACCGTGCGCACGACGGTCGAGGACGCGCTCGAACGCCGGAGCGGGGTCTGTCAGGATTTCGCGCACGTGATGATCGCGACGCTACGCCGGGCGCACGTTCCGGCGCGCTACGTCAGCGGATACATCTTCGGTGGCGAATCGCGCGTGCTCGGCGCCGAGGCGTCGCACGCGTGGTGCGAGGCGTATCTCCCGCCGTACGGCTGGGTCGGGTTCGATCCGACGAACGATCGACTCATCGACGATTCGTTCGTGCGCATCGCGACCGGGCGCGATTACCGCGACGTGAGCCCCGTGCGCGGCGTGTACCGCGGCGCCCAACTCGCGGAGATGAACGTCAACGTCGCGATGGATCTCCTCACGCCGCAGCGCGAGGAGAGCTGAACGGGCTACGCCACCTCGATGCGGTTGCGACCGCCCTGTTTCGCGCGATAGAGCGCGGCGTCCGCGGCACGAACGAGATCGGCCGCCGCGGAGGCGGGATCGCCGTCGCCCGCCGTCGCGACGCCGAACGAGATGGTCGTCGCGATCTCGTGCGTGCCGAAGCGCGTTAGCGATCTCGCGACCTCTTGACGGATCCGCTCGACGCTCGCGACCGTCTCGACCTCGGAACTCGCGAACACGATGAGAAATTCTTCGCCGCCGAAACGGTACACTCGGTCGCCGCGCCGGACGTGGCGTCGTACGCTCTTCGCGATCTCGCGGAGTACCTCGTCGCCCGCCGCGTGCCCGAAGGTGTCGTTGACGCGTTTGAAATGGTCGATGTCCGCCATCACGACCGTGATGTTCTCTCCGGCCTGTCGCGCGGCGCGCACGAGATCGCTCAGATCGGTTTCGAGTTCGCGCCGGTTGAGCAGTCCCGTGAGGGGATCGCGCGTGGAGATGTCTTGCAAGCGGATCATCGCTTCGCGACGCTCGCCGATATCTTGGACCTGCGCGATGAAGCTGAGGGGCGTGCCGATCTCGTCGCGCAAGAGCGAGACGGTGAGCTGGATCCAGACGATCGAGCCGTCCTTGCGGATGTAGCGCTTCTCCCTCTGATACATCGGGATCGCGCCGACGGTGAGCCGGGCGAGGTTCGCGAGATCGGCTTCGAGGTCGTCGGGATGCGTGATCTCGCGGAAGGTCAAGTCCTTGAGTTCTTGCGGCGTGTAGCCGACGATCTCGCAGAGCGCGTCGTTGACGTGCCGGAACCGACCGTCGAGCGAGACGACCGTCATCCCGATCGGTGCGTACCGCAGGATATCGCGGAACTGCGCTTCGTTGCGACGGATCGTGCGTTCGAGGCTCTTGCGGTTCGTGATGTCGTCGAAGACGGCCACGATGCCGCCCGGATCCGTCGCGTCGTCCGCGCCGAGCGGCATCGCGTTGACGGACAACCAGATCTTGACTCCGTCGCCGCGGTTCAAGCCGACGATGCGATCGCGAACGACGCGCTTCTCGCGCAAGCAGATCATCACGGGACTCTGGGCGCCGGGGATCGGCGTCCCGTCCTCGTTCGTCTGCATCCACCGGGATTCGTACGGCGAACTGCCGATGAGTTCGGCCGACGTGACGCCGAGGATCGCGAGCGCGGCGTCGTTGTGATGGACGACCGTGCCGAAGCGATCGTAGACGACGACGGCTTCCGCGAGCAGGTTGAGAAATCGGCCGTCGGAAGGCCGCTCGTTCTGCGAACCGGGTAAGCCGATCATGTCCATTCGTATCGGTCGCGGACTGGCGAGAGGTGAGGCACGTCACCTTCGAATTCGTCCGACCTTCCCCCCGCCGCGGCGACCGCGGGTCGCCACCAGCCGTGGAACCCGGAGCGCTGGCAGTGGGTTGGGTAGAGTGCTAATGTTGGAGACGACTATGGTGGAAATCCGGTGAGGGCCAACGATCGCGTCGCGCGAGAATTCGACGCGGCGTTCGCGGATCTCGTCCGCCGGGCGCGCCCCGGTCCCTTCGAGCCCAACGCCGACGTCTACGTCACCGAAGAAGGCGACGCGATCGTCGTCAACGTGGAGATCGCGGGCGCCGATCCGTCGCTCCTGAGCGTCGCGGTCGAACAGCGCTGGCTCGTCATCTCGGGTCGGCGCGAGCCGCGACCGGGTGCGTACGGCGGCGACGTCGTGCTCAAAGAGATCGACTACGGCGCGTTCGCCAAGCGCATCCACCTCCCGATCGCCGTCGTGGACGACGAGGCGACGGCCGTCTATCGCGACGGCTTCCTCACGATCCGTCTCCCGATCTCCGCCCGCTCGCGGACGCCCGAGCATCGCTTCGAAATCCGTATGACCGTGAAAAGGACGCCCGCCTGATGGCCGCCGCACCCAAGAAACCCGCCGCCTCGACCGCACCCCCCGACATCCTCGGCATCCTGCCGTTGCAGGACGCCGTGCTCTTCCCGAATACCGTCATCCCGCTCGCGGTCGTGAAGAAGCCGGGCATCGCGCTCGTCGAGGAGGCGCTCCGCGACGGCCGACCGATCGGTCTCGTCGCGCTCAAGGACAAGGACACGGAGGATCCCGGATCCGACGACGTGCGCCGCGTCGGGACGATCGGCATGATCCAGCGGATGATCAAAGTCCCCGACGGTACGATCCGCTGCATCGTCGGCGGAAATTCGGTATTCCGGGCCGACGATTTCACGCAGAGTTCGCCGTATCTCGCCGCGACCTACACGGATCTTCCCGATATCACGCGCGATACGGAAGAGATGACCGCGATGCATCGCAATCTCGCGAGCCTCTTCTCGAAGCTCATCGGCTACCTGCCGCAAGCGCCGCGCGAGATGGAGATGGAAGTCAACAACATCACCGACTCCAATCTCCTCACGTATTTCGTCGCGAGTTCGATGCGGCTCGAAACGGCCGATCGGCAGATGTTGCTCGAAGAGCGCAACACCGAGAAGCGGATGCGGAAGCTCACGATGCTCTTGACGAAAGAGCTCGAGGTCGTCGAGCTCGGACACAAGATCCAGTCCGACATCCAGCGCGAGATGGAGAAGAATCAGCGCGAGTTCTACCTGCGCCAGCAACTGCGCGCTATTCAAGAAGAGCTCGGCGAGACCGATCCCCAGCAAGCCGAGACGAACGAGCTGCGGAAAAAACTCGACGAGGGCGGATTGCCCGAGGACGTCCGCAAGGTCGCCGACCGCGAACTCGACCGGTTGGCGAAAGTGCCGCAGGCGAGCCCCGAGTATTCGGTGATCCGGACGTACCTCGATTGGATCGTCCAGCTCCCGTGGGCGAAGGCCACGACCGACGCGATCGACATCGGCAAGGCGCGCGAGATCCTCGATCAGGATCATTACGGCCTCGATAAGGTCAAGGACCGAATCATCGAATACTTGGCGGTCGGCAAACTCAAGAACCGCCTCACGGGTCCGATCCTGTGTTTCGTCGGGCCGCCGGGCGTCGGCAAGACGTCGCTCGGACAATCGATCGCGCGCGCGATGGGGCGCAAGTTCGTGCGGCTCTCGGTCGGCGGCGTCCGCGACGAGGCCGAGATCCGCGGTCACCGTCGGACGTACATCGGCGCGATGCCGGGAACGATCGTCCGCGCGCTCCGCGATGCGGGGACGCGCAACCCCGTCATGATGATCGACGAGATCGATAAGGTCGGCTCCGATTTCCGCGGCGACCCGCAATCGGCGTTACTCGAAGTGCTCGATCCCTCGCAGAACAACTCGTTCCGCGACCACTATCTCGACCTGCCGTTCGATCTCTCGCAAGTGCTCTTCGTCTGCACCGCGAACGATCTCTCGACGATCAGCGGACCGCTCCGCGACCGCATGGAGATCATCTCGCTCTCCGGCTACACGGAATCCGAGAAGATGCAGATCGCGAAGCGGTACCTGCTCAAGAAGCAGCGCGAGGCGAACGGCCTGCGCGACGCGCAGGTCCAGATCAACGATCAGGCCGTGCGCACCGTCATCAACGACTACACGCGCGAGGCGGGCGTCCGCAATCTCGATCGCGAGATCGGGACGATCTTCCGTAAGGTCGCGCGCAAGATCGCGGAAGAGCCGCGCTATAAGGCGCGCGTGAAGCCGGAGAACGTCCCCGAGTACCTCTCCCGCGCGCGCTTCTTCAACGAAGTGAAGAAACGGACGGCGTCGATCGGCGTGACGACGGGTCTCGCCTGGACGCCCGTCGGCGGCGACATCATGTTCATCGAATCGAGCGCGATGCCGGGGACGGGGAAGCTCACGCTCACGGGTCAACTCGGCGACGTGATGAAGGAATCCGCGACGGCGGCCGTCTCGTTCTTGCGCTCGCGCTCGAACGAACTCGGACTCCCCGAAGAGTACTTCAGCAAGCACGATCTCCACGTCCACGTGCCGGCGGGCGCGGTTCCGAAAGACGGCCCGTCGGCGGGCATCGCGCTCGCGACGTCGATCGCCTCGCTCCTGACGGGCACGAAGGTCGACTCGAACCTCGCGATGACGGGCGAGATCACGCTGACGGGTCAGGTGTTACCGATCGGCGGCCTCAAGGAAAAGGTCCTCGGCGCGAAGCGCGCCGGCATCTCGAAGATCGTGCTCCCGAAGCAACGAAGTCGATCTCGACGACGTGCCCGAGGAAGTTCGCGACACGATGACCTTCGTGTCGGTCGAAGAGATCTCGGAAGTCTTCGAGCAGGCGTTCGGCAAGCGGATCATCACGCCCGTGATGCTCGGCGAACCCGAACGCAAGGACGGCGTCGTCGTCCCGATGCGCTCGCGTGCGAAGCGGCCGACGCCGGTCGCGACGCCGACCGAACGGAAGCGCCCGGCGCGGCGCGGCGCGGTCGAGTCGCGAAAGCGTTAGCGGAAGAAAGAGGCGGTTTGAAGACCGCCTCTTTCTTCGTACCGTTACGCGCGATAACGCCGTGCGACGCGCATCGCCGAACGCGGCGGGGGCGGCCTTTAAGATCGCGCTAAAATGCGCGCTTCCGTGATTTCGGGACGTGCGAGGAACGGTCGTGAAGGGCGATGCGTGCGGAGGACCGACGGGGTCGTCGGACCGCGTTATGCGTGAGCGGTCGGTTTTCGAAACACGGCGAGGATACGCGCGCGAACGGCGGCGAGCGATCGCGACACGGGCGGCAGCCACCACGCCGCCGCTTGGACGAGCGCCGCGACCGATCCCGGCGCCGCCACGATCGCGACGATGCCGACGAGGAAGGATGCGGCGGCGACGAGTTGGGCCGCACCCTCGGGAGCGGAGCGAACGGCGAGGCAGAGCGGCCAAATCGCGAAGGCGATGCAGGCGAGCGGAACGGTCTCGACGCCGCGGTCGCGGAGCCAGGCGAGTATCGTGCAGAAGATCGCGAAACCGACGACGAGACGGAGGACGCGCATCGTCTGCGACTCGTTCGCTTCCGACGGGCGACGCGTGGAGGTTTCGAGTTCCGCGATCGCGGCCCGAAGGGCGGCGGCGTTCGTGACGAGCACCGATCGCAGACCCTTCTCGTCGAGCGTTCGCGAATCGAGTTGCGTCCGCACGTGCGAGACCGATTCGTCGGAGAGGCGTTCCGCGTAGACGGCGAAGTTTTTTCCTTGCTCGATCGTATCGAGCAGCCGCGCTCGGATTCCGGGATAGTCGGCTTTCGAGCCGTCCTCGATCGCGAGATAGACCGCGTGCGTCGTCTCGATGACGCCCTTGCGAGGATCGGTGTCGACGATAGCGTGCCCGCCGGCCGCGATGAGTTCGCTCGCGCGGACGAATGCGGCGTTCGGCATCGTTGCCGGAGCGGCGGACGCCGAGCTGCGGTCGGGCCGGAGCACGTTCGCGGCGGCTTCGACGGCGCCGGCGGCGGACGGCGGGAGTCGCCGATCGTCCGGAGACACGGGCTCGTTCATCGAACGCTCGCGCGACGAAGCGTACGGTTTCGAACGCGTCGCTCGCATGCGATCGTGGGCGAACGAGGTGCGTCGATCGGCGGTCGACGCGAGGTGCTTCGGATTGCGTGC